>CAZIXI010000208.1:0-4384 GCA_964543115.1 uncultured bacterium
CTCATATATGAGAAGAAAAATTATAAGGTAAGTATTATCTGCAAAATAACAAATTTAAGTGTAATTGTATTCGCTTTATTGGCGATAATTTCAGTAGTGGTATTTTGTGTTTTTGGCAGAAGTTCTGTATCAATAAGGGGGGTCGCTGATTATCATTTCAATTCCGTATTTAATCCAGTTGGCCAGGTTTATTTCGGGAAGTGTTTGCTCACGAATTCAGTCAGTTTGTATGGGCTTTATCCTCATTTTATCGAACCGTTATTTAGGTTATGGGGATTGAGTATATTCAGTTTTACTCTATTAATGGGCATCTTAATGGGGATAGCTCTATCTGCGTTATTCTTATTCTTAAGAGATATAACAGAGAATAAGCTTATTGGTTATTTGGGATTTATTGCGATGGTGTATTTCCATTATTATTGTACTAGGGCATATGGGGGCGATCCTTACTTTCAATATAGTCCGGTTAGATTCTTATTTCCTGCCGTATCAATATATTTGACTTATAGATATCTAAATTCTTCCAATAATAAATTATATTATTTCTGTTTTATCTTATTTGCTATTGGGCCTTTCTGGAACTTTGATCATGGGATAGTTGTCTTTTTGTCCTGGATGTTTGTTTTAATCTATAGAGAACTTCTTAAAAGGGAATTTAAGCGGATATGGAAGCATATCTTTTTGGGGTTAATTGCTTTTTCAGCAGTATTTATAGCATTTTTCTTGTATGTGCTTCTCAGATATCAGCAATTGCCTAATTGGAGCAGTTTATTATTCTATCCAAGATTGTATTATACTTATGGTTTTTCTATGATGCCGATGCCGCCAGTACATTTATGGCATATGATTATATTGCTCTATTTAGTTGGTTTATTGTTGTCAATAATTTATTTGCGCCGGCGGATAGCAACACCAAAGATTGAGATGGTATTTTATTTATCAATTATTGGCGTCGGAATTTTTTATTACTATCAGGGCCGCAGTCACGATTTAACTCTGGTCGCTGTTAACTATCCAGCAATAATATTACTGACTATTTACGCAGACAGTATGCTGTCACGGATCAGGATGAGGAATAGATTTAGTGATATTTTGTTTGTTACGGGTATTCTCTGTTTTATGTTGTATGCTGCCGCTAGTTTAATTGGCCGGGGAGAGGATATTTACAGAATTATTCATAGCCGCTGGGTCCCGCTGATAAAAAAAGAGTCAAATTCGATTACAGAGGTTGCCGACTTTGTCAAAAACAATACCTATAAGGGTGAAGAGGTGTTAATTTTCTCGAATTTGTCAGCAGTGCTGTATTTTGAAAGTGGAACGACCTGTCCATTGGCGCTCCCCAATGCAAATGATATTTATTTAGTTGCTCAATATGAAGAAATACGTAAGTATTTAGAAGATGATTCGCCTAGTAAAGTAATTGCCTATATGGATGATCGCGTTTATAAGCATATTGCAAAATATTTGAAAGATCATAAATTGGTTAATCAGAGTAATACGGGAGGTTTGGTTGTTTATGTCAAAGAATAGTTTGAAATATATAGGGGTGTTTTTTATCGCTTTTGTGGTGTTATTGCTTGTTTGTTTTGCAGTGTCGTATTATGCTCATGATACAGTATTAATAAAAGAAATAAGCCATAGGGATATTGCTTTTAACAGTGAATCAACTGATCCTGCCTTAAGTGCTATCAAGGAGTTCTCTGAGGAGAGCGGTGCGGGGATTAAAGAGTTGGCCATTAAGTTTAAAATGAGGGTTATTTCCATTCATAACTGGAATAATATTTTTCAAACAGCGCCATATAATAAGGGTGTGCGGATGGAGTTATCTGATCCGGCGGGGCTGGGGCTCGTAGTCGGAGATGGTACAGAGACGGGGCTGCGGGGGTATAAGATAAGCGGTCCCCTAGAGCTAAACAAGTGGTATTCGGTAAGTGTAAATATTGATGTAGACAAACGAATAAAAGTGTTTTTAAATGATGAATTAATTCTGGATATTGTTGATGAGAAAATTGCGTATGATATTACAAGCATTGCCGTAGGTACCGGCTTTAGTAAGACGAGGCCCTTTTTTGGGGAGATTAAAGATTTCAGTATAAAATATAAGCTTTTCGATAAATGTAAGCCTTTCTGGAAGAGGAAGCTCTTCGGGGATCAGTTGAAATTTGTTGCTTTGGCAATTGCTGTTATTTTACTAGGCGTTTCCAGTGTCTTTCTTATCTGGGCCCTCTACCGCAGGTTTATTTTTGGTTTCGTTATGCTGCTAGTAGCAGCTATTTTATTAGTATCGTCAATATTTGTCAAAAGGGCATTTTACCAACCCGTTTTAGTAAAGTCAATTACCCATGGCGGAATTAATTTTAATAGTAATTCCACGGACCCTGGTCTTTCATCTGTGAAGGAATTTCGCGAGAATACAGTGCCGCAGTATCAGGAGATTAAGATTAACTTTAAGATGAAAGTGGACTCGACACAGAATTGGGGAAATGTTTTTCAGACAGCTACTTTTAATAAAGGAGTCCGGATGGAACTAGCCAGTCCCTCTTCACTTTTTATGGCGGTTGGTGATGGAACGGAGACAGGCTTAGTCGGATATCTAATTACGGACTCATTAAAGCTGGGAGAATGGTATTCCGTGCGATTGAGGATAGATAAACATAAGAATATAAAAGTACTTTTAGGTGATGAAATTGTCGTGAATGTTCGAGATAATAAGATAAATTATTTCATTAATGATATAGCAGTGGGTACCGGATTTGCTAAGACGAGACCGTTTGATGGGGAAATAAAAGATTTTAGTTTACGGTATAGTTTTTATAAGGAAAATGACGAATGGAAATCCGTCGCCGCTATATTCTTATTTTTCTATTTATTAATTATTTCACTGTCCGTTAATGTGTTGCTTAAGCAACAGAAGGCTTGAGACATTAAATCTACGGAGAAGAAGTATATATGTGGTCAAATAAAAAGATTTGTTCAGAAGAAAAAATGTATCTAGGGGGTTTATTAAGCCTGGTGTTTTCCGTGCTGTCCACGTATTTTATTCTCCGCTATCTTGCCGGTCATTATAGCTTTAATGTTGACTTGAGTAACATAGGAGAGATATTTGCGATAACCAGCGGTTTTTGCCCAGAACCGCGGGAGAGGATGCTTTTTATGGGTGGCTGCCTGATTATGCCGGCTGCGCTTTATTTGTTTTGCAATATATTTAGCTGGGTATTATCCAGGGTCAGTGATGGTGCCTATATCCGAAAAGTATGCGGTGTATTGTATTTTACGGTAATAACATTAGTATACATTATGATTTTGGTCGCCATTCAAGAAAATAACTGTTTTTTCTTGCTCAATACAATCGGTGTTAATCCGCAAAGTCTTATCTTGATTAGTGCGGGTGTGTTTATTCTTTTTTGGGCAATATTATTTGCTGCGCCTGATAATAAATTCGCGTTGGCAGTTAGGCTTATTGAATGGAGTTTGCTTTTATTATCGCTAATATCTATTTTATCGGTATGTTTGTTTTGTGTTTTTGGCACCAGTTCGGTCTCCATCAGGGGAGTGCTGGATGTTCATTTTAATGCCGTCTTTCATCCTGTGGTCCAGGTTTATCAGGGGAAGACGTTGTTGATAGACTTGTTGAGTCAATACGGTCTTTATCCGCATTTCCTTGAGCCGATCCTTAAAATAACCGGATTAACTGTTCTGCGCTTTACTGTTGTTATGGGCGCCTTAATGGCCCTGTCACTTATTTTGATTTACAGATTTCTTATGGGAGTAACGCGTAATAAAATAATAGGGTATTTGGGGTTCCTTTCAATGATTTATTACAGTTATCATTTTGGTAGAGTTATATCCATTGATCCATATTTCCAATATAATCCTATTAGATTTTTATTTCCCGCAGCGTCAGTTTACTTGGTATATAAATATTTTAAGACAAATAGTAAAAAATTATACTATTGCTTATTTGCTCTTTTTTCAATTGCCCTTTTGTGGAATTTTGATACCGGTATTGTTGTGTTTCTTGGTTGGATATTAGTTATATTATTTCAGGAACTTTTTAAGTTAAAGTTCAGGAATATATTTCGGCATTTAATTAGCGGTACGATTGTTTTTATGGCAATCCTGTCTTTGTTTACTGTTTATCTATATATAAGGTCCGGCCAGTTACCGGATTATCGGGCCTTCCTGACGCATCAGAATCTGTTTTATCTCTATGGATATGGCATGATGCCGATGAGGATGATTCACCCCTGGAATATGGTAATCTTGCTTTATGTCATTGGTCTGGTAATTTCATTTGCCTCTCTCTGTTATGCAAGGAAGTCGCTTAAAGTAAAAATGATATTCTTTTTGTCAATCCTGGGTGTCGGGCTGTTTCTCTATTATC
>CAZIXI010000208.1:4394-6165 GCA_964543115.1 uncultured bacterium
AAGCCATGATTTATGTCTGCTTCCTGTGTCTTTCCCCGCGATCATCTTGATGACTATTTATGCTGACAGCATGTTCTGCCGGATAAAGTTGCGGAATAGATTTAATGATGAGTTGGTTTTCGCGATTATGCTGAGTTTCATGTTGTTTGCCGGCGGTAGCTTATTAAAGAATTCTCCGTTTATATACAAAGTAATTAAAGAAAGGCTGTCTGCAGTAATGAATAAAGAAGTAAATTTTGTTACGCAGGCCGCCGAATTTGTTAAAGATAATACCGGGGAAGGGGAAGAAGTGTTGATCTTGTCAAATTTATCGGGTGTCTATTATCTAGAATCTGGAGCAGTGTGTCCTTTGCAAATATCAGGGACAACAGAAATATTCTTGGTTGAGGAATACCAGAAAATCTATGAATTTTTGGGAAGTGAGGAGGTTAACAAGCTGATTGTTGACAAGCGTTGCCATTTGTATGGGCCGATAAAAGATCGCCTTTCCAAATATAAAATAATAAATACAAGTCCGGATGGTTGTCATGTCGTTTATTTGAAGGAGTAAATGATTGCCAGAATATTACCCAAAAACAAATATTTGGTTGTTTTAGTATTGTTGCTTATGGCTTTTTTACTAGCAGCATTATCACTATACGCCAGAGCCTTCTTTTTTCAGCCTGTCTTGGTAAAGTCTGTAGAGTATACAGATATTAATTTTGATAGTATGTCAGAAGAACCTGAACTGGCTAAGGCAAAAGAATTTGTGGAGACTACCAATGGAGACTTTAAGGAGCTTCAGATTAGTTTTAAAATGAAAGTTAATTCAATTAATAATTGGAATAATATTTTCCAGACCGCAACCTTTAATAAAGGGGTGCGGATGGAATTGGCCAGTCCCTCAATGCTCGGGGTGGTGATTAGTGACGGGACGGGGACAGGTTTGCTGGGGTTTAAGCTGACGGATTCGTTAAAATTAGGGGAATGGTACTCTGTTAAATTGGATCTGGATAGAGATAAGAATCTAAAGGTGTTTCTGAATGATGATCTAGTTGTGGATGCTAGAGATGAGAGGATGAATTATTTAATTTCTGATATAGCTGTTGGCACAGGGTTTGCGAAACTAAGGCCATTTGATGGAGAAATAGCCGGTTTTAATTTAAGCTATAGCCTATTCGGGAATAATTGGCGGACAACCGGGTTGATGTTCTTCTATTTATTAGTTATCGCGCTTTGTATAAATATAGCTTTTTGTGCGCCTAAACGGGGGAGAGTGTGAGCAAGCTGTTGCTTAAAAAGATTCTGAATTTTATGGGCATTAATGATGCCGTATTTTATTTCCTTTTGGGAAAATGTTTTTCGTTTTTGGTTACCCCGGTTACCTTATCGCTAATTGTTTTATATCTTTCCCCGGCTGAACAAGGATATTATTATACCTTTTCCAGCCTGCTCGGGTTATCGATTTTTTTTGAGTTGGGCCTGGGTGTGGTTATTACTCAATTTGCCAGTCATGAGTATGCGCATTTATCTTGGACCCCGGAGGGGAGTTTAAGCGGAGATAGCGAAGCGCTCTCGAGGATAATATCCTTATTGAGAAAATCATTGAAATGGTATGTTATCATAGTGACGTTTTTTGTTCTTGTGATATTGCCATCGGGATTGTGGTTTTTTGGCCGTAAACCCGAGAGTGCCCAGATAAAATATAGTTTTTCCTGGGTGCTCTTGATTGTCTTTTTTGGTCTGGGGACTTGTGCTATACCGCTGACCTCAGTTATTGCCGGGTGCGGGC
>CAZIXI010000209.1:0-6129 GCA_964543115.1 uncultured bacterium
GTTCGTTTTTTTCATTTGCTACACAATGATGATTGCAATGCCTAGCAGGATTGATTTTAAAAAACTTACTTTTGTTTGTCAGCCAGAATGTTTTAAAGCGACAATCTTTCACAGACCCAATTAATCCCTCGTTCAGATTATAAGCTTTATCGTGGCAAGGATATACATTAAGATCCGCGCCAATAACCGGATTTATTTGAAGATAGGGGCACCATGTGTATTCCTTCTTGAATCCTTTGCCAGGCTCATGATAGGCGTCAGATATTTCAAATTTCTCAGTTGCCAATTCTTTTGTTGCTTTTTCTATTTGTTCTTTCACTTTATCAAAAATCGGCTGATGATAGCGATTATTTTCCATGCTGTTATCAGCAACCACACAAGGCGATACTTTTATGCTATCCACACCAATATCTTTGATCCTTTTTATGAAATCATATATGTGTAAGTGATTATTTCTGTCCACTACTAAGCTTATTCCTAAATAACATTTTCCGCCTAGTTTCTTGAAGTTTTCCATATTATTCATCACTTTGCCGAACTCATCCTTGCTGACTCCTCTATAACGAGCATAGCTATCTTTATCCCATCCATCTATAGAAATCCTTAACCATGTCCCTTTGTTAGCAAAGATTTCTGCCAATTCACCCTGTAATAGTGATCCGTTTGTTAAGCAGGAGAATTTAATCGAACTTTTGGATAATTTATTAACTACTGCTAATAAGTAAGGGTAACAAAACGGCTCGCCGCCGCCGCTAAAAGTAACTGATTTTACTCCGATCTCTATAATGTCATCTAAAATCTCTATCATTTTTTCTTTAGGGATTTGATCTCGAATTTTCATATCCTTGCCTAGCTGCAGATTCTCTGCTTTATATGAACAATACCAGCAGTTATGGTTACATATATTGGTCGGCTTTATTCTTATATGAACAGGTGCTATTATTTTATCTATTTTTTCAGGCAAAGAATCTACCTTGTTTTTAAAGTGAAATATTTTCATTTTTGTATATAAATTTCCCATATTTACCTATTCAAAATATATGAATTCGTAATCTCCACTGTAACAAAATTCCTTAAAAAACCAGGTCCATTCAGCAGGGGTAAAAAATGCCTCACAGGTTAAAGCCCAGCACTGTAGATTAAATAATTCCAGTTCATTGCGATAACTTTCTACAGCTATATATTTATTTTTAGCAACTCTTTCTATTTCCGTTAAAGCCGGCTTAAGTTCATATATATACAGATTGTGTAAGGCCGTTATCGATATTGCCAGATCAAATTCCTTATCGCCAAAGGGGTAGGGGGCTTGTGCTTTATGTACAGATAAACTATGCTTTATTTCCTCTTTAGCATTTTCTATGCCGTATTCTGATATATCTAATCCCACAACTTTTGAGTTTGGCAGAAGCTTCTTGAATTCATACAGCAGGTGACCTTTGCCGCAACCAACATCTAAAATTTTGGCATTGTTAGATAAATTGTATTTTTCTATAAATTTACGTGCAACTGTCTCCCACCTTCCATCGTATTTATAACCGCCATAACCATACCTTCTACTTCCATCCCAGTAATCTTGGCCGTACACACGGGCCACCTTCATGCACTCTATTTTAGAGTCTGTCATTCTTTTTATATAATTCCTTTTTGTTGTCTTATGAAGCGGGGCTATTATGTTTAACAACTTTCCCATATTCATCCTCCAAATAGTCGCTTTTTCTAGTTCTACTTTCATAGATATATTTTGCTCCTCTTACAATGTCCTTTTTGGAAAGCGCGTTCATCTCTTTCATTTCTTCATATGAACCATATCCTGAAGCAAAAGTTCCATTTAAGCCTAATCGTTTAAAATTTACAGGTACTCTGCAGTTTTCAAGTATAACCTCAGCAACGCAACTGCCTAATCCGCCAAATATAGAGTGCTCTTCAACTGTAAGAATCGCACGTGTCTCATATGCCGCTTTAAGAATAATCTCTTTATCAATAGGCTTTATGGTATGGATATTAATTATCCTGGCAGAAACACCCAGATTCTTCAGTTCCTCTGCCGCCTCCAGAACATCAACCAATATGCCCCCGGTAGCTATTATGGAAATATTCTTTCCTTCTTTCAACATTACTCCTTTACCTGCCCTGAAGTGATAATCTTTATGGTATACTGCAGGGGTATTACCCCCGGAAAGACGTAAGTATACGGGGCCCTCTATTTGTGCCGCGGCAAAGGTAGCTTTCTTGGACTCCAATGCGTCTGCTGGAGAAAAAACCGTCATCTCAGGCAGAGCCCGCATCAGAGCAATGTCTTCTGTGGCATGGTGTGTCGGCCCTAAATTACCATAAATAAGACCAGCTCCAATTCCAGCTAATTTAACATTCATTTTTTGCATACAAACATCATTTCTAATCTGTTCAAAGGCCCGCATAGTAAGAAAACATGAAATAGTATAAGCAAACGGAATTTTCCCGCAGGAGGCCAATCCTGCGGCTACAGTTATCATATTAGCTTCGGAAATGCCAAAATTAAAAAATTGACTGGGAAAATCCCTCCTGTACTTATCATAAACAATAGCGCCGTTATCAGCAACCAGAGCGAGGATCTGTTTGTTGTGTTTAGCCAAATCATATAGTGCTGATAAATATGCGTTTCTCATGATTACCTTCTCTAAAAATCCTCCAGACCTAGTTCATTACACGCAATTTTCATTTCTTCTTTATTGGGCAAGCGATAATGCCAGATAGGGATGTTTTCCATAAATGAAATTCCTTTGCCTTTAGTAGTATGTGCTATTATCAGGTTAGGCTTACCGGAAACAAAGGGAATAGATTCAAAAACATTTTGTAATTTGGAAATATTATGGCCGTCAACCTCTCTCACTTCCCACCCGAATGCCTTCCATTTATCAACAAAAGGTTCTAAGGAAACAATGCTATCCAAGCTGTCCAGCGCTTGGTATTTATTATAATCCAATATAACGATAATATTGTCTAACTTACGCTGAGGAGCAAAAAGAGCCGCCTCCCATATAGAACCCTCCTGACATTCTCCGTCACCTAACAGGACAAATACGCGGTAATCTTTCTTGTCTAATTTAGCGGCTAAAGCCATACCCATTCCAAAGGGGAACCCATGTCCCAAAGCGCCGGTTGTAGCTTCCACGCCAGGAATTTTATACATATCCGGGTGTCCACCCAAAATAGTGTCTTGCCTGCCAAACGTATCAAGATGTTTTTTATCAAAAAAGTCCTTGTCCGCAAGAATAGCGTACAATGCAACGCAGGCATGCCCTTTGCTCAAAATAAACCTATCCCTCCCATTTTCTTTGGGCTTTTTTGGGTTAACGTTTAAGATATTATAGTAAAGTACAGTCAATATCTCTACTATAGATAGAGAAGCAGGTATATGTCCACCGCCACCATTACAAATAGTTCTGAATATCGTTTTTCTTAATTCCTTCGTTTTTTTTTGTAAATCTACCATTTGCATATTTATCTTTGACTATGTAAGTTTTATTGCTTTCATTGTTTTTATATTGTAGTAACGGTTGCCGTTCATTGAATCCGGGAGTTTGCCTTTTCGAAACGCCTCTATTAAATTATGCACGCCGTCTTCAATGGTGTGCTGGGGGACAAAATTAAGTTCCTTTTTAATCTTTTCTGATGAGATATGATAGGACCGTGGATCACTTGACTTTACCGTAGTTATTTCAATATCTCGCTTTTCAGGACATTCTTGTTTTATCACATCACGAACAAGCCCGGCAATATCAGCAATAGAACGATTCTGATATCCTGCGTTATAGGTCTTACCGGCAATTTGCTTATCAGGCAATTCCAGAAGCAAGCAATATAAATCTGTAATATCCTCGATATGGATATTGGGACGCGTTTGCTTTCCTCCAAAAACAGTAATGCGATTCTTATTGTATGCGTGATTTGTTAAAATATTTACTGTTAAATCAAGGCGTTGCCGTGGTGAATAGCCACACACTGTTGCCGGCCTGATCACCACCGTGGTAAACTCAGGCGATTGATGTTTTAGTAGAATGGGTTCACAAAGGCCCTTATATTTATTATAATCGGTGATCGGGACCAATGGGTGATCCTCTGTAACGTTCTCCGCATCACTTACACCATACACGCTGCAGGTGGATGCATAGATGAATCTTTTGACGCGACATTCTTTGCTGATGCGGACAAGCGGCTTAAAGGCCTCATAATTAATAGAGCGACTGAGTTCCGGATTGAGTTCAAAACAAGGATCATTAGCGATACAGGCAAGGTGGATTACGGCGTCACAACCGGTCAGAGCTTTTCTCAGCAGTTTCTGATCGCGAATATCCCCTTTAATTTGTTCCAGATTAGGATTTTCTTTAGCAGTAGCTAAGACGTCTTCACCATAAATATACAAGTCCAGCACCTTGACCCGGCACCCTTTTTCTAGTAATTTGGGAACTAAAACTGCACCTACATAGCCAGCACCGCCGGTAACTAAAATTGTTTTAAGGTTATTCATGACTTATCACTTCCGCTAGATATTCTACCAATTTAGGAAAATTTTATAAAATAATTATTTCTTCAAAAAATATGTATTAAATTATGTTTGACGAAAGCCTCGAAAATTTACATTTTTTTCCAGGTATAAATTTTTAGCGTCTGATAGAGATAGAGAGAGTTTTTTGTTGAAATAATTTGTGATCAATCTATTGTTAGCATCCAGTAAGGCGCCGTGAAAATCTTCATTACTCAAGTCTGTAAAATTAATTGCAAGCAGATCTGAGTTAAGATGTTTGTTTTCGTAGAAATCTTCGCAATCCTTTAATAATCCTTTTTCGATAGCATAATAATACAGAGGAGATCCCGGATAGGGAGTCACCGGGCGGATGGTGCGAAATTGGGCGCCGTCATCATATTTGAGCAAAAATTGGACTCCCTTTTCTAGAGTGTTTTTGTTCTCTCCAATATTGCCGAAAATGATATTATATCCGGGGCTGATGCCAGAGGCCAAAGTAGCTTCTATGCCTGTTATAATTTGTTTTGTTGTAAGGGCCTTATTCATATTTTTTAGTGCTTGGTCATCCATGGCTTCAATTCCATAGTTAATAAAAACACAACCAGCTTCTTTCATTAATTTCAGAATATCCGGGCGGGCGTAATTCAAGCGGCCGTTACATGACCAGTTTATGTTTAAATTTGCTTTGACAAAATCACGGCAAAGGCTTTCAGTTCTGGCTATTGAGGACATGAGCAGCTCATCGGCGAATCTGATATATCTTATCTCGTAATTCTTCTGCAAAAACTTCACCTCTTCAATTATTGCTTCATTTTTTCTGGGACGAAATCCTTTGTCCATTCGGTAGCAGAAGTTACAAGTAAATTTACATCCCCGCCCTGAAAGTAAGCTCATTGTAAACATGGCCTTGGTACAATTGGGCGCACGCAATAATCGATAATGTTCTATCGGAAATAGTTCATATGCCGGCCAGGGGATGCTATTGATATCTTCAATTAAAGGTTGAGGGTTATTTATGATGATATTTTTGCCTTCATTATAAGCAATTCCATTTACGGTAGAGAGTGGAAGATGCTTGCTGATGGCATTCATTAAATTGATAATAGTTATTTCACCTTCACCAATAACAACTGCGTCTGCCCCTGTTTTTCTCAGGAAATACTCCGGTTCTGGAGCAGGGCCATGGCCGCCAATAACATAAAATGGTCTTTGGTTTGATTTATTAATTGCTTCTGAAAGCTTTAATAGTTTTCGATACTGGTAGTATCCACCGATAACGCTAACTCCGATAACATCAAATCGGTTCTTATTCAAATACTCAGTAAGGTGTTTCTCGGGATAATGATGTACATCCTGATTATAAATTTCAACATCAATTCCTTCTTTAGATAATACCGCAGCAAGATAAGCTAATCCTAAAGGAAACTCGTGTATGTGGGAATCATTATCATAAACTACTAATAATATTTTCATCTTTAAAAACCTGCCTAATAAAGTCTCAAAATCTTTAAGTTACTTTATGTCTAAGCCTCCACTCCCCGTTTACTTTATTCCATAAATGCGGGGATCTGAATTTATCACACAACTCCAGGAAATATTCAGGTTTTATTTGTATATAATCCATA
>CAZIXI010000210.1:0-6126 GCA_964543115.1 uncultured bacterium
TGTTAACGTGACTGATTCGGCAGTGCGGATTACCCATTTGCCTTCCGGTGTGGTTGTGCAATGTCAGGATGAACGCTCACAGCTCAAGAATAAGGTTAAGGCCATGCGGGTACTGCGGGCGCGTTTACGGGAAAAATATGAACAGGATCAAATGGATGAGCGGGCGGCCCGACGCCGGAGTCAGGTTAGAACAGGGGATCGCAGTGAAAAGATTCGCACCTATAATTTTCCTCAGAACAGGGTGACGGAGCATAGGATTAATTTATCAATTCATAACCTTACTGGTATTTTGGACGGGGATTTGGATCCGATAATAAATGCCTTAATAACTACTGATTATGAAGAAAAACTTTTACAGTATGGCGTTAGAGCCGAAGGTTAGAAGTGTACTGGCTGCGGCTGTCAGCTGTCTTGATTCATCGGGAATAGACTGCTCTCAGTTGGAAGCAGAACTTATATTGCAGTCTGTTCTGGGCCTAGATCGGGCAGGGATTTATCTGGATTACAAAAGGATTCTTAATGAGCAGGAGCATCAGCAGTTCAGTTTTTTTGTTAACGAGCGGGCTACTCGAAAACCGTTAGAATACATAATCGGGCAGGCGCAATTTTATGGAGTATGGCTGGGTGTTAATAAGTATACATTGATACCCCGTCCGGAAACGGAGGTTATGGTAGAGTATGTTATTAATAAATATAAAGATAGGCAGTCCCTCAGGATAATGGATTTGGGTACAGGGTGCGGCAGTATTGCTATTCTGTTGGCAAAAAATCTTGATGGAGAAGTGTATGCGACAGATATTTCACTGAAGGCCCTGGAGGTTGCCTGCCGGAATGCCGAGAAATATAATTTAGTGAGTAAAATCGAGTTTTTTCTTAGTGATTGGTTGAGTGGAATAGATATTGCTCCTGTGGATATTATTGTCAGTAATCCGCCTTATGTTGCGGCTGGGGAATGGGAGCAGCTGGCGCCGGAAGTGAAAGATTTTGAGCCGCGAGGGGCTCTCTGGGGAGGGCAGGACGGCCTGAACAGTTATCGGCGGATTATCTCGAAGGCAGAAAAATTTTTATTGACCGGTGGACGGCTGGTTTTGGAGGTGGCCTGGAACAGGGCCGGAGTGGTTAGTCAACTGATTGAGGAAACCGGCAGGTTTTCCAGTATTGAGGTTGTTAATGATCTGGATGGCCGTGAAAGGATAGTAAGCACGGTGCGCAGATAAAATTATTTATGGACAAATTAATTATTAGAGGTGGCAAAAAACTAAAAGGACGTGTTGTTATCAGTGGTTCCAAGAATGCCGCGTTACCGATTCTGGCGGCGGCTTTGCTTGGAGACAGTCCATCGCTGATTCATAATGTCCCACGGCTTGCTGATGTCGAGACTATGACCAGCATTTTAGCGGGGTTGGGCGTTAAGATAAGCTTAAAGGGGAAAAATAGTATTTTAATTGATCCAAAGAGGGTTAAGAGTCATGTTGCCGCGTATGATCTTGTTCGCAAGATGCGGGCTTCAATTTGTGTGCTTGGTCCGTTGCTGGGTAGAGTGGGCCGAGCGGAGGTTTCTTTACCTGGCGGTTGTGTTATTGGTCACCGGCCGATTGATTTGCACATAAAAGGGCTGCGGGCTCTGGGTGCGAAAATTGAGATTGCCCATGGTTATATTGTCGCGCGGGCCAAACAGTTGATTGGTTGCAATGTCTTTCTTGGCGGCCGTTTTGGTTCCAGTGTGTTGGCCACGGCTAATTTGATGATGGCGGCGGTGCTGGCGAAGGGAACGACGGTTATTGAAAATGCTGCTTGTGAGCCGGAAATAGTAGATCTGGCCCGGTTTCTGCAGAAGATGGGTGCCCGGATAGCCGGTGCTGGTTCTCCCCGGATTAGAATATCCGGTGTGAAAAAAATGCAGGGAGCTGAACATACTGTTATTCCTGACCGGATTGAGGCTGGGACTTATATGATTGCTGGGGCGATTACGAAGGGGGATATCCGGCTCTCAGGGGTTAAACCGGAACATCTAACTGCTGTTATCGAAAAATTGCGGGAAGCAGGGGTTAAAGTTAATTCCGGTAACGGCAGGATTCGTGTTCAGGGACCGGTAAGGTTGAAGGCCGCGGAAATAATTACGCTGCCCTATCCGGGGTTCCCGACGGATATGCAGGCTCAGTTTATGGCGCTGATGTCGCTGGCTCCCGGATTAAGTATTATTACCGAGAAGGTATATCAAAAACGGTTTATGCATGTGCCGGAGATGGTGAGGATGGCGGCTAATATTTCTCTGGAAGGTGATACGGCTGTTGTCAGAGGAGTGAAACGCTTGAGCGGTGCCCCGGTTATGGCCTCAGATCTGCGGGCCAGTGCAGCCCTGGTCTTAGCCGGACTGGCCGCTGCGGGAGAAACAAGAATCGATCGTGTTTATCATCTCGATCGCGGTTATGAAAGGCTGATGGAAAAGTTATCTGGATTAGGAGCGGATATTAGCAGAATAAGCGGGGCGGGGGTAACTAATCATGTTTGATAATTTAACGAAAAGACTGCATGGCGTTTTTCGTGATCTTGCCGGGTATGGGAAGCTGACCGAGAAGAATATGGAAAAGGCCCTGCGGCAGATCCGGACGTCACTCTTAGAGGCGGACGTAAATTATCGGGTAGTTAAACAGTTCATTGAGGATATTCGTAAAAAAGCCGTTGGCCAGAAATTGTTTAAGACAATTACGCCAACGCAGATGTTGGTAAAGATAGTTAATGATGAATTGGTGCAGATCCTGGGAGCGGAAACAAAAGGGTTGAGTCTTACGGAGACTCCGGCGATTATTTTGATGGCCGGATTACATGGTTGCGGAAAGACAACGACTTGTGCTAAATTAGCTAAATATTTGGTTGCTAATGACAAAAGGCCATTATTGGTTGCCCTGGATATTCAGCGTCCAGCGGCCGTTGAACAGCTAAGGAAGTTGGGGGAGCAGATACAGGTGCCCGTATTTGAGCCGGGTAGTTTAAAGGATGAAATAAAGATTTGTAATGCTGCTTTGAAAAAAGCGCGCCGTGATTCGGCAGATGTTCTTATTTTGGATACTGCCGGCCGCTGGCACATAGAAAATGAGCTCATCGACAAACTGGTAGACCTTAAACAAAAATTTAAACCTCAGGAAACATTACTGGTTATTGATTCTACTACTGGTCAGGATGCCGTTAATATTGCGGCGGAATTTCATCAGCGGTTGTCTTTATCCGGAATAGTTTTAACCAAGGTAGACGGCGACAGCCGGGGTGGTGCGGCTTTATCAGCAAAGATGGTTACCGGCAGTCCGATAAAGTTTATCGGCGTTGGTGAACATACGGGGGATTTGGAGGTATTTCACCCTGACCGGATTGCGTCACGATTACTGGGTTTAGGTGATATTCTTACCCTGGTTGAACGTTTGGAAAAGGCTGCCCGGGAAGAAGAGAAGCAGCGCGATGAAAAGAAGAAGAAGCTCAAGAAACATGATCTTGATCTGGCTGATTTTCTTCGTTCGATTCAGCAAATACGGAAAATAGCGCCGATGCGGGAGATGATGAAGATGTTGCCCGGAGGAGGGATGTTTGGTTCAGCGCTGAAGGGAGATAAGGAGTTAAAAAAAATAGAAGCGATTATTAATTCCATGACCCCGCAGGAAAGAAGGCATCCGGATATTCTGGACGGCAGCAGGCGGAAAAGAATTTCCCAGGGCAGCGGCACTAATGCCCATGACATAAATCTGTTGATTCAGCGGTTCCAGAAAATGAAAAAAAACATGAAAAAAATGCAGAAACAAATTGGTCCGGGAGGGTTGAAAATGCCGCCAGGAAAGTTTTCACCGGGAAAGTTTTCTCCGGGAAAATTTTCTCCGGGGCGTTTTCCTTTTCCACCGCCGAAATTCTAAAGGAGGAGTGTATGGTAGTTATCAGATTGAAAAGAGTAGGGACGAAAAACAGGCCTTTGTACAGGATTATCGTTGCCGATAAGCGTAGTCCTCGCGATGGCCGGTTTATCGAACAGATTGGTTCTTATAATCCTCATCTGCAAGGGATGGAAAGGGTTGAAGTTGATGGAGAAAGAGCCAGTTATTGGTTGGGGCAGGGGGCACAGCCTTCTGAGCGTGTAGGGTCGTTCTTTAAGAATCTGGGGTTAATGAATTAGTCCTATGCTGACGGTTGATATCCTGACTTTATTCCCGGGTATTTTTACCGGACCGCTTACCGAAAGTATCATTAAACGTGCTCAGGATAAAGGATTGCTGAAAGTTAATGTTCATAATCTGCGGGATTATACGGAAGATAAGCACCGCACTGCGGATGATAAACCCTATGGTGGCGGCAGCGGGATGGTTTTAAAGCCCGAACCTATATTTACTGCGGTTGATAAATTGCGTCAGCCAAATTCTCAGCTGTTGTTAACTAGTCCGCAGGGTGAAAAATTCGATCAGGAATTGGCCCAAGGATTAGTGGCTCATGACCATCTGATCTTTATCTGCGGGCATTACGAGGGTGTTGACGAAAGAGTAAGGACGGGTTTAGGGCCCAGGGAAATTTCTATTGGCGACTATATCCTGACCAATGGTTCGTTGGCAGCGATGGTGATTATTGATGTTTGTGCCCGGTTGGTTCCAGGAGTGCTGGGGAATCCGGAATCACTTAAGAGCGAATCTTTTCAAGAAGGATTATTGGAGTATCCCCAGTATACTCGACCGAGTGAATATCGCGGGATGAGGGTTCCGCCGGAGTTGGTGTCCGGGGATCATAAATTGATTGAAAACTGGCGCAGGTTAGAAGCCGGCAAACGAACCAGAGAGCGTCGGCCGGATTTATTAAATAAAAAACAGTGTGAATAGAGTTATAACAAAGGAGGAGTATAATGAAACCGATAGATGAACTGATTGGGGCAACTTTAAAAACGGATATTCCAGATTTTAATGTTGGTGATTCCGTAAATGTAGAAGTGGCTATTTTGGAAGGCGGAAAAGAAAAATTGCAGGTCTTTAAAGGTGTTGTGATTGTCCGCCGCGGAACAGGGATGAATGAAACTTTCGTTGTGCGGAAGGTTTCCTACGGTGAAGGGGTAGAGCGGACATTTTACCTGCATTCTCCGCGGGTTAAAAAAATAGCCGTTTTTAGGAAGGGTAAGGCGCGCCGGGCCAGATTGTATTATTTACGTAATAAAATAGGTAAAAGTGCCCGGGTAAAAGAGTTGAAAGAAGAAGCCCAAAAGGCAGTCCATAGCCATTCCAATAATGGCAGTCCCAAGCGGAGCTTGGGGGAAGTTTCAGCAAAGGCAGCCGTGCCGAAAGATGTTGACCAGGCTTAGTTTGCCATAAAAGTTATGGATGCAGCGGAATTAGCCAGACTGCAGGAAATGTATCAATACGAAAAGGCTTCACGCCGGAAAGGGCGGGAAGTTGTTGCTGGTATTGATGAAGCAGGCCGCGGCCCCCTTGCCGGTCCGGTAGTTGCCGCTGTTGTTGTCCTGCCGTTTTTCTCCCGGAATGATGATTTTATTGTCTGGGCCGGCCTAAATGATTCAAAGAAATTAACCGCCAAGAAAAGGGATAAATTTTTTGATCAGATTTTAGCAGCTGAGAATGTTTCCGTTGGTATTGGAATTATCGGTGAGCAGGAGATTGACCGATTAAATATACTGCAGGCCACTCGTCAGGCGATGCGCAAGGCCCTGGCCAATCTGGAGTTTAAACCCGATATCCTGCTTGTTGACGGGATGAATATTCCGGAGGTTAAAATAGCTCAGCGGAAGATAATTGACGGTGATCGTCGTAGTTTATCGATCGCGGCGGCTTCGGTTATGGCCAAGGTTACCAGGGATCGGATAATGTGCCAGTACCATGAACGCTATCCCCGATATGGTTTTGACCGGCATAAAGGTTACGGGACGAAAGAGCATATGAGGAAACTAAGGGAACATGGTCCCTGTAAGATTCACCGCCGTAGTTTTCAGCCTATCGCGCTAATGGAAGAAATTGGCTATGAAATTTAGAATCTTTGAGTTTAATTGAGGGAGGTAACATATGCAGGGAGATAAAAAGGTCAGTGGAGAAGTAATCAAGGGGTCAATATTCCCGATAATTGTTTTTCTTATTGTGCTGGTTGGGTATATTT
>CAZIXI010000211.1:0-6118 GCA_964543115.1 uncultured bacterium
TACCAAGATCAAGTATTATTCCTTCGGCTACTTCCTTATTCTTAACGAATTTCCCTTCTCGAAAACGTATATACATGGCATCAGCCTGATCATCATAGCTTATTTGCATTAGAAACCCCCTTTGGCCCACATAACAGTAATCACAAGTGGTTTACCTTTTAATTCCGCAGACACCACCTTGACCTGACCATGTGGAAACTTCTTAAACGATAAGGATTTATCGTTATATCCTCTCACAACACTATCAGGTTTCATAAGCGCTTTCTCGACCATCACCTTAGTAATATGCCTGCGGCGCATTCGCCACTTAGCATGTTTAGTATAGATTGGTTTCATTCATAACCTTTCCGGTAAAGTATATCATTGTTCACCGGCTTTGGCAATTGCTTCTTAAACCCGGTTTGCAGCCAAAATATTCCTAGTTTTTTGAAGCAATAAGAATTATAATATTGTTTAATTTTACGAGGAGGTATTAATATGAAAATAAAGAAAATCGGTATTTTTACCAGCGGTGGTGATGCCCCGGGCATGAATGCCTGCCTGCGTTCCGTGGTCAGAACCGCGATCCACCGGGGCCTGGAAGTCATGGGTATCCGGCACGGTTATAACGGCATGGTCGATGGTGATTTAGTACCCCTGGATAAAAGATCAGTATCCAATATCAGCCCCCTTGGCGGCACCATCCTGCATACCGGCCGCAGTAAAGAATTTATGAAAAAACCCGGCCGGCGCAAAGCGGCCATGGTGCTGGAACGGGCGAATATCGATGCCCTGATCGCCATCGGCGGCGACGGTACTTTCCACGGCGCCCATGCCCTCTGGCGGGAATGGAAAATACCGGCTATCGGTGTCCCCGGCACTATTGATAATGACCTTTACGGCACCGACTACACCATCGGTTTTGATACCGCCGTGGATACCGCCCTGCGCGCCATTGATAAAATCCGGGATACGGCCGTGGCCCACGACCGTACGTTTCTGGTGGAAGTAATGGGCCGGCACGCCGGTTTTCTTGGGCTCAAGGTAGGAGCGGCAGCCGGTGTTGAAGAAATCCTCATTCCGGAAATCCCCACCGATGTAAAAGCAATCTGTAAACGGCTCCGGAAAGGAAAAAAACAGGGTAAGACCAGTCACATTATGGTGGTGGCCGAAGGAGACGAAGTTGGCGGAGCCATCCAGCTGGGTAAAGAAATCCAGCGACGGACAAATCTGGATTTCCGCGTATCTATTCTCGGCTATATCCAGCGCGGCGGTAATCCCACGGCCAATGACCGGATCCTGGCCACTAAACTGGGTTATGAAGCCGTTAGGGCCCTGCTCCAGGGTAAACATAACTGTATGGTCGGTGAGGTACGGGACCGGATCAGGTTTACCCCTCTTAAGGAAACCTGGACCAAGAAAAAGCCTATTGACAAAAAACTGCTCCGCCTGACAGAAATAATCTCCCAATAGCGCCATAACTATATGCACATCATATACATGAAGGAGGAAAGCAAAGCTCGCCCTCCTTCATTATGTGTAATGCTCAGCCGAGGCTTTGCCTCGCATATATAGACTATTAATAAAAAGGGGAATAAAAAGGGTTAATCCGCGTCTAAGTATATGGAGGCGAACATCAGGGAATTAATTGAAAGAATCAAGCAGGGTGATCACCAGGCCTTTGAGGTTCTGGTTAAACAATATTCTGCCCGGGTCTCCAACACTATTTATCACATCCTGGGAGCCAGCAGTGATGTGGATGATCTGTCCCAGGAAGTATTCATTAAGGTCTATAAATACCTGGGTGGTTTTAACCAGAAAGCAAAATTCACTACCTGGCTTTACCGGATAACAGTAAATACGGTTTACGACTATTTAAGGAAAATGAGACACCGCAAGGCTGTTTCACTGGAGGAACTGGAACCGGAAGAACCGGGCAGATTTACCGCGACACCGGAATCGGTAACCAGAAATGTCGAGCAGCAGGAACTGCAGCAACTGCTGCACAAACTGATTCAGGAACTACCGGTAAAATACCGGACAGTTTTGGTCCTGAAAGATATTGAAGGATTTACTTATCAGGAAATTGCCGGGATAATGAAATGCTCTCTCGGTACAGTGGAATCAAGATTATACCGGGCCCGGATGGCCCTGAGGGATAAATTGAAAAAATCACCCTGGGGGAGGGAATTACAATGAACTGTAAACATTGCCAACAAAAAATAAACCGTTTGGTTGACCGGGAACTGCCGGCGGCAGAAACCACGCTGGTGGAAGAACATTTGTCTTCCTGTCAGGACTGCCGCAGGATATATAACGGGCTGGCCGCGGTAAAAGATTTGGTAGCCGCCGCGCCGGCATACACTGCCAACCAGTTCCTCTGGACCAGAATAGCCGCAACCTTAAAACAGGAAAAACCAATACCAATTAATGTTGTCCTGGCCAGGTTATTCAAGATCTGGGTACCGGTTGCCTGCAGCTTGATCCTGGTATTCTCTCTGGTCCTGAAACAGATTCTCGGCGCAGAGGCCAGTCTGGGCAGCTACCTTAACCAGGAAACTCCGGCCTTGCAAATGGCTATTTCAGAAATACCCGCTACCCCGGAAAACCTGGAACGGATTGCCATTAACACAATCGTCTATCAAGATCAAGCTAGCTGGAGACTTTCGCTAGGGGAGGCAAATCATGCTGGATTCTAAAAAAATGATTATTATCGGTATCGGCGCTACACTTATTTTGGGCTTTATTATCGGTGTCATCGCTGACCGCAGCCTGTCCTTCGGCCACTACGGCCCAAAATACTGGAAGCTGCGGGAGAAAAAAGATGATAAGGCCCGTGAGCTCATGCAGGAAAAACTCATGGAGCGCATGGTCCGCAAACTCGATCTCAGCCAGCCCCAGATCCAGGCCATCGGCGGCATCATGCGGCAACAGACCCAGCAGCTCAACGATGCCCGGCAGTACTACTGGAAAAAGATGAAGCTGATCAAGAAGGAAACCATAGAAAAAATCCGCCCCCACCTCCTGCCGGAACAGCAGGAAAAATTTGACAAGATAGTCCAAACACACAGAAAGAGATGGCAGAAAATGGCCGGAAAATGCCGAAAAAAGAAGAAAAAAGGTAAACAGGCAAAGCAATAAAACTATTGTCACTTACTGACGAATCACCTATAATTTAGGGACACTTTGGCAAAAAAGCAAAAGTGTCCTTTTTCTTTTTAGGAGGATAATTATATGCAGCCTAAAATCGGTATTATCGGCGGCAGCGGTCTTTATAAGATAGCCGGCATAAAGAACATTGAAGAAACCGCCATCAGCACACCGTTCGGTAAACCTTCGGACAAATATATAATCGCGGAATTTAACAATGAAAAAATAGCCTTTCTCCCCCGGCACGGTGTCGGCCACCGCCTAACGCCTTCCGAGCTTAACTACCGGGCCAATATCTACGGCTTTAAAAAACTTGGCGTAGAACAGATTATTGCCGTCAGTGCCGTAGGCAGCCTGAAAGAAGAGATCGCCCCCAAAGACGTGGTTATCCCGCACCAGTTTTTTGACCGCACCAGTAAAAGGTTCTGCAGCTTCTTCGGGGAAGGAATTACCGCCCACGTTCCTTTCGCTAAACCCGTATGTCTGGACCTGGCCAAGATTGTTTATGAAGCTGCCAAAACCAGCGGTGCCAAGGTTCACTGGGGCGGCACCTACCTGAATATGGAAGGGCCGCAATTCTCTACGCTTGCCGAATCAAACCTTTACCGCCAGTGGGGGATGGACATTATCGGAATGACCAATCTTTGCGAAGCCAAACTGGCCCGGGAAGCGGAAATGTGCTATACCACCATGGCCATGGTAACGGACTACGACTGCTGGCATCCGGAACATGAGAGCGTATCCATTGAAATGATCATTGAACATTTAGTCAATAACGTGGATACCGCGCACAAGATTCTCAAAGAAATAATCATCCGCTTACCTGAAGAACGTGAATGCCGCTGCCGGCACGCGCTTAAAGATACGATTGTCAGTGACCCAAAACTAATCCCTCCGGCAACCAAGAAAAAGCTGGAATTAATAATCGGTAAATACGTGAAATAATTATGGGACAGTTTCTTGATAGACTATCTCTGGCTGCCCTCCCTACCCTGGCACATCTGATTATTAAGTACATCTCCCGCAGCCTGCACCTGCAATTAATAGGCGCCGAACCTGTTATTGCCGGCAAACAGGCGGGGAAAAACTATATCTTTGCCTTCTGGCACAATCATTTTTTTGTCATGCCCTTCTACTATGCCAAGTTCCTGCCGGCATTCAACATTTCCGTGCTTACCAGCCGGAGCCGGGATGGTGAGTACATCAGCCGGGTACTGGAAAAATTTGACTTTCAACCCGTGCGCGGCTCCTCCAGTAAAGGCGGCCAGGAAGCCATGCGCCTGCTTTTACGCCAGCTGAAGGAAGGCAATGATATTGCCGTTACCCCGGACGGCCCGCGCGGCCCGCGGCACAAGGTACAGGCCGGCATCGTCTCTCTGGCCCAATTAAGCGGCTGTCCAATTATCCCGGTGGGCTACCAGGCAGAGCGGAAAAAGGTACTGAACACCTGGGACCGGTTCATTATCCCCCGCCTCTTCACTAAAGGTAAGTTCATAGTCGGCAAAGAGATATGCGTCGACAGAGACCTCTCCCCGGAACAAAAAGAACAGGCCCGTAGGCAGCTGGAAGAGGCCCTGCTTCAACTTTCCCCTGATTAATTAATCCCGGCAAAAAAACTCTTGCCAACCAATTCTTTTGTGGTATAGTATTAAAGCTTTTAATAATTATATATATCACTAATTATCTAAGTAGGAGGAAATTAAATGAGCGAAGCCACAACAATATCCATTAAAGACCTTTTAGAAGCCGGCGTGCATTTTGGCCATTCCACTACCCGGTGGAACCCTAAAATGAAACCCTATATCTTTGGCCAGCGGGACCGAATTTACATTGTGGACCTCCTGCAGACACAACAGCAAATCCAACGGGCCACTGATTTTATTAAAAAGACCGTCAGCCAAAACGGAAAGATTGTCTTTGTGGGCACCAAACGTCAGGCCCAGGATGTCATCAAAGAAGAAGCGGAACGCTGCTCAATGCCTTTTGTCACCACCCGCTGGCTGGGCGGCACCATGACCAACTTCAAAACCATTAAAAAGCGTATTGATCGACTGCTGGAAATGGAAAAGATGGAAGAAGAAGGCAAGACCTCTATTTACACAAAAAAAGAACTGGCTAGATTTAATCGGGCCAAACAACGCCTGCTGCGTAACCTGGCCGGCCTCAAACATCTGCAGAAACTTCCACAGGCTGTTTTCCTTGTCGATACCAGGCGGGAAAAAACCGCCCTGCGGGAAGCCAAACGCCTGCAGATCCCGATCATTGCCCTTGTTGACACTAATGCGAATCCCGATCCGGTAGATTATTGCATTGTCGGCAATGATGATGCTATTAAAGCTATCAGGGTAATTGTTAAGCAAATCGCGGATGCCGTTATCGAGGCACAACACATTCAACCGGTAAAACAGGAAGCCGCTGCCGTTGCCCCACAACCACAAGAGGAGAATACAAATGAAGATAACAACTGATGCCATTAAAGAACTGCGGGAAAAAACAAATGCCGGCATGATGGACTGTAAACACGCCCTGAAAGAGGCAGGCGGGGATTTTGATAAGGCGATTAACGTCCTGCGTAAAAAAGGTATCGCCTCCGCGGCCAAAAAAACCAGCCGGGCAGCCAACCAGGGTGTTGTGGCCTCCTACATCCACCCCGGGAGCAAGGTCGGGGTACTGGTAGAAGTAAACTGTGAAACAGACTTTGTTGCCCGCACCGACAGTTTTAAGAGCTTTGTTAAGGACCTGACCCTGCAGATTGCTTCTCTCAATCCTCTCTACGTTTCCCGGAACGAGATTTCACCGGAAGTAATCGAAAAAGAGAAGGAAATCTATAAAGAACAGCTAAAGGGCAAAAAACCGGATAACGTCATTGATAAAATCGTCGGCGGCAAGCTGGAAAAATGGTATTCAGAAGTCTGCCTGCTGGACCAGCCTTTCGTCAAACCGCCCAGTGACAAAAACATCCAGCAGCTGCTAACGGAAAAAATAGCGG
>CAZIXI010000212.1:0-6104 GCA_964543115.1 uncultured bacterium
CTCACGAAGATCACAAAGGATTACTATATAAAAAAGCTTCGTGTTCTTCGTGCTCTTCGTGGTGAAATATAACTTCTCTTAAAAAAAATGAACTGTGCCAAAAAAGATAAAATAGTATCAATAATATTTGTAGTTTTATGCGTTAGCGTGGCCCTGGCCGGTAAGTATTTTCGTTTCACCCAGAAACCCCTGCCGGAAGATGAAACCAAAACTGGAATAACAGCTGTCTGCAGTGAAGTTGTCGACGGTAATGTAATCATTATTTCAAACAATGAGAAGGTGCTGCTTATTGGTGTGGCTGTTCCTCAGGGCCGGGAAGAGCAGGCTAGGGCCTTTAGTGCAAAGTGGCTGAAAGGTAAACGGATTCGGCTGGAGTTTGATCCTTATAATAAAGCAACTTTGCACAAAGACAAAGAGGGGCGGCTGTTGGCTTATGTGTTTATTCAGCCGCCGGGGAGTAATAAATGGAAAATGTTTAATGAATATATTGTCAGGTCCGGTTATGCCCGCGCTGATAATGAAATTCCCTTTATTTATGAGGAGGAATTTAGGAAGTGTGAAAGAGCGGCAGACAGTGAAAATGAATAAACTAAAAGTAATAGAAATAACTGTATTTACTCTGGCCGCGGTGGGCACAATTGTTTATTCTTTTTTTAGTGACGCGATATTTCAGCTTAAAGATCAGCCGTTAATTATCCGGTTGGGAGTGATCGCGTTTTTTCTGGGAGCGGTTTATTTTGCGATTGCCATTGCCTGGTTTTTCTATTGCCGGGAAAACGCCTTCCAACCAAAATATAAACTTTGTCATCCCGCGGGCAATCTTATCGCCAGTCTGCTAATTTTAATGACAGCCTTTGTTTTATTTACTCTTGCCTTAGTCTAAGGCGTTTGTCGGTGTAGTCTTCTTTCCTGTTTTTGCTGCATGAATTTTCTTACTTCTTAATATATAAAATATTACCCATCCTGATGGAAACTCTCCTTGCCAAAAAGAGTGCTCATGTTTTCTAACATATAGCGCTACAAAGACATATCTATTGCTTTGTCAGCCTCTGAATAGTGGCACAATTCTTGATATTTAGGTATTCAGACAGGGCTGGCAGAGAAATACAGAGAAAAGAGTTAATTGTGCTATTTGTCAACTATATTTTGTGTAGTGAAAATAAACACAATTTTACTTGTTGTATAAAACCTAGACAAAACCATGAAGGCAGTATTAATTCACAGTAAACATAACATATTGTATATGAATATGATAGGTTGCGTAAGAGTATGCTTTAATCATTGGCATGATATATGCTCTTACTTAAATAATTAGCAATAGATAAATAATAATTGGTATTTTTCCGTTTTTCATCATAAAAATGTGATTTTAGGTTAACATGAGGGGAAAGCATAAAAAGCAGGAAACAGCCTTTACTGGCGTTAACTACTTGTAAACAATATTGTTGCGAATCGCCAGGATATTGGCATAGTGCTTGCGGTTAGATGAAGAGGCAACGCACTAGACATTTTGGGAGGATCAATGGCAGCAAAATCCCCGGCAAATAAGATTTTAATAAGATTTATTAGTATATTATGTGTATTTTGTCTAGTCTACAGCAATGTTTATGCCTCCGGCCTTGGTGAGTACCTCCACTATAGCAGAATTTCCTACCAGAACCGGCTTCAGTTAAAAGAAGTAGAGATTTCTGATCTTGATTATTTATTCCGCCAGGAAGACCTGCCCAAAGCGAAAAGGGACTATGATTCCACTGAACCAGGCAAGAGAGGGGATGCCGGCAAATTCCAGCCCGCAATGCACTTGAAACAGAAGATGGCCAAGGAAAAGTTTCTTATCAAAAAACAGCGGGAAATAGAGCGCGCAAGAAAATCACCAATGAGAAAACCCATTCCTGACCGGGGGCCAGGCGGGGTGCGCGGTTTGAACAGGCAGGCCCAGACCACAGAGAGAAACGCGCGCCGGCTGCGCAGGTGGGCGGAGGCGATGAAAGGAAAAGCAAAGAAATGGGCGGGCCTGGGCCTGAAATACGTGGTTGGTAAGATTGATGAGGCCACCCAGAGCCGTAAGGTTTCCTGGATGTTTGGCGGTAAGACCGTGGGCGCCTGGGAGAAGACCAAGGATCTGGCCGGTAATATAGCCCAGAAATTCACGTTTAATATGCAGTACGAAGAGTCGGGTAAAGAAGAGACGCTGAAAAGCTATGACAGCCTGGTAGTGGACCAGCATGGGATCTGGAACCTGGTAAAATTCAGGGATGGGATGTATTACACGGACGCGGACCAGAAAACAAATTCCAATATGCTGGCCGGAGAACTGAAAGGGTTTTATGAATGGAGCCAGACGGTTGAAGGGAAAATTGATCTGGCGGACTGGGATAAGTTCGGCGGGAAGGGAGAGTTTACCTCTCTCTATTACAATATGCCCAAGGCCTTTGAGGCTTCCCAGGATGAGGATGCCCTGTCTACGGAACGCTGGAAGGACGAGATCTTATATTATGACAAGGAAGAGTGGCTGGAAGATCCGGCAGAGGTGTTTAAGTTTGAAGATGAGGAAAGCGGCGGCCTGGATGCCGATGGCGGCGCGATCTGGGGATTAGAGAAGAGTTCCAAAGAGACGGTTGTTTCTAGCGCGGCGCCGGATGCGCCGGAAGAGATAGAGACCAAAGAGAAGAAATACATTCAGCGGGAAAAGGAAGATGAGGAGGAAGAAGACGAGTTTGAACATCACCGGAAAAAGAAAGAATACGAAGTGGCCCAGGATGGCAAGTACTCGCTGTTGTCATCTTCTTATGAAGAAAAAATGGTGCTGGGTGTGCCGCAGGTGCACGGCACCTACGGCATGAAGTACGATAAGTACAACCGGGTAATCGATAAATACACTGTCAGCCAACGCGGCGGGTATGAGATAAGTAAGACCCATACCTATGGCATTGAGTACTATGAAGAGGGCGCCTATAAAGGCTGGATGAAATATTATCAGGAAGAGGGCATTACTAACGGTATGGGGTCCAGCAGTGAAAAATGGTTCCACGCTTATGATGAGCTGGGCAGGGTTAAACAGTCCCTGGAAATATCCGATGGGGTGAGGATCGAGCTGCTTAACGCGGAATATAACAGTCTTTGGCAGATGGAATTCAGCCACAAAAATGTGGATGGTGAGGATATCCAAGAAAGTTTTACCTATAACAGTTACGGTCTGGTTTCCACAATACAGCAGTCATCGCTGAAAAACGATCAATTGACCAATACTTTTACGGTCTACGGATATAACGATAACGGCCTGGTGAACGATATGGTGCAGGAGATAATGAAAGAAACAAGAATGGAAGACGGTACCTTATCCCGGGAACATACTTATATCCACCGGTTAAATTACGTGTATAACGATGACTTCCAGCTGGAGAGCTATGATGAGGTGCGGGCCACAGTTAAGGGCGGGGAGCTGATTGATGTGGATCTGGAAATAATCGAATCCATTATTCCCCAATTATTAGCGGCAACGCCGAAAGAGGGAATTAATTCCCTGCCAATTGACCTGGGCGGGATAACTGATTTGTTGATCGATGTGGTGCGGGTAAACAATATGCAGTATTTTGGTGTGCCGGATATAACCCTGGGGAATTTTAAGGATCTGGCCATACCGTTTAATGCCGGTCAGTTATATTACAAGGATACAGTGCAGAGACAGTTGGGCAAGTATTGGGGTGAAGTGCCGGTAGTGGATGAGCATGGCGAGTTTAAGTTTGATTTGGACGGCAATCTGGTGATGGAAGCGGCCTGGCGCGAACTGGATGTAACCACCCATACGATCTGGGAAGCGCTAGATTATGGTCCGGATGGAGTAACAGCATATAAAGAGACGACAGAAAGCAGCAGCGCGCCGGGAAAGATTACCGAACGCTATCGAACTAACATAATCTATGGGCCGGGAAAACAGATGATTGGTTATCAGGATAAAGTACATGAGTACGGTACTTTTGAGGATGGTACGGTACTGGATTTAAATTATGAAGTGAACTGGGAAGGTACCTATTCTGATGGTGTGTTAACCGGCTATGTGGAAGAAACCACTGATGATACCGGAATGGTAATCAAGGTTGAGCGTTCAGGAATAGAGTATTACGGTACTGATCTCATTAAGAGCTATCTGCAGAAGACGTTTGAGAACGGTCAGCTGGTCAGTGAAGAGGTATTCAGCGGAGGTAAATACGATGAAAAGGGGTATATGACGGAATTCCGCAAAGAGATAACGGATCCGGATGGAAACAAACAGATAATTACCAGGCACAATACCGTCAATAACATGTTTGGCCAGGTGCTTTCTTATAGTGAGACACACGAGTATACCGGCAATCTGGAGGATGTTAGTACGATAGAATATTACGGAACTGCCTATGACCTTTCCGGCAATATGTTGAGTTATTTAACGGAAACAACCGACTCTTTCGGCGTGTACGCGATGGCGGTGACGGGAATGACCTATGATCTGGGCTACTTAACGGGTAAGATCGTCACTAATTACGCGGAAGAGGATATGAAGGTGCTTGACCAGCAGCGCTATACATACAGTTATAATTCCCAGGGCCGCACGGCACAGGAAGTAAAGGATACATACCTGAAAGACGGCGAGGAGTTCCGGCAAGACGCGAAAGCGATAACGCTTTATGAATATGAGAAGGGCAAGCTGAGTAAGGCAACGGAATATAATTTCGTCTATCTGGACGAAGGAGTGTCCTTTACCGGCAAAAAGGTAATCGAGAACGAGTATAAGGATAACAAACTCTATAAGCAGACCACCACCACCTACGTCCCGGAAGCGGAATTTGACACAGAAGGTGAATTGAAGGATGAGGTGGCGGTGTTTGCCAGTGAGCTTAGTGATCCGGAATTTCTGGGTATCGCGCAGGATTTTGAACTCCGTGATGAGAGTAAAACGGTCAGCTATAAAGACGACTGGGATTATAAGGGCCGGGACAGAAAAGAAACGGTTTATAATTATTCCTATGATAACGGGCGCTGGGTATTTATGCAATTGACGGAAAAACACAAGGAATATGATATCCGGGACAGGGTGGTAACCGAGGTAGCTAAAACGTATATCTCCACTTCTCTTGACCCTGTTTTTGAAGAAGATCTTACCCCGCTCGATCTATCAGTGCTGGTCGCCTCAGCGGAAACGGTAACGCGCACCACCGGCTTTAACTTTAATAATATGCCCACCGGCCAGACAGTGGACAGCTATTATTACGATGAAGTCGGCGAAAGAATATTTGCCTCAAGGCAGTTCACTTATTCGCTTTTTGACGGCCGGGGCAACGAGGTAAAGAAAATAACCGATACCTATATCGAAGATGAAGATCCGGATACGGAAGTGGTCAAAGTAGTAAACCTTGAGGAAAAGGACCAATATACCGGCCTGGCCTACGCCCAGCAGGTAATCGAGTACAGCAGTAACTTTGACTGGCGCGGCAACCCGGCGGATAAAACAACCGATAGCTTTGGTGTGGATGAAGAAACCGGTAAATTGTATTTAACCAACAGGACGGCTGATAAGTACACCTATCACGGTAAATTCGTGAAGACAAAGGTAAGCGTATCCTGGGAGCCGAAAGAGGGCGAAGAGATCAGCAAAGACGAGCTTATTTCCTGGGACGAAGATTATTCCGCCCAGCTCCAGAAGAGCCAGAAGACCAAGGAGTACAATTACGGTTTTGGTATCTGGGGCGCCGGCTACAACGTAAAACAGAGTTATAATTTTGTTCCGGGCACAGATACGGCCCTGCTGGTGAATATTGAGACAATGCAGAAGCAGCTTACCAGTTTGGGTGTAAAGAAAGAGACCAAGGTCATCTTCGGCCCGGCGGATTTCGGGGAGATGGCGGAAGAAACACTGGGCGATGAGTTCAATGTGTTTAGGCGCACCTACGATAATATGGATAGGATAAATAAGACAATAGTGGATAACTACGCCCTGACCACCTTTGGCGCCGCGGTCAGCGTGAAGCGGACCATGGGCTATGACAAAGAGAAAGATGACTGGGCGGTACTGCAGATCGATGCCAGCAGAAAAACGCTCACCCCTTTTGGGCCGGCGGTTGAGGAAG
>CAZIXI010000213.1:0-6088 GCA_964543115.1 uncultured bacterium
GGCCATGATACCGATACTCAGCGTGATGGCAAATCCTCTTACCGGTCCGGTGCCGAAGATGAAGAGAACAAGCGCGGCAAACAAGGTTGTTAGATTGGCGTCGAGAATGGTAAGAAAGGCCTTATCGTAGCCGGCGGCAATGGCGGCGTTAATCTTTTTGCCCAGGGCTGATTCTTCCCAGATTCGTTCATTTATCAACACGTTGGCATCTACGGCCATACCAATGGTAAGAATGATACCGGCAATACCCGGCAGGGTAAGGGTGGCATTGAACCAGGCGAGGGCGCCGAAGATGAAGATGATATTCAGACAAAGAGCGAAATCGGCAATAACACCGTTTATCAGGTAGTAGACCGCCATAAAGATCATGACCAGGGCCAGGCCGCAGATAGCCGAAAGGATACCTTTACGGATAGAATCTTTTCCCAGGGTCGGGCTGACTGTTCTATCTTCAATAATCTGTACCGGCGCGGGTAGGCTGCCGGCATTGAGGACGTTAGAAATATCCTGTACTTCTGTCTGGTTAAATTTACCTTTAATCTGGCCGCTGCCGTCGGTAATTGCCGTCTGGATTACCGGCGCCATTAATACTTCTTCATCAAGAACAATCGCCAGCCGGCGGCCGATATTTTCCTGGGTGACCAGGGCAAAGATCTTGGCGCCTTTACTGTCCAGTGAGAAATGTACAACCGGCTGGCCGTATTCTCCCACACTGGGATTGGCCCTCTACAAAGAAGCACCGGTAAGTGAGGGCTGGCGTTTAACGAGAAAAACCCCTGCTTCACCGGAAAGCACTTCATAGCCGGGGATTTTTTTGCCCTGCATGGCTTCTTTCAGTTTTTCCCGGTCTTCACTGACCAGGCGGAATTCCATCACCGCGGTTTTACCGATCAGGGCCTTGGCCCGGGTACGTTCTTTAACGCCGGGTAATTGGACAACGATGCGGTTCTTACCTTCCGTATGAATTACCGGTTCGGCTACACCAAAGGTATCTACGCGCCGGCGGATAATCTCTTCCGCTTTGTGGGGCGCGTCACTGGCCTCTTTCCAGAAGGCGGCGATTATTTCCTTATTGGGTTTAGCCTTTTTGCCGTCCAGATAATCGGGGAAATATTTGTATAGTTCTATTCCCTGGTTATCTGCTTCATCCTCCAGCACGAGCAGCAGGTTTTCCTGGGTGGGGGAAATCTTACTTTCTACCGCTGCTATATAGTTATCAAACGGCTCATCAATGTTAACCGCTTCATTATCAAAATATTTTAGCAGATCTACCTGAAGGACCAGATGCATTCCGCCTTTGAGGTCCAGACCAAGATTGATGGTCTTCCGCGGCGGATATAGTTTCCAGAGCGCCAGGGCGACCAGGGCTAGTGTCAATAATGCTCTCCATTTCAGGTTCTTCGGCATAACTCCTCCCTTCTTCAATTTCGGATTTCGGATTTCGGATTGCGGAATTTTTTACATTTTACGCGCAATCAACAATCTGTAATTCCTAGTATTAAAAATAATTATTACATTAGTTTGACATCATTAATGATCATTTCGAAATCACAGCCGAGGTAATTGGCCGCGCGTTTGGAAATGATCATTCGGGAAAGAAAAATCTCAAAATATTCCATTACCTGGGAAATCTGTGTGTCAATCTGCAGACAATAGGATATCTTTTTCTTCTTAGGATCAATATGGACTTTGGAACTTTCCACGGCGTAGTTCACCCGGTCATGGATGTCAAATTTGATCATGCTGGGTGAGCGTACGCGGGAACGATGCACATCGGATTTGTCGGCAATGATTACCGCCGCGGCTACCGGGCCGACCGGATCACCCATTTCCTCTTCATGGTTGCCGATCGCGCTCATTATTTCGGTAATTTCAACATGGTCCATTTTCATCTCAGTTAAAATAGTGCAGGCAATCAGGGCGCTGGTCTGGCCGTGATCATTGCGGTTGACGAGATTACCGATATCGTGCAGGTAGGCGGCGATGGCGGCCAATTCCTGTTGTCGTTGTTTATAACCAAGCTCGGTGAGTATATTGCGGGCTATTTTAGCGCCGATTTTGGCGTGACGGGTACCGTGTTCCGTATACCCAATCGCGGCCATATATTCATCTGTTTTCTGCAGATAGGTGATTACTTTCGGATTTGCGGCTACTTGTTTCAGTGTAATCATATAGTGTTATTCACCGGCTTTATCTCTTAATACAGTGGCAATATTTCCTTTATTAATATCAAGCCTGACGCCTTCTGATGCCTTAATAGTTACAATGTTATCCTTGATGTTGGCAACTGTTCCGTAAATGCCGCCGGAGGTGATAATTTTATCACCTTTCTTGATTTGTGTTAACATATTTTGATGCTCTTTCTGCTTCTTCTGCTGGGGTCTGATCAGCATAAAATAGAAAATGACAAATATCAGAATTAGTGGTAAAAACGCCCCGATAGGATTGCCGCCTTTTCCGCCAGCGCCTCCCGGGGGTGCCGCCATTGCCAGTGCAGTTATTAATGAATACATGGTTTCCTCCCTTTCAATTTCGGATTTTAGATTTCAGATTTCGGATTTCTGATTACCATTTAATTGATGTAATTTTTCTTTTAAGTTCCTGGAAAGTGTTCTCCTCTATTGCTTTTCTTATTTTTCCCAATAATTTTATATAAAAATACACGTTATGATACGAAATCAATCTTAAACCCAGGATCTCATCGGCAATATGCAGATGCCGCAGATACGCGCGGCTGTAATCGCGACAAGCCAGACAGTCACATTCCGGATCCAGAGGGCCGAAATCATCTTTGTGCCTAGCGTTTCTAATTACTACCCTTCCGGTTGAGGTAAAAGCCGTCCCGGTGCGGCCGTTACGTGTGGGTAGCACACAATCAAACATGTCCATTCCCTGCTCGATGCTCCTGATTATATCGTCAGGGGTGCCGCTGCCCATAAGATAACGCGGCTTATCCTCGGGCATTTGCGGCGCGGTATAGCCGATCACCTCATGCATTAAGTCTATGGGTTCACCTACACTGAGTCCGCCAATTGCATACCCGGGGAAATCAATTTCCAGCAGACGCTCCAGGCATTCTTTTCGGAGATCCTGAAAAGTGCTTCCTTGAATGATACCGAAAAGTGCCTGTTGCGCGTCTTTCTCGGCAGGGTGTTTTATTCTTGATCGGGAAGCCCATTCTACCGTTAAAGAGACGGAATTGCAAGCATAATTGTATTCACAAGGGTAAGGGCTGCATTCGTCAAGCGGCATGATTATATCGGAGCCCAGGATCTGCTGGAATTCCATGACGTTTTCCGGTGTGAAAGAGTAGGTTTTACCATCTATATGTGACTGGAAATCAACGCCTTGGTGGCTAAGTTTCCTCAGCCGGGCCAGGCTGAAAACCTGGTAGCCGCCGCTGTCCGTTAGTATTGGTTTGGGCCAATTCATGAATTTGTGCAGGCCGCCGGCTTTTTGCATAATTTCCGGTCCGGGGCGGAGGTATAGGTGGTAGGTGTTACTGAGAATGATACTGCTGCCCATATCGGCCAGTTCGCCTGAGGAAAAAGTTTTTACTGTTCCCTGGGTGCCCACCGGCATAAAGACCGGTGTTTCGATTATCCCTCGTGGAGTTTGCAATTTGCCCAGCCGGGCATTAGATTGACTGTCTTTTTTTATAATTTCAAATTTCATAGTATCAGCATCGCGTCACCGTAACTATAGAAACGGTATTTATGTTGGATTGCTTCCTGGTAGGCCTGTCTGATTAAGTCTCTTCCGGCAAAGGCGCTGACCAGCATTAAGAGAGTGGATTTCGGAAGATGAAGATTAGTAATCAAGGCATTGACTATTCTAAATTTGTAGGGCGGAGTGATAAATAAATCTGTTTCACCGGAGCCGGCAATAGTGGTTTCCAGGGCGCGGGTAGTTGTCGTACCCACGGCAATTACTCGTTTAGCCTTGTTGATTTTCTTTGTTGTTTCCGGGGGGATAGAAAATGATTCCGGCAGCATCTTATGCTCGTTAATAAAATCTGTACGTACAGGAATAAATGTTCCCCGGCCGACATGCAGGGTAACAGGGGCAATCATTACGCCTTTATTTTCAATCTCTGCCAATAATTTTTCAGTAAAATGTAATCCGGCCGTCGGAGCGGCAATAGCGCCAGCCTCCCGGGCATAAACTGTCTGATAACGCTGCTTATCTTTTGCCTGATGATCAGCGCGTGTGTAATCCCGTTTGATATAAGGCGGTAATGGAGCATAACCTAACGCCAAGGGCTGCTCTTCACCCCGGAAATCAATAATCCAGGTACCCTCAGCTAGTCTCTCTTTTATTTCTGCCTGTAAGGAATTATCTTTAAAAGAAATACCCTGGCCGGGTTTCAGGCCGCGTTGTGGTTTTAACAGACAGTTCCAGGAACCCCCGGATAATTGCTTAACTAAGAGGATTTCTATTGTTTTTTGTGAACCATTACGGGAACCGATTAAACGGGCGGGAATAACCTTGGTGTTATTAACTACCAGCAGATCATCTTTTTGCAGGTAATTGCCTATTGCAGAGAAGGTTCTGTGTTTTATTATTCCCGTGCTCCTGGATAAGACCATCAGCCTGGCTTCTTCCCGCCTGGCTGCCGGCTGCTGGGCAATCAGCTCCTTGGGAAGGAAATAATCATAATCTGTTGTCTTTGCTAAGTTCATAAGCTCAGAAGGATATCATAGAATGGTGAATGGTTCAAGTATGAAGGCACAGGGTAGTCCCCAAGCTTTGCGGGACTATTTCCGCCTTTATTCCGGATAGGACTTTTCCATCAGTTTTATCAACCGGGCAGCGCGCAGATGGGCATGGCGGATCTGTTCGGCGATCATTTCCTGTTTTAGTGAGGGTTTCATCCGGCCGCCGACTCCGTAGTGTCTACTATCCGGCAGATCGGCATAGATGCGGGACAATTCAGCAATGGTATCTTCTACCTGGGCCAGCATCTGATAGAGATCCGCTGCCGGTTTTTGGGATTTATGCACGATTACCGAACGGCGGGATTTTTCCGCTGAGGTCTTCTTCTTTTTCTTTGCGGTTTTTGCCTGAATAATTTCTTGTTTGGGCGGTTTCTTTTTCTCTTTGGCACTCATTTTTACCTCCATTAGTTCACTTGGTTAGTCTCAGCCGGCTTTGCTTTTTTGAATGACTTTGTCGATCAGGGGTTTAATTTCATTACGGTCAAATGGTTTGTGTAAAAAACCGCGGGCGCCCATTTCCTTCAGTTCGTTCCAGCGCCGCGCCCATTCCATGGAACCGGAAAACATGATTACCGGCAGATCTGGGTGTTGACTGACTATAATCTGCAAAAGTTCCAGTCCTTTATTTTCCTTTTCAAAGAAGATATCCAAAAGTACCAGGTCAAAAGAATTTTCCCGGAGTTTGTTCAGTGTGTCCTCCTGGCTGCGGGAAGTAACAACATCATAAATCCCGCTCAGGGTAAATTTAATTGCCAGTAAAGCGCCTTCCTCGTCATCAACAGCCAGCAATCTTGGTTTGTATTCCTGGTTGATCATTACGGTCCCTCTTGTTATTGTTCCCAGGGTTCTTTACTCAGATCAATGTTGTTTATGCTGTGTAATTCAATTTTGAGATCAACAGGTAAATCAATGATCATCGTGGTGCCTTTTCCCTCGGTGGTGTGTACAAAAATATATCCCCGATGCGCGTCAACAGCTTTTTTGACGACACTCAGGCCCAAGCCGGTGCCTTTCCGTTTAATGCCTCCGCCGCTTTTTGTGGTAACAAAAGGAGTAAATAACCGGTGGCGGATATGTTCCGGTATGCCTTCCCCGTCATCACCGATTTCCACCCTGATCCAGCGGTCAGATCTGCCGGCCATTTCACTGTTAATATTCTTATTTATACTGGTTTGGATCCTTAATTTGCCGCCTTTAATGTCTTTGGATTCCATGGCATCAATCGCGTTCAAAATAAGGTTATTAAATAAATGCACCAGATGATCGTGATCTCCTTTTATGGGGGGGACGCCGTTAAAAAATTTATCTATATTTATATTATTAGAAGTAATACTATAATTATTGGCCATTAATGTGTCATCGATCAGCTT
>CAZIXI010000214.1:0-6083 GCA_964543115.1 uncultured bacterium
TTAATGGGTTAAATAAAAAACTAAAAGGGAAAATTATGGAAAAAATATTAGTAATCGAAGATGAAGTGGATCTGGGGATAACGATCAGTGTCCGTTTGCGGAATGAGGGCTACCAGACTTGTGTGGCCAATGACGCGATTGCCGCGCTGGATTGTTTAAAAAAGAATAAGTATGATCTGATAATTCTGGATATTATGATGAGGGTTATGGACGGTTGTTCACTAGGCGCGATATTAAGGACCAGGGAGGATACCCGGGAATTGCCGATAATCGTCCTTTCCGCGCTAAGGGATGAAGAAACAAAATCGGTTTGCCGGGATTTAGATGTGGCGGCGTATCTGGAAAAGCCGTATGATCCGGGTAAATTGCTGGGAGAGATAAAAAAGGTATTTCATATTTCGTAATTTATTGTTCGTTGTAGAGACGCGATTACCCCTTTTTATCTATTCGAACTTAAAGGAAGGGGTTGCGATTAGAGGAAATATATCGACTAATCGCGTCTCTATATCGAGGATCGAAAACAGGAGGATAAAATGAATGATAATGTTACCAGAGAGCAAATTGATGCCTTACGGGAGATAGCCACAATCGGCGCGGGCAACGCGGCAACAGCGCTTTCCCAGATGCTCCATAAAAAGGTGGATATTGACGTGCCCCGGGTGAACCTGGTGCCGATCAGTCAGGCGGCGAAGGTTTTTGGCGGCGCGGAAAAATTGATAATCGCGGTGTATCTGCAGCTGTTGGGTGACGCCTCCGGAGTGATTTTGTTATCACTGGAGAAAACAGAAGCGGTCCGGCTTGCGGATACCTTACTGGGCCAGCAGCCGGGTAAAACGAAAATCTTAACTGAACTGGGCGGTTCCGCCCTGAAGGAAACCGCCTCGATCCTTTCCGGCGCTTATCTCAGCGCGACCGGGAAATTACTGCGGATGCGGCTGTTGATTTCTTCTCCGGGCATGGCCCAGGATATGGCCGGGGCGATTGTCGAAAATATTCTCGCGGAGACGTCCAAGGAAGCGGATTATGCCCTGGTGATGGATACGGAACTCAAAATCGTTATGGAAAAGATAGTCGCTTATTTTTTCTTTATCCCGGACGCGGCATCGATGGAGAAGATGTTTAAGGTGTTAGGAGTAAAATAAGGGGTGATTTATGGCAAAGATACTGGTTGTTGACGATAATCGTGATCATGCTGAATCCCTGGCGGCGATCCTGGCTGGTGCCGGGTATGAGGTGATTAAGGAAACCAGGGCAAAAGAAGTTTTTAAAGTCGCCAAAGCCCAAAAGCCGGATATGGTTATGTTAGACGTGAATATGCCTGAACTCAACGGATTAGAGGCAGCCAGGATACTTAAGAGCAATAAAGAGACAAAAGATCTGCTGGTTCTTATTCATAGCGCCACGGATAAGGCGGGCGCTATGTTTCAACAGGCGCTGGAGGCCGGCGCGGAGGATTTTATTAAAATGCCGGCTGATAAGGAGGAGATTGTGTCCCGCGTAGCTGTGTGTTTGCGGAGAGCTAAAGATATCAGTGACCGTAAGCGGGAGGTAGAGGAACTGCGGCTGCGTGCTGAAATCATGAAGAATGTGGCTGAGGGTATTTATTTAATCAGGCTGGATGATGGTATTATCGTTTATGCAAATCAGAAATTTGAAAAGATGTTCGGCTATAATCCTGGTGAAATGATCGGGAAGGAAGTTTCCGTTGTTAATGCTCCGACGGACAAGACGCCCGCGGAGAGAAAGGATGAGATAATGGATGTCCTGGTAAAAACAGGGGAATGGCACGGAGAAGTTAGAAACATTAAAAAAGACGGAACACCTTTCTGGTGCTCTGCCAATGTTTCGTTAGCCGATCATCCGGATTATGGCAGGGTAATCGTTTCGGTCCACAGTGATATTACAGAAAAGAAAAGAACAGAGGAAGAGGCAAAGCGAGGGGCAGAACAATGGCAGAAGACCTTTGATTCCATAAATGATCTGGTTTTTATTCAGGATAAGGATTATACAATAACCAGGGTTAATCAGTCCTTTGCCGCGGCGTTAAAGGCGAAGCCGGAAGATCTGATTGGGAAAAAATGTTATCAGGTGCTGCATAAATTGGATAAACCCTGGCCGGAATGCCCTTTTACGGAGACCAGAAAGGATAACCAGGTGCACAACGCTGAAATAATAGATCCAAAAATTGGCATTCCGCTGCTGGTTACTATTTCTCCCATATTTAATGATAAAGGAGAGTTAACCGGTTCGGTGCATATTGCCAAAGATATTTCTGTAATGAAAAAGGCTGAAAAGGAGTTAAAGAAAAAGATCCGGGATCTGGAGCGGTTCCAGAAGGTGATGATGAACCGGGAGAAACGGGTGATCGAGCTCAAGGCGGAGGTGAAGGAGCTGAAGCGGAGGTTGGGAGAAGGTTAGGGCAGTCTATATCCATTCCTATAATAGCAGCCCCAAGCGAAGCTTGGGGTCAAGGGCGAGCGGAGCTCGGGGTCAAGGGGAGAATCGAGAACAGGAGATAATAAAGTGTTTAAGCCGAGTTATAAAATTACAGATAAGATTGCGAATGATTTATCCAAAATTGCCGAATTGAGAACGGAGATTCTTGGTTCGCCGATAGCGCCAAAACTAGAATTTAATTTAAAAAGAGAAGCTGTATTGGATAATACACATTCTTCAACAGCTATAGAAGGCAACAAGCTGACATTGGAGCAGGTGGGGGATTTGGCTAAAGGAAAAGATGTGGCGGGCACTAAAAAGGATAAGAAAGAGGTTCTTAATTATCTAGCGGTTTTAGAGTCAATACCGGAATATGCTAAGCATGAAAAGATGAATGAAAAATTGATATTGGATATTCACAAAGGTATCACTAAGGGAACTCTGGAACAGGAAGCTGATGCCGGTGTGTACAGAGACAGGCAGGTATTTATCGGGAAAACGGTATTTAATGGGACCACTTTTAAACAAGAGGTGGTTTATACGCCACCCACAGCGGAGGAAGTTCCATTCCTGATGGATGATTGGTTAGCCTGGATTAATTCAGAAGAAGTGAAGAACATTCATCCGGTGTTATATGCCGGGATCGGGCATTATGAGTTTGTCAGGATACATCCATTTATTGACGGTAACGGCAGGACGACCAGGATGTTGGTTTCTTTACTGCTCTATAAAAGAGGTTTTGATGCCAAAAGAATTTTTCACTTAGATGATTATTATAATAGAGATAGGAAAGCTTATTATAGCGCCCTGGGGAGCGTTGATAAAGAGTTACGGGATCTGACAAACTGGCTGGAATATTTCACGGAAGGGGTAAGGGCAAGCCTGGAGGAATTAAAGAAATACCTGGCGGATGTTTTGGGAATTATTAAGAAAAGGCCCGCGGGGGAAGATATAGAACTATCTTCCAGGCAAATGGGAATAATTAAATATGTCCACGAAAAAGGCAAAATTACCAATAGGGAATTACAAGAAATGCTTCACGTGTCTCATGAGACAGCGCATAAGGAGTTTGTAAAACTTTTGGATTTAGAGATTTTGTCACAGAAAGGTGCCGGCCGGGGCGCCTATTATGAATTGGTTGATGATTAAGCTGTTTTTAGGTTGATGATTATTTATAAGTGCCTAATCTAGTGGATGTTATACTTGTTGATGATTTTGGGTGTATTATGAATATTTCAATAATACTTAATAAATTGCAGAAGGAAAAGGGGCTGGTGCTTAAGGATTACCGGGAAGGCACGCTGCGGCGGCGGATCCAGCGGCGGATGCTGTTTGACGGGGCCGGGTCGCTGGAGGAATATATCCGGATGATTGATGATGATTACCATCTTTACTGGCGGTTGATCAGCGATTTGTTTATTGGGGTAACGGACTTTTTCCGGGATAAAAAGGTGTGGGAGACGGTGAAGGAAAATGTTCTGCCGCAGGTAGTGGAACAGCGTCTGCGCGCGAAAATATTATCGCCGCTGCGGATCTGGAGCGCCGGCTGCTCTACCGGTGAGGAGACTTATTCGCTGGCGATAACGGTAAAGGAGTTTTTCAGGGAAAATAATATCAGGATGCTGCCGGTATATGTTTATGGCACGGACATTATGGAGGATAAACTGCGGGAGGCTAAAGCCGGCAGGTACGCGGGTGAAAAGCTTAAGAAAGTCGAGCCTGCGTTAAGGGCGAAATATTTTCAAACGGGTCAAACAGCGAACAGTGAATATCGGGTACATCCGGATATCTGTCAGCTGACGCGTTTCCAGCGCTATGATCTGGTGCTCGATAACCGGCTCCGCGGTTTTGACCTGGTTGTCTGCCGCAATGTGCTGATCTATTTTCAAAAGCAGCTGCAGGAACAGGTGATCGGTAAGTTCCATCAGGCGCTGAGGGCCGGCGGGCATTTGTGGCTGGGATTAACGGAAACGCTCTGGGGAGAAGGCGCTTCTCTATTCGCGCCGGTGCATAAACGGGAACGGATATATAGAAAGCGTATCTCGTGAAGCGTATCTCGTATTGTGTGTTTTAGAACGATTCACGCTTCACAAGATACGCTTCACGAATCAGGAGATAAGCAGATGAAGATAAGAACGAAAATAATGCTGGGGTTTTTGGCGATTATTGTGATGTTTGCGGGGGCAGGGTATGGCATTTTTTATTATATTGATAGAATCTTTACAGAGGTCATTGCTTCTGAGGCGGTGGTGCTGGCGCAGAGCGCGATGACTACTATAGATATGGGTATCTATAAAAGGATTGAACAGCTGCAGACTTATGCCAAAGAGGTCAGTGCTGAGGATGCTTTTATTAGATCCAACAGTGAATTTGGGCAGATACCTGATGTTGAGGATTTCATTGCCGGTGTTGACAGGGACTGGCGTGAAGGTAAGGAAACGCTGTTTATCAGAGGTGTTCTGGATAGTGAGATATCAGAGGAATTGAGGTATGAACTGCATTTAGAGGAGTATTATAAAGACAAGTACGGGTATAGTGTGTTCCCGGAGGTGTATGTAACCAATGCCTATGGAGTGGTTGTCGGGGCCACCGGCAGGACTTCTGATTATCTGCAGGCGGATAAACAGTGGTATCAGGAAGCAATGAAAGAGAAAGAGTTTTGGGTGGGGCCGCTTGAATATGATGAGAGCGCAGGGATTTATGCTATTGATATAGTTATTAAAATTTATGATAAGAGCGGCGATTTCGCCGGTATGCTTAAGGGGATCTTAAATCTTCAGGAAGTGATTGACTCTATTGCAAAACTAAAAACTCTGGTGTCATATAAGACGCAGGAGTTTATGTTGTTTACCAGCGATGGCCAGTATATTTACGCCACTCATAAATATAATTTACTTGAACAGGGGCCTGTTGAGGCAATCGCTGGGGATATTGATATGAAAGAATATCTTGTTAGAGAAGGGGATGAACCCGGAGAGAAAAAAGAATTAACCGTCCATGCGCATTCTCATGGGTATAAAGACTATAAAGGTTTAGGTTGGGCCCTGACTGTGGAATACGCGGCCGATGAGATATTGCGGCCGGTTATCAGGTTAGAACGTATGTTAATTGTTGTTATGGGGCTGGTTGTACTACTAGCTATTGGTCTGGGATTTATTGTTTCATTTACCCTGACTCGGCCCATTATTCAATTGACTCAGGCCGCGACAGGGGTGAGAAAAGGTATATTTGATGTTAAGCTAAATACTAAACCTAAAGGAGAAATTGGTCTGCTGGCGCGTACATTCAGTATGATGATCGCTGATTTGCGAGAATCAAGAAGGGAAATAGAGGGACATAGTAAGAAACTGGAACAAAAGGTAGCCGAACGTACCGCGGAACTGGAGCAGGTTAAGGACAGCCTGGAACAAAAGAACCTGGAGCTGGAACAGAGCAATGAATCCCTGGAAGCGGCTAATATGGATTTGCAGAATAATACGGCCCAGCTGGAAGAAACGACAGCGGAACTGCAGGCGGCGCAGGGCCGCACTGGAAAAGAAATACGCGGATATGGAAAGGATTTACCGGACGACTATGGGCCGGGAGAAGCGGGTGTTGCCGGACCTGGCGGGCAGATGGCAGAAATTTGTCCCAGGGATTCCTCCAGC
>CAZIXI010000215.1:0-6050 GCA_964543115.1 uncultured bacterium
GCAGCATTGTGCCGTAAAAACGCAGCAACCATTCCCTGGTTGTTTCCCCAGCCGCCAGTCCGTCTATCTCCGCCCGGTAATTCCCGGCAGCCAATAACGCCTTACTCAGTTGCGAACTGAATTTGCGTACTGTCTCCCGCAGAACCCCTTCCACGTCCGACTCTGTCTGCCCGGCCAGGAGCTTACGTTTAAATTCCGCGCGCACATTCACCAACTCTGTATTGACCAGACCGACGATCTCATCCAGTTCTTTGGCGGTAATATTTTTAGTAAACATAACCATAATTTTTAAGCGCACATCAATCACCAGTAACTGGCGCTGAATATCCATTTCCTTGGCCTTATAGGCGAGATATGTCTTAAACGTATCATTACTGACCTTTGTCCCCAGAATAGCGCGCAGTTGTTTGACCAATTTAACTACCTGCTGACCGTGTCTGTTCAGTGCAGCCTGATCAGCCGTATAGAGTTCATAAATATTCCTGGCAGCATTACCATGTCCTTCGGCATAATTACTCTTAGTTAATTTATCCAGGGCCTCCACTATCCGTTCCATCCGGTTAATGGACTCCCGGCCCAAACCCTTAAAATTGGCAACGATATAATTGGCCTTCTTCTGGGTGGCCTTCTTTAACTCCCGCGCATAAACCTCTTTACCCTGGAAATGCCCTTGCTGTTTCTGCAGTACGCGCCCGGCTAAGAGCCGCTGCAATTTCTGTAATTCCAGCTTCTGCTGCTTGCTGTCTCCCTGGGCCACCGCCAGTTTAAGCCGGATAAGTGCCTTGCCGATATCCGCCAATACCTGTTCCTTAACCGTTAACTGCCGCAGCAGTGAAAGTTTCTGCCAGTATCCACGCAGGGAATCGGTTCTGCCGATCTTTAATACCCGGAACATGGTGCGCATCTCATCGTTATATAAATGATATTCCGGCAGGATCCTCTTATACTGCGCCAGGGTAGGAGAAAGATTATTCTGCCGGGCCAGGGTCAGCACTGACCGCACAGAACGGTTCTGCGCCTGCTTATTTGTTGCCGTTGCCAAGCCCACTTCCTGCAGATGTGGAATAACTACTTTCCTTAATCTGCCTAAACCGGGCCTGGGCTTTACCAGCCGCGGTAAATTACCGCGAAAACCACAATGATCACGCAAGGTCCAACTGCGAATAAACCAGTCTTTCAGCAATTTACTTCTATATCTCTTAAAGAAGCCGGCAATGGACTTAAATTTTCCCGGGCGGCGATTGGGCCGGAAAGGATTGATTTCACGTAATTTAATGGATTTAGGATCATTATATTTCATGCGCACTTCCAGCGCGTAGATACCAAATTGATTGGCGCTGCGCTGTCCCCGCGGCCACACCTCAAACCGGCGGATATAGTAACCGTTTTTATCCTGATAAACATATTCCTTAATATCATAATAGCTGTTGGTGCCCGTCCAGTGCTGATCAGCATACTCTCTGGTATAATAACCCTGTTGGGCTGCCGGTAACTGCAGTTTATTCGTTCTACGGTTAATCGCCTTTACCCGTTTATCATCAAAACCAAGCACCAGACCAACATTGGCGTATGCCGCCTGATAACGGCGCAGCCGGCGCTCTTTTTTTCCTAAACCGGCTTTATTATCACGCAGGGCCATCTCATAACGATTGAGTGTTTTTTGCTGGAGTTCCCGGTACATATTAAACACACGAGCCGCCGCCCGTTGCAGCTTATTCATTCTTCTGCTGATTTTAGCCAGTTTTGTTTTATTTACCCGCTGGCCGCTGACAACACTGACAATATCAATTACCGCCATTACCGCCAATGAAATAGGATCAGTGGCAATCGGTAAATAAAGAGTATAGTCATTACCGCGTTCCACCGCTTCCTGTTTGGCCACCAACACATGCAGTTGCTGTACGATCCTCATATAACGGATATCCTGCTGGGAGAGTTTTACTTTTTCAACCGCCCCGGCCACCTTACCGACCTGGTTCCAAAGCGCCTGTAGTTTGGGCGCTAATTTATCATTAAAACGTTTCGCCCGCGGTATTCGCTGCCCGCCCACATAAGTAGGGAATCTATCCTTTATCATTACCGGTAATTCCCGCAGTTCCCGCATTATTTTTACTAAACGTTTCAGTTCCCGTTGTCCCTGAAGAAATTCCGCGTATTGCGGCGAATCTTTACCCGCCCGCGCCTTAGTGGCCAGGGCCAGTTTCCACTCATAAACAATCGGCAAAAGAATCTCGTCTTGAAAATGTTTCAACTTCCGCTCGGCCTCATAAACATCTGCCGGATTGTGATATTTCTGATAATTTTTAATCACCCCGTTAATCTCACCCAGGGCCCGCTGAATTTTCCCCCGCCTGCGCGCTACTTCCGAGCGCAGATCATAAGGCTGGGCCGCTTCCCGGATAATCTCAGTAATAAATTCTTCATTCACATCTCCCTGATGGGTGGGCACCTGTACCTCAGTGGCACTAGTTGCGCTTACCCGGCCACGGATTCTGCCAATCCCTTTTCTGTCCAGTTTAACGATCTTACCGTTCCTCACATTTACACATTTGCCTAATATCTTCAGGTCAGTTTCATCCAGATCCAACTGCCCCATGGCAACCTGCCAGGCAATTTTGGCTAGTTCAAGCTCGTATTCTTTTTGCCGAAACTGCGCCCGGGAATCAGCATCCGTGCCGCGATTGGTTTTTGCCTGGTTATAATCCAGTTGGGCCTGGGCCAGGCGCAGATAAGACTGGGCGGCCAGGCGCTTAAGCATCTGTTGCGCCAACCATAGTTTATATTTCGCATAAGCCATTTTTACCTGTGGTGTATCAATTCTTCTTTTGATATCAAACTGTAACTGCGTTCCCAAGGCATTAAGCGTGCTGGTTAAGTCACCAGCCAAAAGATCGCCAAAACTGCCGCCCAGATCGTGTCCCCATTCACCTTGTTCACCGCTGAAACCCGCGGTATAACTAAAACCTAAGCCCCAATTCAACAATACCTTTATTTTGATCCGGGCCTTATGCATTTCTTGTTCCACCCGCTGCAAATCCGCCTGCGCCATTGCCGCGTCCATACTCTGCTGCCCCTTATCCAGCTCACGGATAAACCGTTTGGCAAACCGCTTGGCACTAATCCGGTCCACCTGCCGCACCTTTATTGGCGGCAAAGTTGTGCGTTTTACCGTTTCTTCTTTCTGTTCTTGTCTGGCCTTAACGGGCTGCTTAACCTTGGCCGCAGTCTGCATATTCTTACGCGCCATCGCCCGGGCAAACTTACCAAAAGGCGCTCTGCCGATCGCCGCCGCCAATCTCATATACTTAAATACCCGCCCGGCAATCCTTTTCACACCAACGGTAACACCGCCTTCTAACAGCGCGTCATAATTCCCCTGCTGCCATATCTGTTCCATATCCTGATAAAGTCCGTCAAAATACTTAATTGCCGCTTCCGCTTTAGCATCCTCACCCGCCGCCAACAGCTGTTTACGCTGGGCCAGCCAACGCGCCTGCAGCGCCCGCAACTCTTCCGCCCGCAAGTCATAGGGCCGGGTATCACCCCAGATTATACTTTTACCGTAAATCCCAATACTGGCCTTAAACATAATATCGCCGTTCAAACCGAATTGAGCGCCGATAGTAAAACCATAACCAAATTCATAAAGGATCTTATTTAATTTGAATATCCTATTCTTGATACTCTCGGCATCTTCTTTCTTCAGCTTCACCGACTCGGTCAGCGCCCGGGCCAGCGCCTGTTCCGCGGAAAGTCCCTGTTTTAAATATCCACGCAGTTTACGCGTCATCTTTCTTCTGGTTCGCCAACGGCTGACCTTATTATCAATTAACGGTTTCAGAATAGGATCAAGGATCCTGGTCAAACATCTCTGTTGCGCCCGTTGATATTGTTTGGCCACTTTTAAAGAACGTTTACGGGCAATCTTCATAATCTTACGGATATGCCGGGGAGTTAATTGTTTTAATCTTTTATTCTTCATATATTGGGCCACAATACCGGTAGCGGGCAGATCATCCGTACCGAAACTGTTTATTCCCATACGCGCGTGATTGTACCATTGGCCCATTAACACAGCCAAGCGGCCGGTCTCCGCGTGAATTCCCGCCAGGCCCATAATCACCCGGTCCCGTTTAACCGGCTGCTGAAACTTATCTTTCGGCGCGTTGCGGAAATTAAAATGATGGTATTCCGCCGGACTGAATTGATCACCGCTGAATCCTTGTTTATGCATAGAATCAGCAAAAAGCAGCCAGGCATAGGCCTGATAAAGTTCCGGACTAAGCTCTTCACCATCTTCAACTCTTGCGGTTAAATGTTTTTGCACCGCCGCTGCCGCTTCTTTTAAGGTCATTCGCTTGCCATCGCTCTTCCTAAGAAAACTTACGCCGTTCCAACTATCCACTCGTACTTTTATTTTATGGCTGAGCGGCATGTAAATTGGTTTACCGTTCTCTTTCGCTTTAGGATCATTGGGATACATTACCCGGAAGGCCTCTTCTTTCATCGCCGCGCGGCTCGGATAGCCGAATATTTTAACAAAGGCCGGATAAGCACCTTCTACCCGCACGTCCAGCGCCAGGCCCTTTTGATGATTCCCTTCTCCGGGCGGCGCAGTGGTATTAGGAAACCGCTTGTGCGCGGCCAGCTGTTCTTCATAGCTACGGTAAGCACTGACCAGATTGATCTGGATATGCGGCAGGATCTTATCCCGCTGTTCAGCCGGCAGCCGGTTAAGAAAACTGCGCACCCCGCGTTCAAAGGCCCTGGTCACACTGTGTACCGCCAGTTTCGATTCTTCGCCTCGTACCAGCCGGCGCACATCCCTGTCTTTCATATATTCCCACATATTCACGACCAGCCGGCCGTCAATTGTAGTTACCCCAACCTCACCGGTCGCCAGTGTGGGCGGCGGATCACCTTTGCCCAGTGAATCAGTCAACTGCTTAATCAGCTGATACTGCCCTTCCAGCATCACTGTCTGCAGGTAATAGGCATGCATGGCCTCCGCTACCTGCCGCCGCTGGTGCATATATTGAAGTAAAGCAGCCATCACTTTATTATAGGCCTTAGTCACCTCTGGAGACGCCTGCCCTTTTACCGAGCGCACCAAATCATCCACACCCTTAAATGTCTGTTGTAAGGCGACATTAAAGAAAAAGTAACTTTTATCAGTAAAAGAAACCGTACTGCTGCTTGTGCTTGAAGTGGCCGCCTGGGCTTCATCACCCCAATAATAGCTAAATCCCCAATCCACATTTAACTTTAATCCCCGGTTATTCTGTCTCACCACCAGCGCCAATGCGGAAATTGCCGCTCCCACCCCTTTACGCGCCGAGGCCAGTAGGGAATTACTCTGTTTTTCCAGGGCCTGAATACCCGCCTGTTCCAAGGTCTTAAGATCAAGCGGCTGTCCCGGTTTAGTGGGCAGGGAAATACCTAATTTATTCAACTGACTGCTGTGCGCCGCCAAACGAAAGATAGCGTTACCCAATAAATTAAGGGTAGCGTCGGTTACCCGGTTAACATATTTTTCCTGTTCTGCCGCGGAAAGGACCTGGGTTTCTCCCTTATCAGCCGCTACCTTCATCTGCGTGGCATAATAATAATGTATCCACTGCTTCGCGGTCTTTTCCAGCCGCCGGCCGCCTTTGGTTACTATGACAATTTTTAACAGCGGGTTTCCGATACCGGCAATAAAATCCCGCACGATCTTTTTATTCGCTTCCTGATTAATATCAAACAGCGGATTTGGTTTAAGAATAATTTCCGCCAGCACGTTGACCACCCCATCCCTGATGCCGGCCGGCATTCCCGCGGGCAGTTCCTTGGCAATAAAGGTCAGCAGTTCCCGCCGGGCCTTATCTTCGCGGAATTTCCGTCTGATCTGGGGAGCACCGCTAACATCATCGGCTTGGGGTACCGGAGCATCTTTACGTTCAACCACCGGTTTAGGCTGCGCCGGCAGGCCGCTCTTATAGCGGTCCGCCAGCCACTGCGCCTCTTTCTGCTTGTCATGCTCCGCCTCTAAAAGATTTATTTGCTTAAGA
>CAZIXI010000216.1:0-5568 GCA_964543115.1 uncultured bacterium
CAGCGCGGGCTTTCCGGCAATAAATAAATACCGACAAACATCAGAACCGCCGGAACAACGATTACCCCGAGCATCATCCGCCAGTGTTCTCCGTAGCTTAAGAAGGTATCGCTTAAGAATGCCGACAAAATGCCGATAGTGATCATCAGCTGGTACATGGAAATAAGGCTTCCGCGGACACGCTGCGGGGACATTTCGGAGAGGTAAAGCGGGGCGGTAAAAGAGGCGATACCTACAGCCATCCCCAGAAACACTCTGACGGTAATTAGAATTTGCACATTGGGCGCGATTGAGGATAAGATAGCGCCAAAAGCGAAAACCACCGCGCTTACCAGCAGGGCGTTTCTGCGGCCGAATTTAAGCGAAATATACCCGCTTAAAAGTGTGCCGATCAATGCCCCGACTAGTAAAGAGCTGACAATAAATTCCTGCGCCGCCGTGCTGGCATTAAACTGTTTGGCGATAAAGGGCAGGGCGCCGGAAATTACCCCGACATCCAGGCCGAACAGCAAACCGGCAAGCGCCGCGGTAATCGCTACAATATATACTAACGGTTTGTTTTTCCTGGGATGCTTCTTCTCTTCCGCCGCAACAGGCCTTTCCTCTTCCATGGCTACCTCCCTGTTAAATTTAGAACGCGCGTGAAACGTGTGGACTGCGAAATTTTAAATCTACAATCTGATAAATGTTATGTTATTAAAAATCTATATGGGTTCTTATGCTGTAAACCAGCACATTGTCCTTGTTGTCCGCTATGTCTTTACCATAGGGGTTCCAGATATACTGCAGCGTGGGACTAAAGGATAAATGTTCATTAAACTGGACATTGTAAAACAGTTCTATCCGGCCTTCATGTTTCGCGTTTCTGTTCAGGGCCTTTTTGTAATCACCGGAGGGGATCACCTGGCCGACCGCGAGCCCAAGAACATCATTTTCTCGGCCCCAGATACTGCCTGTAAGCTGGCCGCCGGCGCTCCAGGATTGTTCCAGGGAGAGGATGTTATTGCCGCTGGCGGTGATCTCCGGGTTGTAAACCTCCGGATCCTCCCAGCCGTAACGGGTAAACAGGGTAAGATTATCGGTCAGGTCCTGATCAAACGACAGGGCAAACCCGTATGTACCTCTTCTGCCGTTGGGGTTTGACCATTTAATGTGCCGGTTATTGTTGTACCAGGCGATAAAGCGGTAATATCCTTTTTTCTCAAAAAAGTCCGGTTTAAAAGTCGCCTGGAAAATATTAAACAGATGATCATCAATATCTTCGAGGTCGGCATTGCCGTTAACTACTAGATAATTTAATTCCAGCCACTTAACCAGGGCCCAGCCCAATCTGACACCGATATTTTGTGTGGGAAACTCTATTGCCGGATTGTTATTGAATATGGATCCCAGGAACTTAGTGCCGTCATTACCGGCCACCCGGTTTTGATCGAAAAACATTGTTGTATCAAGTTTGCCGATATTGATTAGTACTTTATTGGCAAAAAGAAATTGTTCATAGAATAAAGAAGTAACAAAAAAATTCTGATTTATTTGTTTATTATTGTTTGCTGGGCTGTATAAAGCCAGTACCCTGTCTATTCCCAGACCTTGACTTTTACGGATATTTATATAAGCCTTGCTGTTAAGGGAAGGGAATTCTTTTTCAATTTCCACATCTGCCCGGAACGAGCCTTCAAACTTATCTTTGTTGCTGCTTCCTTCCAGATTAGCATTATTGGTGCCCTGGCCGATAATTGTTGAATGGATGCCGATTTTGAAACCTTCTTTTTGTAAGCTTATTTTCTCCTGTTCAGTGTAGAGTGCTGAATCATATGATTCTTCAAAGGGGCCATATACAATTGGGCCTGCGGCTGTTTCGGCGACAACGGCCTGTGGTTGGGTTTTTGTGGTTTTACTCTCCTGTTCCAGCTTTTGCTCAAGTAGGGCTATTCTGTCTTTAAGCGCCTGGATCTCATTTTTCATCGCTTGCAGGGATTCACTATCGGCAAAAGAAGGATTCATTAGGGATACAAATAATACTGCAGTTGTAAGAAATAAAATAAAACAGCTAAGTTTCATTATTTTACCTCCTTGTAGTGGTAGGTTAATTTGCTCATTATAAAATATTTAAGGGTGTTTGTCCACAAGAAAAGGGGGTTTGTTTATGTGCTATTAATTGTGGAATACACATTATTAATGGTATATAAACGTTTCCGCAGATAAGCTTGCTGTTCTTATTCTTTTATATTATAATAACCAGTTATATTTATTTTTCAATCTAAATTTTTACTTATTGTATATTTATGCTATCCAATTTAATTCAAAATTATTCTATTGAAGCAATAGCGCTCTGGTCTTCGGTTCTACTGCTTTTAAGTATATTCGGCAGCAAGGCCGCCAGCAGGTTTGGTGTGCCCGCGGTGTTGTTTTTCTTATTTATGGGGATGATGATCGGTTCTGACGGGCCGGGCGGCGTCCCTTTTGATGATCCCTTAGTAGCGCAATTTTTGGGCATTTTTGCCTTAGCCTACATTATTTTTTCTGGGGCGTTAAATACAAGTAAAGAGAACATTAAGCCTGTGTTTTGGGCCGGAATCTCCCTCTCAACTTCAGCTGTCATAATAACGGCAACCACGGTTGCTGTAGTCGCCTTAATTATTTTTAAGGTTAGCCCCATAGAGGCTTTTTTATTGGGGGCGATTGTCTCGGCCACCGATGTGGCGGCTGTGTTTTCAGTTTTGCGTGCCCGGAAAATTACTCTTAATCGTAATTTGAAATCGCTATTGGAATTTGAATCGGGCAGTAATGATCCGATGGCGGTTATTTTGACGTTGAGTATTATGCATTTAATGATTCATCCTTCCAAATTCTGGTTTACCTTGGTTGGCGGTTTGCTGGGGAAATTCATAATGGGAACAATTATCGGTTATTTAATCGGGAAATTAGCGGTTTATCTAATTAATAAATTGAAACTTGAATATGAAGGCTTGTATCCGGTGCTGACTTTTGCCCTGGTGCTCTTTATCTACAGTCTAACCGAATACGCCGGCGGCAGCGGCTTTTTGGCTGTTTACGTGGCGGGTTTGATTATTGGTAATAGTGATATTGCCCGGAAGACCAGCCTGGTAAATTTTCATGACGGTCTGGCCTGGCTCATGCAAATAATAGTGTTTCTTATTTTTGGACTGTTGATATTTCCCCTGCAATTAGTGCCGATAATCTGGCCGGGGCTGATTATCGCGTTCAGCCTGATGTTTGTGGCTAGGCCGGCCGGAGTGTATTTAGCGTTATTGTTTTCAAGAATCCCTTACCGGGAAAAAACCGTCATTGCCTGGGTGGGTTTGCGCGGGGCCACACCGCTTGTTTTAGCAACCTTCCCGCTGATAAAAAAGCTTCCTAATGCTGATATCCTGTTCAACGTGGTGTTTTTCGTTGTAGTTGTTTCAATTTTCATTCAGGCCCCCCTGATCCCGTTTTTTACAAGAAAACTCATCAAGTAGCCTCCGCCGAACCCCAGCTTTTTTTCCGTATTGACAAATATCTATTTATGTGGTATATTGTAGCAATGGGAGGTTTGCGAATAATAATGTTTAATCACAAAAATCATAGTGTCGTTTTATGTATTCTTGTTTCCCTGCTGGTTGTTAACATTTCTGTCCCGGTTTATGCTGATTGGTTCTTGAGCCCGCAATCTTCTTTTGCGCATGAGGAAGTTTCCTGTAAATTGCGTGTGCGGGTAAGGGGCGGTTCACAGGTCAGGCGGGTGATTGCTTCGTCACTCCCGATCCGTTTTGGTGAAGATGAAGCGGTAAGCGCGGATATTTTTAATCTTAATGATCCGGATGCTGTTATTAGCAACGATCAAATAGCCTTTTTAAATAGTGCTTTGAAATTACTGAAAAAAAGGGCGAAAGGGAAAAAGTTCAGGGAATATTTTAACCTTGAGAAGCATAGGGGAAGACTAGGATCCCTTTTTGCTGTGCGTTATCTTTTGCAGGAAGTTCGTATTGTTGACTGGAAGTATTTGGCAGATGTTTTGCCGCTGAAACGGCCGCGGCCGCAGACAATGATGTTAAACATAGTACTTTTTTCCGGCCTGGTGCGCTCGCCGGAAACATTACTCTATGCCTTCCGGCATGAAATGGATCATGCCAATCCCTTAACCGAGCGGCAGGTGCGCGATCGTGACCTGCTGTATTTTTTGAGTTTACCCAGAAAAAGTCAGGAGGGGATTATTGCTGATCTGGAACGAATAGAAGAGGCGGAGGCATTGCACCCTCAGCGTGGGCTGGCCGCGTCATATAGAAGAAGGACGGGGCAGGAGCCGGTAAGGAATATTCTGCGTTACTGTGAGTTGCTGCGGATGGTGCGGGAGGAAGGCGGTATTACGGAGCTGGTGAAAGACGCGGCCCGGGAAATCGATCACATGAAACGCGATGCGGTGCTTAGTGCTGATGGAACAAGAATAAGTTATGCGGTAGGAGGAAATCAGAGAAGTGAGAAGACCTTTTTATTTATTCATGGCTGGGTATCACAAAGTAAAGATTGGCGCCGGCAATTATATGATTTTGAACGTGATTTTAGAACTGTTACGGTGAACACACGTGGTTTTGAGTATTCAGGACAGGCAGATTACTCAAGCAGCCATCCGCCGAAGATCCAGGATTGGGTTGAAGATGTTAAGGCGGTTATACTGAAGGAGGATTTACGGAATGTTGTTATTCTTGGTCATAGTATGGGTGGGATGATTGGCTATCATTTGTGCGCTGATCCTGAGATAAAACAGCGTATTATTGGGTTTATTCCAAAGGCCACCACGCTGATTAGTCCCGGAGACAGTTTTGTTAACCCGCTGGTCAGTAAATTGGTTCGGCAGTTAAAGCCGGCTTTTCCGAAAATGCTGGATATCCTTAATAATGTGATTGCTGACCGGGCGGTGACGTTTGCCCAAAGAAGAATCTTGCGGAATTTTACTCTTTTAGAAAGGTTGTTTAGAGTCATTGTGGCTGAACAGATTGGTTTGTTTATTAATGGACAACCGCCGGAGGATTTTCATCATTTATGGACCAATGCCACCGGCGCGACAAAACTTCGTGATGCGCTGGTTGGGCTTTGGGCAATGATGGAGCATGATGCTTATAGTACACTTCCGGATATTGAGGTTCCCATTCTAGCATTTATTGGCAGTAAGGATGGTGTTGTGCGGGCAGATGTGCAGCTGGAACAGATTAGGTTGATTAAAGAAGCTGCTCAAGGCCCGGTAAGTAAGATTGTGGTTGACGGCGCTGGACATTATCTGCATTGGGACGAGTTTGAGTTGGTGAATGGTTTTATCCGCCAGTATGTGGCACGCTGGCCGGTGAGAGCAGTGCTAGCAGAATCTCCTAGTGATGAAATATCATCCATCTCAACAAGTTGCTAAAAATGGTTATCTGGTTCTTTGCTGGTAGGTGAGGGCGCTGGAACTGAAACTGGTAGGGTAGGATCCTTCCTGATATTCTATTGTTAATGTTGCTCTTTCCGTTGTTTCGTCTATTTCGAAGATTGCATAGTAAGTCGGGTAATACATACTTACCATTATTATCC
>CAZIXI010000216.1:5578-6033 GCA_964543115.1 uncultured bacterium
ACTGACGCACCCGCCCGATATTTCGTGTCATTATGTAAAAGTTCCGTTAATGTTCCAGCTGTCGCCCATATAGCCGTAATCCTGGGACTTAACAACATTGCCGGTGTAATAGGGGTTACTTGCCTCAATAAAGGTAAGCACATCGTTAGGGTAATTCTGGCCCCAATCCGCGCTGGTTAGATACCAGACCCCGGTTAATGTCCCTTCATTGCCGTCATGCAGGAATAGCTGATTGGTTAGATAAGGCTGCGACGGCTCAAATCCCCAGGCCTCTACGCCGGTGTTGGCGTATACATCCAAGACTTGTTCTTTGTAGGCATCGACAAGTATTTGTTTATCGGTATCATTAAGGTAATCAAAAGGTGAGACATTGGTTCCGCCGCCGTAGACAGAAGTTCCGTCAGTTCTGCCCTTATCCGCTAATCCCATTTCCCCGCTTGTCTGTTCGGGTGTAT
>CAZIXI010000217.1:0-6026 GCA_964543115.1 uncultured bacterium
TCATTAACATTTCCATTATTTTATTATTTTGTCTTAAAATGATACTACTTATTTGTGACTATAGCAATAATAATTCTATGTTTAACGGACCAGAACAGCCTCTACCGGGCTGGGGCAAGCCCAGCCCCTACTCCGATATTTTATCTATTGACATTTTAACCTAAATTGGTAATATGTCGTGGAAACGATATTATGAATGATATAATAACACTGGAGTCAGCGCAATACCCGCGCTTATTAAAGGCGATTGCTGATCCGCCAAAGAAATTATTCTTTAAGGGCAATTGGCAGGCAGATCTGTTTGATAATTGTTTAGCGGTCGTCGGCCCCCGTAAGATGACCCGTTACGGCGCTGAGATAACAGATATCCTTGTTTCACAAATAGCTTCTGCGGGAATAACAATCGTCTCCGGCTTTATGTACGGCATTGACGCCCGCGCTCATCAAGCGGCGGTAAACAGCGGTGGGCGCACAATCGCGGTCATGCCCTGCGGAATTGAACGGATTCATCCCAGCTACCAAGAGAGGCTTCACTGTGAGATTATCGAAAATAACGGCTTGATTATTTCAGAACACGAAGGTAGTTACCCGCCCCTGCTCTGGACTTATCCCAGGAGAAACCGTATTGTTGCCGGGTTATCCCGGGCTGTTATGGTTGTAGAGGCGGGGCCCAAAAGCGGGTCATTAATTACCGCCAGGTTAGCAAAAAAGTACCAGCGTAAAGTTTTTGTTGTCGCCGGGCAGATAAATAGTACCCTCTTTAAAGGAGTAAAACAGTTAATTAAAGACGGTGCCGACATAGTTACTGAAGCCAATGACGTTTTGAGATATTATGGCGCTGACAGGGAGGAACAGGAGTGTTCTTTTAACGGTGCTGTGCCGGAGGTAGAGTTGTCTGGTGTTGAGGCATTAATTGTCAAGGAATTGTCAGCTGAGTCTTTAGAAATAGACGTTTTGTCGCGCCGGTTGAAAATTTCTGCGGCAAAATTAGGCACAACTATTTCATTAATGGAATTAAACGGTATTGTAGCTAAAGCAGCGGGGAAATATTATGTTAATTAAGGTTAAGTCGATATCCATTTCCGGCTTAAAAACAATAGGCATAGATGTTGAAGTTAATGTGGCTAATCGGGGATTGCCGTCGTTTGATATCGTGGGATTAGCGAGTAAAGCTGTCGCCGAAAGCAAAGAACGGGTAAAAGCCGCGATTGTCAATTCGGGCATTGAATTTCCCGTTAAGAAAATAACAATCAATCTAGCGCCAGCCGACGTACCGAAACAAGGTTCCTGCTATGATCTGCCCGTGGCCATGGGGATTTTATCTTTGGTCAATGACCTAGCGCTGCCTGATAACGCTTTATTTTTTGGTGAATTATCTTTAGACGGCAGCCTGCGCCACACTAAGGGCGCACTGCTAGTGGCCTTATTTGCGAAAAGCAATAATGTAAAAAATGTGTTTGTGCCCGCGCCTTCCGCTAACGAAGCGGCAATAGTCAGTGGTGTTAATGTTTTTCCTGTACTGAACTTAAACCAATTGCTGCTTCATTGTGCCGGCAAAAAAAGCATTAGGCCGGTTAAATACAAGCTCTTTCCTGATCAGCTGGTTAACCCCGACTTTGATTTGTCAGAAATTTTTGGCCAGGAGCAGGCAAAGCGGGCATTAGAGATATCTGCCTCCGGCGGGCATAATTTTTTTATGGTGGGCTCACCCGGCGCGGGTAAGACCATGCTGGCCAGATCGTTACCAGGTATTTTACCGTTACTAACCGAGAAGGAATCATTAGAAGTTACACAAATTTATTCTGTTTCCGGGTTAATTCCGGCCACCGGGTCGCTTATTCGGGCACGCCCGTTTAGATCACCCCATCATACAGTATCGCAGGTGGGAATTACCGGCGGCGGATCTAATCCTCTGCCGGGCGAAGTTAGCTTATCTCATCGTGGGGTATTGTTTCTGGATGAGTTTAATGAATTTCCCCGCTTAGTGATAGAGTCATTGCGTCAACCAATGGAAGACGGGATGCTGACAATTTCCCGCAGCAGAGAACGGATTACTTATCCTTGCCGCTTTATATTAATTGCTTCAGCTAACCCCTGCCCCTGCGGATACCTCCAACACCCCAAAAAGGAATGTTCTTGTACTGCGCGTGAAATTAATAAGTACCATAAACGAGTATCGGGCCCTATTCTGGATCGTATTGATTTGCATGTTGATGTCCCGGTCGTGAATATTGAAGACCTGTCTTCCGGACATAATGATAAGGGGGGAAAACTTGACAATTCAGAGAAAATCCGTAATCGCGTGGTTAAGGCCAGAAACATTCAAAAAGAAAGGTTTCAAAATGACAATATCCATATTAATGCTGAAATGAGTAATTCGCAGATAAAAAAACATTGCAAATTATCTAATGAGTTAAAACAACTTCTTCTTAAAGCGGCCAGGAAGCATCATTTCTCCGGTCGGACATACTTTAAAATGATAAAGATCGCCCGAACAATAGCTGATTTAGACGGATCGCCGGATATAAACATTCATCATCTGGCGGAGGCACTTCAGTATCGGCCGAAAGTAAGGAGTGTCCCGTAATGAAAGGGAGCAATGTTGTTGTTGGCAGAAAAGGCGAAGAATTGGCCTGTGAGTACTTACGTAAAAATAACTATTCGATCATAGAAGTAAACTACCGCAGCCGCTATGCCGAGATTGATCTTGTCTGTCAAGACGGCGATGTTTTAGTCTTTGTTGAGGTAAAAACGTGTAGGCATCCGGGAGCGGCTGATCCTGAGGAATCGTTAAATAAGCGGAAACTAAACAAACTGGTAAGAAACGCCGCCGCTTATGCCGCAATCAATAAATATACTTGCCCGCTGAGAATAGATGCTGTCTGTATTATTCTTTCCGGCTCCGGCCAGACAAAACGCCTGACCCATTATAAGAACATTACCGCTTAATCCCAACGGGCCGGGCAAGCCCCTTATACGGGCCGGGCAGGCCCCTTATACGGGCCGGGCAGGCCCGGCCCCTACTCAATTCTAATTAAACAATCGTTTTCTCGCTCTCACAATCAAAGAAATGCACATTAGCCATATTGAAAACCACTTCCAGGTCCTGATTGACCTCTGCCCGGTCATGGGCATCCACCCGGGCGACAAAAGAATGCTTACCGGTATTTAAATACAGATACACCTCTGATCCCATTGGCTCAATAACTTCGACGGTAGCGGTAAGCGTATTTTCCGCCGGGGCGTCACCGACAAAAAGCTTATCGTAGATATCTTCCGGGCGAATACCAAACACAACTTCTTTACCAAGGTAAGCATTAAGCTTGGGCACCATTTCATCGACAATCTTTACCTGCATTTTGCCTTCATCAAAAAACCAGGCATTATTCTTTTTAATAACTTTACCTTTCATAAAATTCATCGGCGGACTGCCAATAAATCCGGCGACAAACTTATTAGTTGGTTTTTCGTAAAGAGTCAGGGGATCGGCCACCTGCTGAATGATCCCATTTCTCATTACAACAATCCGGTCGCCCATAGTCATCGCCTCTACCTGATCATGAGTAACATAGATCATTGTTGATTGCAGGCGGGTATGTAATTTACTGATCTCTGTACGCATCTGCACCCGCATCTTGGCGTCCAGGTTGGATAATGGTTCATCAAAGAGAAAGGCCTTGGGTTTACGCACTATCGCCCGGCCCACGGCCACCCGCTGGCGCTGACCGCCGGAAAGGGCCTTGGGCCGCCTGTCTAATAACGGGCTAATCCCCAGAATTTCCGCCGCCTCTTTTACCCGGATATTAATTTCTTCCCGGGGGAACTTACGTAACTGCAGGGCAAAGGCCATGTTTTTATAAACATTCATGTGGGGGTAAAGGGCATAATTCTGAAAGACCATGGCAATATCCCTGTCCTTTGGTGGAACATTATTTACTTCCCGCTCACCGATAAAGACTTTACCACTGCTGGGATTTTCCAATCCGGCAATCGTTCTCAGTAAGGTGGATTTACCACAGCCAGAAGGTCCGACCAGAACAAGAAATTCCTTATCGGCAATTTCTAAACTTACATCATTAACGGCCACCACCTCGCCGGAAAATACTTTACTAATTCCCTTTAACATAACCTTGGCCATAATCTGCCTCCTTCAATTTCGGATTTCGGATTTCGGATTTTGGATTGTTTTTTCCGCAATCTAAAATCCGCAATCCGAAATTGGCACATCCTCCTATAAATATATTTGTATCACCAGACATTAAGCAAAATTCTAACTTTATGATTTAATTACAAAACTTGATTTGCCTGATCGGCCAGGGTAACATGATTGGCGCCAGGTTCATTAACGGCATTATCAATAGAGTTATAGATACATAAGGTATCGGTGGCCCCATCCAAATCAATGGCATAACTCCCGTTACTAACGGAATGATTACCGACTACCCGGTTATCCGTACCGGCAACATCGATGCCAATGCCGTAAGTATCATCGGCATGTTTCTGCGTACCTGTTACTAGATTACTCTCGATTATAGAATTATCAGTTGCCCTGATACCGAAACCGCTATTTGTATAACAGTTATTTTCCCGCACGATAAAACCGTTCCGCACGTAAATTGCGCCGCTGACATCCGCTTCCCGGCGGCCATTGTAATAGAAATTACATCTCTCTATTTGACCGGAACAATAAGCAGAGGTTTCAACTCCCCAGTCTCCATTATCGTAGAAATTAATATTATTTATAAAAACATTCTCAGAACCGTCACTCTCTTCTGTGTCATAACTAATACTAACACCATCACCGGCGAATTGACGGATATTACCGTTCTTAATAACAATATTTGATTGATTAACCACCCGGATGCCGTTCTTGGTACCCTCGTTATAACCGGCACCAGTCAGGGTAAAACCGTTCAGATCTATAGTCACATCACTGGCCGCAATTTCAATCGCGTGATTATCTTCATCGGTATTAATAATGTTTTCTACAAAGAGATAGGATCCGGACCTGCTGATTGTAAGCGGAAACGTACTGGGCTGAAATATCTCATTGTAGCAACCCTCACTGCCGCTGATTCCGCGGGCAGTGTGCCCACCTTCCCAATTAGGGAAATTGGATGTGGACCAGTACATCGCCCTTTCCGCGTAGATCGATAGTCCATTGGTACAAAGCACTTTAGTCGAAATAGCATAGTCGCCTATATCCGCGACATTATTGACATTAAGTGAATAACGACTATTGGCATCCACCGTTGCAGTCTGAGTAACAGAACTGCCGCCGGCACGATAAAAGGTAAAGGTTACTTCTGCCGAAGAACTATTTGGATTAGTCACTAATACCCAAAGATCAAATCCATCTGTGGATCCTTCGGGTAAATACCAGCTGCTTGCGGCCTGTACGGACAAAGAACTAAAAAGCACCGCCACAACAACAGTAAGCAAAAAAGTGAACCTCTTCATTTACGCCTCCATAATAAAAATTAAACTTTAATGCTAACACAGCTAAAGAGAATGCTCAATCGCTTTTCTCTCCCTGAGAACGAAACCGGTAGACTGTTTCCTCCGTACCGGCCCAGCCAAGTTTTTCCCGGGCAACCTGTTCGATGCCCTCCGGGCTATTCTGCAATCTATCCAACTCCTTTTGTAAAAACTGATTCCGCTTTTCTGCCAAAACCAATTTTTGTTTGTGAAAGACCTGCTGTTTCTGTAAACGCAGCAGTGTAGTATAATTAGGCACAAAGGCACATACCAGGACAATGCCACATCCAAAAATCAATATTATCCCTAGATAATTACTGATTAGCTTACGTATATGTTTCATAGTATAGTTCAAGCTGGCGCCAAGCAAATATTATACTATATAATCTTATAATTAAAATACTTATCTTTGTGAAACTTATTTGCTATAATTCCTTAAATGAAAATATTACATAAGTATATCCTACGTCAGGTTCTAAGTGTCTTTGCGGTTTGTTTGATTGTCTTCACATTTGTCCTTTTTATCGGCAATATGCTTAAGATAATCG
>CAZIXI010000218.1:0-6023 GCA_964543115.1 uncultured bacterium
TTTCATTTCAGAATCAGAAGAATATACACCAAGTGAATTTGATGATGTTTATACATACCTTTACGAAATAACCAGGCAGAAAGAAGGTTATGCATTGGCAAGAAGAACAGTAGACAGGATTGCCGAGGAATTGGAAAGAGATACGTTTTGTGAAGACTCCCTAGAAGACATAATATCCAGTCTGGCGGCGCAAGGAGGAGGAGGCACTCAAAGTGGACAACCAGGTCAGAGGGGTTTTGTTTTAACGGAATTAGTCTTCGCGCTTTGTGCTATCACCTTACTTGCCTTTGGTGTTGTATATGTCCAGCCGAATCTTCTGTCTATCTGGCAGTGGTTTTCTGCTTTGAGCTGGATCTGGAAAATTTTACTAGGAGCTGGAACATTTGGTGCCGCAGCGGTATCTGGATTGCATTTATTAAAAAAACTCAGTCCAACCCGCTGGTACAAATGGAGACTGAAAAGCAGAAATTGGAAAGCCAAAAAGCGGGCAGTAGAAAAGTTATTAGGCAGTGAAGTCTTAGCCCTACTGGAAAATCTAAAAAGTTCAGAAGAAGATATTGTTGAAAAAGCAAAGGTAAAATTAGCAAGAAGAGGTTTTGAAATATTTTCTCATAAGCCAGCGGTTGGAGATGTATTTAACTGGAAGATGTCCAAATTCGGCATGATTGAGCTAGATGATATGGATAAGCCTATTTATGGAATTCCAACACCTGCTACGGGCTACGATAATTGGAATGCAGAACAAGAAGTTTGGATTGACTATATGGAAGGAAGAACTCGATTACTCGGCTATGAGAAGAAGCGAATCCGCAGGAAGTTTACAGAAACAACTATTTATATATCTTTTCCTGGTTCTTCGAATGGTAATGAGGATGCCGCATCCGGAGGCGCTATTGGCAGATTGGAAAGTGTAGAAATATTATCAGTGGAGTTTAAGGATAAGGAGCAGGCTGCTATCGTTGCCCGGGTTAAAAAGATCGGCACCGCCGCTGCGGAAACGGTAACCATTCATGGCTGCCGGGCGCCGCCGGAGAATCTTGCTGCTTATGGTAAAACTGGCATCAGTGCTATTGATGAAAAAATAGAACAGTTGTTAAAAGATAAGACAATAAATGATTTTATTATTACTGATGTTGAGTTAGCCGAAGGTTCGTTGTTAAGTAAAGACGATTTTACTGGAATTTCAGCACAATATACTGATTCAGCGGAAAAAGAAGTTTACTTAAGAGGTATCACCCGACAATATGCCGACAATAAAATTGTGCGTTTTCATGAATTAGTTCATCTTGCTGACTGTGCTGGACTGCTTACCCTTAGTGATATTTTAACACCACTCTATAGCTGGCATTATTACAGAGAGAAATTAACCAAGCATGGCTACACGGAAGAAAGTGCTCCCGCCAATGTAAAAACTCATTATGCCTTGCGTGCACTGCAGAGACAGGTGTTTCGAACCAGGGACCGGCAGTTGAGCAGGGAAATCAGTTTTGCCAAATATAAAATATCTTTCCGCGGAGAAGAATATTGCTACGACAGGGATCAGGGTAAACCAAGTGGTGACAGTTTAGTGGATAGCGTTAAGTATGCCGAAAAAGGAGCCCGCTTTGTTAGTGATAAAGGGGAAATAATCTATGTAACCAGAAAACAAAAACAATTTTATAAGGAATTTATTTACGCAAGTCTAAATGTCGAATTTGAAATTGGTCCTTATTATATTTCCCACCCTTATATTGGCAAGGTTGTAGTTGATGGCGAAGAATTATTTATTTACGGAAATATCTTTAAGTCAGAGCCGTTATATCAAGCTATGCCTGCCGGCCCGAAATTGTTTGATTTTAATACGGCTTATCTCTCTCATTATACATCGGGCAGTTTAAATGATTTGGCAGAAATCTTTAGGTTCGGCCTGTTGCCGGAAGAAAAAACCGGCAAAGGTACGGGCGATCACCTTCATCCGTATGCCGTTTCCTTATCATTGCATAAACCGGGAGATATTCCTTCCGGCAGGGAAATAAGAATAGTTGTTGATCCGGATCAGGGCTACGAAGACTGCTGGCAGGCAGGATATCTGGACCGTTCCTTTGCTGATTTAGATCTACATGGATTAGAGGTGGATTTAAACAGAAAGAAGGAATACTTTTGGCCCCGCAGAACCCTTCCCGAAGAAATTCACACTCAACATATTGCTCCGGAAAGATTCCGCTGTTTATTGATTGATTTTGAGGATAACGATGAATTCATAAGGCAATGGCGGGAACTGGTGGCCAAGGGATATGTTTTTGATTTACCGGTTTACGACGCGCAAACAGGATGTTTGTTACATAATCCATTTGAGTTTCATGAGGCAATAATCAGTATTTTAACCTTGCTTCGGGGGGGAGGATTAGCGAAGGAGGAATTAGCGGAAATGCCGTTGGAAGGAACCGCGGATGTTGAGAGTATATTTACTGAACTTATTGATTTGGTCAAGGAAAATGCAGCTTCAGCGGAAGAGGTGTTGATTAATTTAATCGTCAAGGGTGATGGATTGGCAGAACTAATTACTGAGGCATCCAGCAGGATTTCTGTGACCGCAGAAACAGACAAAAGGATAAAAGAGGTGATTGCGCAGGCACGGGTAATAAAGGAATTCAAAGACAAAATATTAGTGAACCTAGAACCGTTAAGGCAAAACTTGCCGGCGGGCAGCGGAAAAGTCAATCTAATTTCCGCAAAAGCAATGAGAAATATGGATGAAACCGCTGCCAGGGATTTCCTGACGGAATTGACAACTGATCCAGGCGATATTGTTGTAATAGTTGCGCACGATAAAGAAACAGCCAGGCAGGTTTCGACAATAGTCCGCGAACAGGTGATGATTGTCTGTGCGGAAAATTATTCTACCGGTCCGCCTGGGGATGCGGTCTTAGAAGTAATCTGCCGTGAATTATCCGAATTGGGTTTAAATACCGAGGCAATTACTTTAACTGCAATTGCAGCAAGACAATTGACTTTGCGGGGGTATGAAGTCGCGGCATATGCGCAAGTGGAACAATCTGCCTAATTTTACACTTTGAGCATGAGTTGTAGTGTGATGTTAGCAGAGGTTAAGTGATACTTCTTAGTCAAAAATAAAAAAAGGGCGAAATAGGAGGAGAAGATGAAATACGGATTATTTAAAAGGATAATTAATTTAATTGTGTTAGTTGCTTTTGTCTGTTTACAGACTGCCTGGGCCGGCAGCCTTTCTCAAACTGAGTATAGGTTGTGCACGCAAAAACTGGCGGCACAATGCCAGCTTGGGCAATTGGGCAGATTGCCGCTGACTAATCTTGAGCAATTACTGCATACCAATCAGCTCATGCGGGAACTGGGAATAAAATCTTTTGCTGATGTTGTTAGCAGGATGACTGACCTGGAAGAACGCGGGGTGATGTGTTTTGCCCGGACAGACAGCCAATGTCGGGTGGCGCGCTATGTTTTTCTTGGCAGCGGTGCCTTTATGCGGATGACCGGTGTTGGGGAAGAAGTGAATGATGATGTTTCTCAGCTGCTGCAGGATGCGGGTATTTTGGAGCAGATTGGTTATGAGAATTGCGAATTACATCTGGTAACTGATGAGAATGTACCATTGATTAATGCTATTCTTGCTGAGCTTAATCCTGATTGGCAGGTAAAACCTGCTTCAGAAAATAAAATAATACAGGCCCTGGAACAGATACTGCCTGAGCCTGTCAGTTCTCATCTGCTGCCCAGATACTTGTTCAGGGATTTCAGGGAAATACTGATTTCAGAAGGACTCTGCAGCAGGGAAAACGCCGATTCATTTATCAGCAAGATCGCTTACACTGATTCTGCCAGGAACATTCATGTTGCTGAAGGCGCACAAAATAAAAGGGCGGTACAATTATTGACAGAAATGCTCAACCGCAAAAGAGTGGAGAATGATGAAAAAAAATCCCTGACAGAAGGCAGGGAAAAGAAAAAAATCAAACCGCTGGTGTATGCGGATGTTATACGGATTTTAGAAACGCATGAAAAGATCCATCAGGCAATAAAAAGTAAAAGTAAGTTGTTGATTCCGTTACTGGAGAAACTGAAAAAATATTATGCCGGTGTGCTGCGAAAAGATAAAGACGATCCCGATGTGGAGGCGGCTGTCAATACACTTTTGTTGGATTTTGCCAGAAACTATAATTACCTGCCGGGAGAAAGGTATTTGTTAACCACAACAGGACCGGTTGAGCTACACGAGATCCGGCAGCTGCTGCTGCTTGAAGAAATGGTTGTTCATGAATACGCGGAACGGCATTTTTTCCGGCAGCCGCTTCGGCTTATCAAATTGGAAGAAGGCGGAGAAAGGCGTTATGATCTGCCGCGGGATATTGAAATGATATTCCTAAAAGGTATCGGAACTGCCGAACTTGTAGAAATTTATTCCGCTATTTTAGGTATTATCGATCCCCTGATGAAAAATTATTTCCGCATGTTGTACGGTAAGTTTTGTGACGAGGCCAAAACTAAGCTGCGCATCCTGGAAGAGGGAAGCGGGGGTAACTTTATTCTTTCCGGCAGCCTGGACAAAAAGGAAAAGAAAGAAATCCTGGGCGGAATTGAGCTTACCGATCTTTTTGCGGATCGGGATAAATACGCCTTTTTTGCCGCCCTTACCAGGCTTGTTTGTAATCCCATGGACGGGGGTATCGGCAGTGCGGTAAAAAGAAGGAGATATCTTTTGCTGAGAAGGAATCCGGCCGCGGCAAGTCAATACGATCATAATACTACCGATAAACAACTGGAAACTGAAATTCCAAAAAAAGAATTATCGTCTAAGGGGGCAGACGCCTTTATTCCGCTGGCGGGTGAAGAGGATATTTGTATTATGGAGGCCAAACTATTGGCAGCATTAAGAAAAGCGGAACAGGGAGAATACGGGGCAGTGGAATACCAGATACTGGGCAGTGATAAAGAAGAGGACTCTCTCGAAAATATTCTGAATAGTCGCTGCCGGATAACGCCTGAAGAAACAAGATCGTATAGGGAGTATATCGATGATTCCGAATTATTTTTTCTGGCAGAACACCCGGTTAAGACGGGATTTTATATTCCAGTTGTTTCAGCTTACTACGAGTGTCTTACTACAGAAGATACCGGACACGGTAACCACGGATTGCGAGCGTATATTGCCCTGCAGGAAGCACTGCAAAGCAATATCGGTCCGGCTCCTTCGCGGGAACACTTACAAGGCGTTGCGGAAAAAGTTTTTGGTGAAAGGCTGAAGCATAATGTGGAATTGGCGCAAAAAGTAGCGAGTTGGATCGAAGAAGCAATTGATCAGCCGCAATCCGTTATCCAGACCATTTATAACGGCGACAATATCAATGCCGGTCCTAATCAAATGATTGCCGGCTGGATGGCCAGCGAGCGTGTGCCGCTGGTGATGGTGACCACTATTAAAACAAAAATAGATATGAAGGGAGGACAGCTGGGAGCAGAGCTTTCTGAAGCACTGGACCACGAAGCAACCATTCCCGCGGCTATCAAAATAATGCGCCAAAGAGGAAAACGCCGCGTGCAGATACTGGAAATCGCCCAGGCGCAAACGGAGGAACAAGAAGAATTGTTCTGTGATGCGGGTATCGGCACATCGTATTTCAATACTAATACGATTTTCATGAATCTTACCATTCTGCAGCCGTTTTTAACTGATTTATTCGATCTTATCGGGAAACAGGAGTTTCTTAGAGTCATTGCGCCTGTATTAATTAAAAATAAGAAAAAAGGCAGTCCCTTTATAGAATTGGAAGGCGCCATGGGCTCGGTGGTGTTGAGCCTGGGCGGATACCTTGATTCACAGCCGGAAGCATCTGATGTCAGGTTACTTATGCGGAAACACAATATTGATAGATTCCTGCAAATTGTTAATGCTGACGAACAACGCCGAATAGATGTTTTTACTCCACTTAAGAAAAGCCATGACCTGTGGTTTTTGTGCCATAGCGGAAGATTCTTTTATGATATGGAAGAAGGCAGACTGGTGGACC
>CAZIXI010000219.1:0-5930 GCA_964543115.1 uncultured bacterium
CCCGGAAAAGAAGCAGTCCTTTCATAATCTTATTTTTTAGGATTTCCCAATAAGATGGAGTTATCTTGTTTTTGGCCTGTACTGAAAATTGTTTATCCGGTAAAAACAAAAAACTAAAGCTAAAGGCCACAGTGGATAATAGTGCCATGACGTAGAATACTGACCTGATTCCCAGTTCTTGTTGCAGTAAGCCGCCCAGGAAAGGCCCGAAACCCATACCGAGAAAAAGAGAGGTGTTACAGATTCCCATTACCGTACCTTCTTTGCCTTCTGGGGCAGCTTCCCCCATATAGGCCATGGCTACCGGCAGTACCATAGCGGAGACAAGGCCGTGAAAGAATCTGATGATGGTCAGGCTCAAAGATGAATCAGCCAGGGGATAGAGTAGTGAGAAGACCGCATAAAACAGCAGTCCGGTGGTGATGAATTTTTTTCTGCCCTTTATATCGGAGTACTTTCCGACAATGGGCATAAAGATCATCCGGGCAAAGGCAAAACTCGCAAAAATGATCCCAAGCCATAAGCCATTAGCCCCGAGATTCTTAGCGTAAAGGGGCATCAGGGGGGAAACAATGCCCAGCCCGAGCATTACGACAAAGATAGTAATGGGTATGATTAAAATAACTCTTTTTCTCATAAAATGCTGTTTGCTTTCAGTTTAGGTTTTTTAACGCAGAGTACGCAGAGTTTTTCGAGCATAGCTCGTATTAAATTGTCTTTTCTCTGCTCCCTCTGCGAACTTTGCGTTAAAAGAAACATGGTTATTTGAATAACATTCTCTGTCTTAAAGTGTTACCCAAAACAAGCTTAAAATTAATTTATTCTAACATTATCTGTAATTTTTGTTAAACTTTTATTGAGTTTATGTTAAGATATAGGCTTTGAGGGATCAGAGGTCCTTGTTACAAATCAACCAAGGAGGTGGATATGAGGAGTCCTCTATTAGTGTTAGTAGTGGCGCTATGTTTACTAATGGCCACTGCGGGTACTGTTTTGGCAGCAGCAGATATGGTCAAACGGATTGAAAAGGCGACCAAGATTGTCGATCAATTTAAGGAGATGCCGGAACAGGGAATTCCCAATGATGTGCTGAATAACGCCAAGGGTTTGGCTATTCTGACCATGGTAAAGGGTGGATTTATTATTGCCGGCCGCGGCGGCAGCGGAATTATTGTTGCCAGGCACGCGGATGGCAGCTGGTCAGCGCCGTCAGCAATCAGTATTGGCGGCGGCAGTGTGGGGCTGCAGATTGGAGCCCAGGCAACTGATGTAGTGCTTGTCTTGAATACTGAGGCAGCAGTGGAGGCGATGTCCAAAGAAAAAGGAAATTGTTCTTTAGGAGCGGATGTGAGTGTGGCTGCTGGTCCAGTGGGGAGAAGCGCAGAGGCCGGTGTGGCGCCTAGTGCGGCAGTTTATTCCTATAGCAGAGCAGCCGGACTTTTTGCCGGGGTATCCCTGGAAGGGTCAATAATTTCTGTGGATAAAAAGGTTAATGCAGAATTTTACGGCAGTCCGATGACCGCTACCCAGATTCTTAGCGGCGCGACCCTGCAGCCCGCGCAGCCGGCACCAGCAATGGATGCGTTTTACGCGTCCCTGCAGGCCGGAGTTGTGCCTAAGGCCGAAGCAGTTGCTCCGAAAGCCGAACCAGCAACAACAAAGTGACAAAGCAGTCTATACCCATTCCTATAATGGCAGCCCCAATGCGAAGCATTGGGGTGACAGAGTGACAAAGTTAAATAAACAAAAGCCCTCTTCTCAATTCGAGAAGGGGGCTTTTTTTAGACAAGGATTAACAGGATTAATACAGATTAAAAAAAATTAACTGATTATTTTCCCTAAGGTATAGTAAGTTAGTTCCTCTCCGCAGTAGTGGTGCCAGTAGGTTCTTTTGGCCTGATACAGTACCCGGAAGCCTTCGCGGATAAAAAAGTCCTTGGCCCGGTTGCTGATGGTAGTGCAGTGAACGCCGGCAACCTGTTTTTGCCGCAGGAAGAGAAGATAGTGTTCCAGCAATTGCTGCCCAATATGCAGCCCTCGGAAATCACCGGCGACATTAATGTGCAGGGTCCCAGGGTATTGCCGGCAGTAATTTGGGCCGCGGAATTCACCGCGGAAAAGGCTGCGCAGGCAGGCGCAGAAAAACAGCCAATTCTTCCTTTTGCCGAGTGTGCCCCGGAAGAGGGCCTTGGGCAGGAGGCGGGGCAGGATCTTAAAGGTGAATATTTCTTGCTGACGGCGGATGTTTAAACAGCCGCTGAGGTAACCGATTACCTGCTTATCTTTTTCGGCAACGAAACAGCTTTCCGGTTCGTAATCGGTGTGATATAAGGTGAGGGCATCGGCTAATATTTCCTCACCGCTAAAAAAAATCCCGGCGGATTTGCCGAGGAAGGCAGTAGCTGTGCTTATCGTTCTAACCGTTTCTCTATCCTTTTTTTCGAATTTCCTGATAATGACGCTCATAATAAAATAACGCGCCAGGCGGATGCCGATAGCGGCAGGTCCCTGGTGTGGGTGTGGGCGGCAGTTAAAACATAATCCGGGTTGTTAAGCGCGGTCAGGGGAAATTTGATAGTAATTTTTTTACCCTCTTCCGCTAATTGGAAAATTGCTTCCCGCACCGGATAAGGGTTACCTTTTTCATGGATTAGTAACTCGTTGCGCCAGCCGAGTTTAAGCTGGATTTTGGGCAGTTGGCTGAAGTCGGTATCTTTTCTATAGCCAAAGAGGGAGATGATCATTCCTCTTTCTTTTGTTAACAGTGTGTGTAGTTGCAGATTTATGTCTAAGTAATCCTGCTCTCTCGTGAATTGTAGTGATTTAATGTGTTCGGTAGCTATTTCTCCGGTAATCTCAGGGTAATTTGAAAAAATCTCAGTCTGGCGGGCAAAAGAGACTAAAAAAGACGGGTCATATTCGATCTGGCTGCGGTAGCAGTTAATCATTTCATTCTTTTTGGTTACCATTTCCGCTGTAAGGTTAAATGTTGTTTGCTCTAAGTCGTTAGTCAATAGATGCTCGGGAAGCTGTTGGGGTTGGTCGGGAAAAAATCCTTTTGGTTCCGGCCAGTGGGCGGCATGAACCAGATAAGGGTAGATTTGGGGCGGGCTGATTTTAGTTTCCAGATCCCAGAGGGCAACCTGCAGGAACACAAAGAGGGAGCGGTGATCGACGTTAAGATCCGCCGGATGGGGAGAAAATATTTTTGTCGGCTGAAAATCAGTTAAGACTTTTTTCAGGTCCTTAAGGATACTTTCACCGCAGTAAGGGGCTCCCGGGGACTGGCATTCGGGGTAAGGGACCTCGGTGACCCTGGTGAGCATACTGCGAAATGGCGGCACCTCTCCCCAGTGTTGCCTGAGAATATGCATAGTGCCGAAATCCGGGTAGCCAAGGAAAATCAGCTGCTTTGTGTCCAGGCCCAGGAGTTTCATCGCCGCGACGGCTTCTTTTCGCCGCATTTCTCCCATCTTGATAAATTCTTTTTCGCGCAGTACCAGATGTTTTTCGTAAACGATAAAAGACATTTCGTTATTGTCGCCGTTAGTGAAATAGGCGACTTTTACCGGCAGGTTCTGAGACAGGGCGGTCTGTAGAACACCGCCGGTGCCGATTGTCTCGTCATCAGGATGCGGGGCGAGAATAAGCAAACGGTCATTTTTCTTAAAGTCGATCATATATTGCTCGGCTTTCCTAAAGCGCGTAGATGGATGGCCAATCCGAGAATGAGCAGGCCGCAGATCAGGGCATAAATGCCGATCAGCCGGCCGATGACCAGTAAGCCGGTGCCCGGACGAAAGGCGAAAAGCAAGCCAAAAAGTAAGGAGATTATACCAGTTATTACCAGCAGCCATTTGCCGGGAAATGTGGCGAAGAAGTTGAAGGCGAGGTTTAATTGAATAATTCCGCTAACGATTGCCCAGGCAGCAACAAGCAATAAGAGGACAAGGGAGGTGATTCCCGGTAAGATAAAGGCAATTAAACCAATGGTAACACTAACTATACCTTCTATAGTCAAAAAGCTGCTGCCAGGAACTTTTAACGAAGCAAAGATAGTAAAAATTCCGCCAATCAATACAAGTGCACCGAAGAAGATTACCAAAATTTCAATAGTTTGCGCCGGCCGGATCAGCATGATTAGGCCAAATAACACAGCCGCTATTCCCCGTAGGGCCAATGACCACCAATTGCGTGTTATTAGTAGATCAGTTGTCATGATTTACCTCCTTGTTTGACTTTGCGCTTTATGTGTATTTTGTAACCGGCGAGGATAAAGGGAATTAATATATAAGGAGCCATACTCCAGCGGGGGATAATAAAGGATATGATAATACAGATTAAGGAAATAAAAGGAATAACCATATTCTTTTTTTTGCCTTTTTCTACCTTGATTTTACCAAGATGATGCTTCATAAAATGCTGTTTGCGGGTCATGTATGACCAGTTCAAGTAAAAGATAAATCCGATTGCGAATAGATTACAGTGAAAAAATACCGCGGGTAGTTGATATTCTCCATAATCGGCCATGAATGATGTGGAGAAGGGTAAAAGGGCAACAAACATTAAACCAAAAATATTTATCCATAAAACGGTACGGTTGACGCGTTTTATGTATTGAAATTGCACGTGGTGAATAATCCAGAAACTGCCAAGCAGGACGAAGCTTAATACGTAATGCACAAATAATGGCCAGCGGGAAAGAAACTGCCTGCGCAATACGGCGGCTGATGGGGGAGGATCGACTAGCGGGACCTCAATATTCAGTACCAGCAGGGTCATGGCAATCGCGTAGATACCATCGGCCAGCGTTTCCAGCCTGGCTGAAGTTGGTCCACTTTCTATATGTACAGAAGTCTGGGGCATTTCTTAAATTTTCCTTAATAAGTCTCTCAAATTTCTCCCGCTTTCTTTAAGGTCAGTTTAACAAAAATTGGGCCGAGCAGTTCATGGATTACTGTTGAACCGATAATAATGCTGATTACGATATCGGCAATATGACCGGTATTAAAAGCAGGATTTTGTTTAAGCATCAGGGCCAGGCCGACAATAATTCCCCCTTGGGGGACCAGGCCGCCGGCGGTGTATTTTTTCACTTTATGGTCTGATTTGGCCAGGCTGGCGCCGAGGAATGTTCCAGCAAATTTTCCGGCAAAACGGAAAAGGGCGAAGATCAAAATCAGCACAAGGCATTTTAAGAAAATGTGCAATTGCAGCTGCATTCCGCAGAGGGTAAAGAAGAGGACGAAGACCAGTTCCTCGGTGTAGCGTTCCAGCATTTTGAATAGTTTTTCCTGATAGCGATTAAAGTTGACGACAACAGCTCCCATGGTCATTGTGGTGAGCAGGGGATCCACGCCAATAAGGTTGGCCAGGCCGAAAAAGAGGGCCAGCATTCCCACAATAAGAACGATAAATACTCCTTCAGTTTCTCTTCTGATCAGGTAGCAAATGCCATTGAACAAGAAGCCGGAACCTATACCCAGCGCGAATGCCCCGAATATGTTGAATAATGGTTTACCAACAACATTTAACAAGGTAAAGCCCTGATGAGCAATAATTGTTTGAGAAATGACTACGGCCAGACTAAAGTTAATAATACCCAACACATCATCGAGGGCGGCAACACCCAGTACGGTAGAGATAACGCTGCCCTTGGCCTTGTATTCTGCGGCCACGGCATAGGTTGCTGCAGGGTCAGTTGCTGAGGCCAGGGAAGCGATTAACAGGCTCAGGGGAACATAGGTTACAATCCAGGAGCTGGTACTCTTGTGCATAAAAAACGGTACAGTAATTAAAATACCGATGATTACCGCCAGGAAAGCGAATTCTGCTTCCAGGGGAGTGATGTAAAGGATGCCTTTGCCCAGCCGTTTAATTTTCATCTAGGAAAGAGAGCCGCCGATGGCTAAGGCAATTAGCGCTAGGGC
>CAZIXI010000220.1:0-5861 GCA_964543115.1 uncultured bacterium
TTTCTAATTTCCTGGATGATACTCTTTTCTTTTTGCCACTGTTTTTCCATGACAGCGGATTTTTCTTTTAACTGGGAGAGCTCCTGGTTAATTTTTGTCAGCCTTTCCTTGGAGCTTTTGTCATGCTCCTTGGCCAGGGCTTTCTTCTCAATCTCCAGCTGCATGATCCTTCTTTTCACTTCATCCAGTTCGGCGGGCATACTGTCAATCTCTATCCGCAGGCGTGCACTGGCTTCGTCAATCAAATCAACCGCTTTGTCCGGCAGGAACCGGTTGGAGATATAGCGGTGACTCAATTGCGCGGCGGTAACAACGGCGGTATCTTTTATCCGCACACCGTGATGCACTTCATAGCGTTCTTTTATCCCGCGCAGGATGGCAATGGTATCGTCCACTGACGGCTCAGCGATATATATCTGCTGAAACCGCCGTTCCAGGGCGGCGTCTTTCTCAATAAACTGCCGGTATTCATTGAGTGTGGTTGCGCCGATACACCGCAGTTGGCCTTTGGCCAGGGCGGGTTTTAATAGATCGGCTCCACCCACCGCGCCTTCGGCATTACCGGCACCAACGAGAGTATGCAATTCATCGATAAAAAGAATTATCTTACCATTGGCCTCTTCCACTTCTTTGATCACCGCTTTCAGGCGGTGCTCAAACTCTCCGCGGAATTTGGCGCCGGCAACTAACAGACCCAGATCCAGGGCGATAACTCTTTTATCCCGCAAACTGCTGGGCACATCCCCGCCAACTATGCGCAGGGCCAGGCCTTCCACAATCGCGGTCTTACCCACTCCGGGTTCACCAATCAATACGGGATTGTTCTTTGTCCGCCGGCTGAGTACCTGCATTATCCGGCGAATCTCCGTGTCCCGGCCGATTACAGGATCAAGCTTGTCCTCTCTGGCCAACTGGGTAAAATCTCTCCCAAATACATCAATGGCTTTTTGCTGTTGTTGTTCGTTTTGTTTTTGTGTCATCTGCATGATTCCCTCCTCCAAATGTCACATTTTGGGTTGAACCCAGAATGTGACATTTGCTCTCTCTACTTTAATAAAGCAAGGAGCATGCCAAAAACCGTGAATACGGATGTTATTGATATGCATGCCGTTATGCTTTGAGCGAAATGGTGAGGTGTGTCATATTGGCGCAGTCATGAATTTTCCACAGCCGGGCCAGGCAGGCCTGGCCCCTACTGGAAGATGGAAGATTGTGGGTTATTATATTGCAGTTGGCGCTAGGCTTTTGTGGCGGTGACAAACATGCGGGAGGTGAGAAAACCGTAGTCTTTTACCTTTTTATGTAAAGATATTTTATTCTTTATCTCGATATTTTTGTAACCGGTTGTTTTTAACAACTGGCGGATTTTATTTCTGTTGTAGATACGCTCACAATAATAACCATCCCGAATCAATCCTTTCTTCTTGGAGATTACTACTTCTCTGGCTTTGATAAGATCTTTCGTCAGTTGCCGCTGACGGCAGACGATCACATCTTTATTGGCTTCATGCCAGGAGACGGGTTTTAAGCGGCTGCGCAGATAATCGGCATCGGTAAGATCTAACAGTAATCTTCCGCCGGTTTTTAATACCCGGTTGGCCTCTTTCAGCACCCGGATATTCTCTCTCTCCCGGGAAAAATAACCGAAGGAATTGGCCATGATAAATACCACGGAGTAATCATTGCTTTTCAACCGGGTAGAACGCGCGTCTCTTTGTAGATATTTTACATTTAAACCCTTTTCCCTGGTTTGGTTTCTACCTAAGCGAGTTAGATAGCTTGAATAATCCAGCACTGTCAAATCCCGGTAACCGCGCCGGGCCAGTTCCAAGGCATGCCTACCCTGGCCGCCGCAAAGATCAAGTATCCGGTCTTGTTTGTGCAAACTTAACAGGGTTTCAAGCAGGGTTACTTCTTTTCTGGTTAATGAAGGATTACCCACGCTGCGGGCGTCTGTCAACAGATAGGTTTCATCAAAAAAACCCTTCCACCAATCTTTTTTTGTCTTAATTTTCATCGGAAAAGACTTTCTCAACAGGCTTAATTTACTCGTAGTATATCATATTAATAGGATAAAAAGTCAACATAAGCCGGTTTTCAGCAAAAAAACATATATAACGAGAGAGTTTTTATTCATTGATTATTAATCACTTAGGCCGTTTTCTCCAGTTTGGCACATTTCTTGCACTATTTAACAGCTCGTATCCCTATACAAATATATATTATGACAAATAAATCATTAAATTCAGACAGCTTTCCCTTCAGGATATTAGTATATATTCTGCTTATCTCCTTTTCTGTCCAGAACCTGGCCTGGGCACAAGGACCTACCCGCACGCTTATGCCTGATAATAAAAAAATAATTGCAGAACTGGGTGCAAACCTTGCCAAAACAGATGATGCCGCGGCGGCATTCGAGTCCTTTAGCCAAGGATCTACATCCGCCAAGCCTGATCCGGCTCAAGCAGCGGCAGCCAAAGTAACAGCGGCCCAACGGGGAAGGTTATTCGACAAGGGAAGAAAAAAACCTCCCCGGAAAGGAAAAAAAGGGAAAGGCAAAAATAAAGGAAAAGGCAAAGGGAAAGGTAAAGGCAAAGGCGGGAAGAACCACGACGGTGGCCAGGCAGTAGATTATTACAGTCTTGTTCAAAAGGCTTTTCAAGCGGGTAATTACGAAGAAGTACTGAGACTCGAAGATGCGGCGATCGCGGAAGCTCTCAAGATAGCGAGAACCAATGAAGACAACTGTCAGTTATGCACTGTCTACATGTATCTGGCCATAGCCCATATAAGTTTTAAAAATCGCTATCAAGCATTATATTATACGAAAAAATCGTTGACTCTAGCCAACGATTTTCTCGCAAGGGGAGATAAGGGTAATTATGGGAACATCTTAATTAACCTGTTAAGTGTATTTTCCGAATATAAACGCTATGAAGACTTTATTGATACCTTAACTAGGATAACAAATACCGTTAAAAATCATAATCTTAATTTATTTAGATATCTGGCGCTTACTTACTACGCAATGGGAAACTATGACAAAGCAATAAAAAGCGCCAGAAAAATAATCGCGAAAAGCGATCAAGTTCATGTAGTAATCGCGCTTATCTCGTTACTTGAAGGCGACAGAACAAACACCGAGAGACATCTGCGCAAGGCGGCAGTTACCGCAAATAAAGAGCCTAACTTGGAGGATCAGGTAAGAAACCTAATAACATTAATCAGCTGGAGGATCTGCCGATTGGATGGCGATGAGGAAGGCGCCGAAAGATATTTTAGCGATTATTTAACCGCGGGCAAAAGCACCTTACATGGCCTCGGAAACGATCTGGCAAAACTTCTTGCCCATAGAAACGAGGGAAAACTTAGTATATGGGAGAGCGAACTAACAAGAATTTTAGCGGCAATGGGTGGGGATGAAATGATCGGCTCACTGAAAGATATGCTCTGGTATTTTCTGCAGGAGTCAGATGAGACAATGGATGTTACAGATTTCAGAAAAACAACTATGAGAATTCTCGGGTTTAGCAATATCAGGGTTTATGTTGATTTTCTGCTGGCAAAAGAACGTCAGAGACAAAAGGATGAAAAGGCCTTGAGCGGAGTGCCAGAAGCGGTACAGCGGCCCGCGCAACCGATAGAAGACAGCTTGTTGATCCGGGCAGTTAAAGAAGCAATTTCCGTTGCTAAGAGAGAAGATGAAGCCAGCTTCAGCCAAATTGCTAGAATGAAAATTATTGCTGCTACACCTCAGCTGGCAGAGTCACTAGAACACGGATCACCTGCCCCTGCGGAACCCGCGCCGGCAGCACCCAGAACACCGCCGCCAGCAAGAACAGCAGCGGCTTCTGCTAAACCAATTAGTCCAGCAGTTGATCCGTTAAAGCCCATGACTGAGGCAAAAAGCACTGAAAATAGGTTAAAAGCCTTTATCGCCATACTAAAGAACCCTGCCAATAATGTTGAAGTTAAAACTAGGGCTATTGGCCTGGTCCGGGGATTGGAATTGGCACCAGTAAGCAGGGATTTATTGTCGTTTCTTTCCGCTCTCAGAAGTAACCTTAATCTCGACACTAACAGAGCATTATTTAATAAAGGAATAGAATTGCTCTCTACGTGTTATACGGCTGCGGCGGTAAGATTCCTGCTGGAAACACTGCAGATGGAGAAGCTGCACAATAAATTACCGCCGGCAAGAGTGGCTGGATGGAAAGAAAACATTAGCCGCACGGCAAAAGATATTATGAAAAATGCCTGGACCAAAGAGCTGCCTGATGTTCCTTTAGCAGTATTCGGCGATATCGTTACTAGAAACATGCAAAAGCATGGTAATGGAGATATCGCCTGGTTAAGAGAAATCACCAACGATGATGATCCTGTTTTCGCGGATATTTTAAGGGCCTTTATTACTGCCTATAAAGTTGAGCATGGCGGTGATTTCGCCAAAATAAATGATTTCGTGAAACTTATTATTTTTTCTGTCTGCACCGTCGACATCAGCCAGCGGTGGACTGATGCTATTTTAAAGGTCGAAGCTATCAAAGAAAAAGAAGGCAATGATAAAATAATATCCTTACGGGTCTTTTTGGGAGAAGACGTTTTTGAGCTTGCCAACGGCAATAATCAATGGGTGAATAGCTTAAAAGGGCTGTTTGTAGAGCAATTAAGAGGAGAAATAAGAAAACAGTCCCCGCTGCTGGATGAGCTGCTGGGTAACAATCTTCCCGCCGCGGTTGCGGTAACCAGGGACGGGGCGGAGGCCAAATTGTGTTCGGGCATAATCCAATATCTGCAGGGAATATACCCGTTCCTGCCGGAGTTGCTTACTGGAGGTGATAAAGATTTCAACGCGGAAGAAATAATCAGGGCTCAGTTAAAACAAAGAATATTTACTGCTTTTACCGCCGAGCTTTTTGCCCGGGCTGCTCTGAAAATGAAACGCGATTGTGGCAGGGGAAAACTGGCCCCGCTAAAAGACTCTCCTCCCGAAAAAGAAATAATTGACAGATCTGTTACCCGTGCACAGCTCGCCGGCCTGAACCTTAAGCAGGTGATCGAGTACTTGAATAATGCTCTAAGATTTAAGGACCTAGCGAAAGTGTCCTATAGAAACTGTGCCGGTAAAATGGCTCTGGTGATCAGCGTACCTGATGGTGTAACCGTAAATGATTTAACGACGAAAACGAATGAAAATGAATTTAACGATTTCGTTGACGATTGTGTGCTTGCAGATGGCCCGATTATCGTTGAAGCTGCCGATAATGTACGCACCTTTATCTGGAGCATGTTATTAGAGGCAGAGGTTAAAGAAGAGATTGTCAGAGATAAACTGTTTATCTGCTGGAACGGCTACACCCACATAATCCTCACCCCTAACGGACTTGAAGAAGAAGAGCTTGAGGAGGCGGCAACGCGAGTAAAAGAAATCGTTACAACAAAATATTTACGCACCGATACAGACAGCGGTAAAGCGGTCGACGCCATCGCAGAAATAGATTTTCTCTATGAGCCTATCGACCCGATAAGGGCAAAAGCAGCGGAGCCCGGAAGAATCGCGATTGTAACAAGAATAAGAACGTTGATAAATGAGTGCAGCTTGGCTGAAGCAGCTTTGTTTGCCGCTGCTGTTTAGCGGTATCCGCATTTCAAGTGTTATCTAAACGACTGGCTGAACCTTCTTGCGCCTAAAAGAAATATACCCGCACCCAGCGCCAGCAAAGAAACTATCTCCCTCCACATCAACAGAACGGAATTACCTTTTATAAACACCGCGTTGCCAAGATCAATATAATATTTAAGTGGAGAAAAATGAACCAGAAAACGCATCCACCCAGGCATGGCCTCTATCGGCACCCAGG
>CAZIXI010000221.1:0-5796 GCA_964543115.1 uncultured bacterium
CCTCAGGTCGGCGTCACTCAGGTCGGCTTTCCTCAGGTTGGCGTTCTGTCTAACCTTAAATTCCAGAAGCTCTTTAATTGTTTTTTTTGAGCTCCTAAACATTACTTTCCCAGTAAGCCTGTTTTTTATTATCGCCATATTTAACCTCCCTTTTGTTTGGTTTTGAGCAAAGAGGGCAAGCGTAGCCTGCCCTATCCGCTCGCTACTATCGCTTTATTTTTACCTCCTTTTCATTTCCTACATGGAAACGGGAAAAACTCATCGAGCTTTCCGTCTTTTTTGGCTTTATCATATTTTTCGAGGAAATTGGCCAAAAGCATACACGATCCCATGTTTGCTTTTGAAAAACTGCCATGGAGCCATCGGCTTAGCGTGCATACGGACACACCTATCATCGGAGCCATTTTCTCGTATGGTATTCCGTCATTGGTTTTTATTTCAATGATTCGCCTCAGAGCCTCGTATTGCTCCAAGGGCTTGGCTGGCTTTACTTTTTTACTCATAATTGATCTCTCCTTTTTCCTTTCCCTCTTACGCTATCATAATACTTGCCTCGTGTCAAGCCCTTTGAGTTGATTCCTCGCTTGTTTTTTCTTCCGGCTCCGGCTTCTCTTTCTTCTCTTTTTTCAGCACGTTCAGCCCTTCCTTGAGCCTTGAAGGCATGAGGATAATCAGCACTTTCCGGCCATATTTTTCACCTTCGAGCTTCATCGGCTTATCCTCGCTATACACAGAAAGTTTAATCTGATCGAGTCCGAGCTTGATCGCAAAATCACAAAGAACCTTCATATACTGAGGATTAAATCCGAGTTCGGTCTTAGCCTTTCTCCGGAGTTTGGAGCTGGCAATTACTTTGTCAAGATTAGGATATCTTGTTTCGCTCTTTTTGGCCGAAATGGAATTGAACACCTCGAGATCTGTCGTTAGGAACTCGACCCTCTCGTCATCCGTCTTGCTCCCTATCCAGGTGTTTCTTAGAATTGGAGGGCTTGTCCCGTTTCCAGGGATGGAGCGAAACACTTTCTCTATCGCTTCCCTTGGGATGATCGCATCGAAACGCTTTCTTTTGTACGGGCGGTGCTCTTTCGTGACAGGAAGGTCTTTTGTGTCATCTTTGGGAGAAACAAAAACCCTTATGGCATAATGTCCGTTTGTGACTTCTGTGAATTTTTCTGTGATATGGACATTGCTTGTTGCGTACCGATCGTTTTTCTCAGCAAGTGTGTAAATTAATAAATCTTCTTTATTTAGTATCATTGTTCGCCCTCCTTTAATAATTTTCTCAGCTTTTTCCGGCCGTACTCGTCAATGCCATACGATGTGATATTATGGCCGGGATAGTCTGAGCTTTTCGGTTCATAATCATGTTCACAAGTTCCATGATTATTAAATATTTCTTCGATTTCGTCTAAAAGTTCTTCGGTGTCTTTCATCGTAGATTCCTTATCGTTTCCATGAGCATGTGGAAACAGCCCCACATAGTATCTTCAATTCCAGACTGCTCAATTATTCTGCATTTGTTTTGCTTCCCATCCCAGGCCATACAATCGACCGTAAGGCAAGGGACTGACCACGTGGCTTTCTTTGAAAAATAGGGACACATCCTATTCTCGGCGGGACCGGGTTTGTTCTCTTTAGTCATTTTCGCCTCTCACCCATTCCTTGACCACGTAAACCGCATCTTCAGATTCAGCTTTTTTGCAGACCCTTAAATACAGCTCCATTTCGTCCTTTTGGAAATGTTCAGCCAATGGCTTATCGGCAAAATGGCCGACAACCATAAGACCGCAATCCGGACAAACAAACTCGTCCGCGCTCCAGATTTTATAGACGGCCGTGTTTTTCAGATACATCTCCTTTACGTAAACGCCAGACCGAGCTTTCTCCATGTCCCGCTCGCACTTGACGCAGATAATCGGCTGCGCTCTCATAGCTCTTTCTCTTTGATTGTCAGGATTTTTAGAGAGCCTGGAATGTAATCGCCAATTAGATCACCGACCATTTTTCCGACTTTAAAGCTGCCTATGACCATCTCGACTTCAGCTCGGGATTTTGCAGCCACGTCAACTTCGGCTTCGATTTTATACCTGACTCCATAAATTTTAGCTTTCATGTTCGCCTCCTTTTAAAAATTCAAAATTTCATCAGGGACTTTCCCGGAAAGGTTTACTCCGGACTTCAGGAAGACATCGATCAGCTCGCCTTTCTTTAACTGTTCAAACCTTTTCTTCCCGAGCTTCTCCAGGTATTTCTTCGCCTTCGCACTCGTCAGAATCCCCAACTTCTCTCCGTATTCGAACATTTCAGCTTTGGTCTTTTTTTCCAGATACTCCTGAGTGATAAGCCATTCCTTTTTAAGGTCGATCCCGAGGTGCTGCGCTACGGCCAATCTCGAGGAAGCGTTGAAATCTCTCAGCATGATCGCATCCAGAGAGCCAGACTTTAGGATATCCAAAAGCGGCACGTAATCGAGTTTTTTCAAGGCTTCGAAAATGTCGTCGGGGGAGACAAACCTGTATCCCCAATTTTCCTCGTACCTCTTTTCTTCTTTCACGAGCCCAAGGTCAATCCCGACATTTAAAGCGACAGCATCGTTGTTTTTAACCAGAGCGAAAATCGCCATCCTGATCATCTCCTTGCTTGCCGATTCGAAGTCTCCGAACCTTTCCGGAATCCGGCCTTTGAAAAACTCTTCCCTGAAATGCTCGCCATGCCACGCAACCCTGGGACCGTCGCTGTCTTTTTTCTCGGCCTTCTTTTTCTTTGTCTTAACAGCCGTCTCACGCTTAAAACACTTCTGATCTCCGACACAAACAGCTTTGTATCTGATGGTAAACGGAAAGTCCAAAAGCGTGATAAAGCTCTCACATTCCATGCACTTTGCGCTCGGTTTTTTCTCTTCGTAAGAATATTGAGAATAGAACACTTCATAATCTCCGTATCCGACGTCCCTATCCCAGGCGTATCCCTGGGTGTGGACGGTCTTGTACGGAGTGAGTTTCTTCCAGTTCTTCTTTAAGTATTCATCCTGCAAGGCGAAGTAGCACATCGAATCGAGACAGCAGGCTTCCTCGAGATCGCCAACATTGAAAAGCTCCTTTTGGACGTGAGTGTTCTTTTGGCAGTTGTGGCAACCGGCCTCTTTTAAATCGAATTTGGCGTACTTTAGTCCGACAGCCTTTCTGTCGATATTGTTCTTCAGGCTTCGTACAGACTCTGAGCCATCCGACCAAACCGCCCATGAAAACAGTTCTTTCAGCTCGGTTTTGTTGTCAATTCGCATGAACTGCTCCAGGTGGCCAAAGACGATCTTCCCTTTGTCCCACTGTTTAAGGATGTATTTCGGGAGTGAAAGGACTTTTATTCGGCCTTTGATATACCGGAGCTTAATCCCTGTCCTTGTGGCCAGATCTTCAATCCCGTCTCCGTGCTGATCGGAATATGCTTTGAAACTCTCAGCCTCTTCCATCTCTGTCAGGTCGTGACGCTGAAGATTCTCGATCGTCATAATGTCAAACGCTTCATCGTCTGTCAGCGCCTTCACTATGGCCGGGATTGTTTTAGTTTCGGCTGCCAGAGAAGCCCTGAACCGCCTTTCTCCAGCGACTATCTCGAACTTTCCCTTCCCGTCTGGAGATAATCGCACAATGATCGGCTCAAGGACTCCGTGAGATTTGATGGAGTCTACGAGCTCCGATACGTTGAAATTTTTCCTCGGGTTTCGAGGATTAGAGGATATTTCCTCTAGCTTGATTTTTGTAATCATATTGCCTCCTTTTTTTTATTCCTGAGCCCTTTTTTCGTAGCCGTCATCCACGCCACGATCGTACTCCTTGCTCATGCAGGTCTCGCACGGCTCAACTTCTATCCCGGGACCAAACCGCCCTTGCTTCTCTGTAGATTGGTTACAGAGCCCTTTCCCACAGGAGCACCAAACTTGGATGTCGATTGTTACGTTTGGCATGATTCCACCTTTTTTGTAGCATGTAGAACAATAGCCGTCCCCGGCTTCTCTCCGAAAGTTTCTTCATAGGATTTAATTGAAAGAATATCGCTTTCATCTGGATATTCTTTGCCATAATCTACAGCTCCATCATGGATCATCTCCTCTGCCTCTTCCCTGTTTTCAGCCTCTATGTAGTAAACTCTTGTAAGCATCTCTCTTACTTCAGCATATAAAATAAACTCTTTCATTCGATCACCTCCTTAATATTTTTGCTTATTTTAAGTTCCCTCGACATCTTTCTTTTCCTTCCGGGCACGACCTATTTTATTGACCGTACCCAAATCCCCTGCCGACGATAACCTCGCCAGGAAACCCATGGCTTACGAAGCCAGCAATTAAATATTAGTGGTCGAGATGTCAAAGAGCGTGTATGTTTACCCACCTCTCCAGGTGCAGGAGTTTACGATCCCCCCAAAACGATTCGGCTTGCTTTTGAACCGACCTAGCAAGATGTGTCTCCATCCGTCACGCCTGTTTTAGTTTGGCCGTTAAGGGCTACCCTTTTTGACCCGGAGGACAACTGACGTCTAAAACTCCGAGCTCTACCTTCTTCTATGAACGACTCGAGTTCCCGGTAGAGCTTAGGCGCTTGAGTCTTAAGGTTCGGGGGTATGGTGCCGAACCACACTTGCTTGTTGCTTTTTCCTTCGTTTGTGAAGTAATATTTCAAAATAAAATCTTTATCTTCGATTGCACATATTTTAAACCGCCCAGTTCCGTTGTGGGCTTCTTTGAGGAATCTGCATTTTGAGCAGGCTTTCCGGAACTGGCTCAGGTCCGGATATATTATATATAGTAACTTATCCGAACCGAGCCCTTTCCGAGGCGACCAGATCCTCATGGGACGAGGAAGTTGCCTTGAGCAAGATCGCCTGATTTTTTTGTTATTCATTGTATTATCATCGTATCATAACACTTGACGTGTGTCAAGTTTTAATTTACCTTCTCATTTTCAATCATTTGGATTAGCCCTGAAAGAGTGATCTCTTCACAGGTGTATTTTCCGTAGTCTGAGTTTTTGAGTGCTACATAGCCCTTTCTGAGCTTGTCGTCTATCTTATTTTTAATAAAATCATACGCATCCCAGTATTGATTAAAGATTTTACTCTTTTGCTGAAGACAACTGAGCGAATCCGCAATCTTTCCCCAATAAAGGACGATCTCCGTATGATCTTTTGATCTATAGCAGTCATATCCCCACATTTTAAAATGACCATTCCAGATGTGAAAATAAATCTCTCTTGCCATCACTCCTCCTTCATCCACACCGTAAATTCGCCAACCTTGTTTCCGTTGACATCGAATAGGATGGTTGGCTGCCGGCCGTTCATTAAATCATTTGCGAGTTTCTGTAATATGGCGGCTGTCTCTTCCATCACCCTTCCTTCGAAGGCAGCGTTTTCTACGTTGCTAATAATAGCTTCAATTCTAAATATCTTTTTCATCATCGTCTCCCTGCGTGTGGGAGATTCTTCTGCGGAATCGGCCAGACCTTGCTTCTTCCCAAGCTCTCGATCTCGCCCTGGGAAAATTCTCCCCATTCTTCCTCTAATCCCTGGACGAATCCGAACCAAATCTGATCATCTTTGATCACGACTTCAGGATCGAAACGGATAATAGAATCTTGAGTCCGGACACTCTCAACCCCGAACCAAAACCAGCCCCTGTAAGACTCCCAGGCTTTTAGAACCTTCTTTCCGTCGATGAAAAGATCATCGCCTTTTGCTTCAAATTTTGCCATTTTTCCTCCTTTTTGCGTAAGTGATTGATTTTAAATCTTTTAATGACTG
>CAZIXI010000222.1:0-5780 GCA_964543115.1 uncultured bacterium
TCTTGCCTTTCTGCTCTCTGGCTAAGGAGCGGTGATCAGGAGGGGAGGAATAAAGTATTTGCCTACCTTAAAGACAAAATGCAGCAAAAAGATAAGCGCCTGCGTTTGAGAGCGATAGAAGAATATGCTGAGCTGGCAGAAAAATGGCCAAATAGTGAAGAGCAACGTGTAGAGATACTATCGCAGCTAAAAACAATGATGAAAGACAAGGACAGGGCTGTTCATATTGACTCTACGAAGCTTTTTGGCAGATTTGCGGGTCAATGGATAGACGCAGCCAGTGAGCGCAGTGAAACAATAAAAATGTTACTGGAGATGTTTGCTTCTGTGGGAGCTGATGGTTTTCACTTGAATAAACACATTATAAAAGCTCTTGCTGTGTTGGCCGCAAAATGGCCGGTTGATCAGCAGCTGCAGCAGCAGGCACTGGCACTTTTGTGGACAGAGTTTATTGAGGGCGATATAAATTCTGCCTCAAGAACAGCAGTAGAGGCTTATATACAATTGGCGGCAAAATGGGTAAAAGATAAGACAGAACGCCGGCAGATATTGGCGCAACTTAAAGAATTACTGGATCGCAGAACTTCAATAGTAACTGATAAGGCGATGAAGGCCTACGGGGAACTGGCTTTTCAGTGGGCAGAGGATGAGGAAGAACGTGCCCAGGTAATTAAATTTGTCGAGGAAAAGATTAAGAGCAATGCCGTGCCGGTTGCTAAAGAAGCGTTAACGGCATATCGGACAATGGCTGAAAAATGGATAACAGATGCCCAGAAACAGGAAACAGCTCTAGAGTTAATAAAGTCAAGATTCAAAGATGAAGACCTTTGTGCCACGGCCATGCAGGTATATATAGAATTGGCAATGATCTGGATAGGTGATGCTGTCCAGCGGGAAAAGATAATCGAAGAGATAAAAAATCATATATCTAATCCATCGAGCCATATAAAACCAAATGTATTGGCAGCCTACAGCAGATTGTTAGTTGCCTGGGTCACTGATGAACAGACACAGCAAGAAATACTCAGTGAATACAGCGAAGTGGCCAGAGATAAAGATGCTGCTTATAGACATGATCGGCTGCATGTTTACGCAGCTGTGGCTGCAGCCTGGGTAAAGGATAAAAAGAAACAGGCTGCCATCTTGGCAGAGCTCAGTGATCTTTCTGCGGCTGACAATCAGGACACAAAACAAATATATAGCAGGTTATTGACCGCATTTGCCAAAAACTGTTTGGCTGATTACCTGAAAAATGTTTTCAGCAAGGATGAAATAAGCAGTGATGAGGCGTTTATAGTCGCAGAAGTGCTGAAAGAGCTTGATGAGCAGGAAGAGCAATTACGTAACTCTCAATGGCAGGAGTTTGATGAACAGCAATTAATTGCAAGTATCAAAAAGGCAATGGTGCCGGATATCTTCCTTAAATACTGCCATAATACCTTTGCTGCGGAAGAACGGGAACAGGTATTGGCCAAGCTTGCCGAGGCACAAAGCGGAGACTATTTTATTTCTATTCGTGCAACAAAGGTGTTGCGCCGCTTGGCCTTGAAATGGGTAAAGGACGAGAAAGAACAGAAAAAAATGATTACAGCTATGGGGGAAATGATCTGCAGTGATGATCGTAGCGTTGCTTCTGAGGTAGAGGCTACCTATGCTGTTTTGGCCGGCAAATGGGTTAAAGATAAAGAGGAACAAGAAAAAATACTCAGTCAATTAGAAGAGTTCCGAAACAGTGAGTCAGTGAATGTCCAAACAGCCACATTTATTTTCGACCTGTCTATTAAGCTGGCCGCTGCCTGGGTCGATAGTAGAGATCGGAAGAAACAACTGGAGATTCTTAATCTGCTGAAAGATAGATGCAGGCATTTCTCTTCGCTTAGCCGGAGTCTTGCCTTAAGGCAATACCGCAGACTGGCAGAGGCCTGGCTAACGGATGAGGAAGAACGTACTGCCGCGCTGGCGTTTGTCAGGTCAATGTTTTTTGATGGAGACGCAGATGTGCGCGTGTGGGCAGTTGATCTTTATGCTAGATTAGCAAGCCGCTGGTCAATAACTGAGCGTGAACAGGCAGAAATGCTCAGAGAAATAACGAGAATGATTGCCGCAGAAAGAAAACCGAACGAGTGTAAATACTTGATGATATTGTATAGCCGACTGGCCGACAAGTGGAAAACAGAACCGGAGGACCGGCAGCAGGTCTTAGATGTTATAAGGGCAAATTTTGACAAACAGCATATATCTATTGATCCGGCTGTTTCGGCAGAGGTGTATGCAAAGCTAGCGGTAAAATGGATAGAGGATAAAGACGAACAATGGCGAATATTGGCTGAATTGAAGGAAACGCTGACTAACCAGAGCGATGGATTGCGTCAATATGCCGTAGCTGTTTATGGCAGTCTGGCCGCCCATTGGATTACCAATAAGGAAGAACGTGCGGATGCTCTGCGGCTTGCAAAAAATCTGGCTAATGACAAAAGAGGAATGGTGGATGTTATTGCGATAATGGCCTATAAAACAATGGCTGCCGCCTGGGTAAAAGAACGCGGAGAACAGGAAAAGATAATGCGAGAAATCAAGGGCTTTATTGATCGTATTAGTTTACGAGGAAGAGCGGAGCAGGCATACGCAGAGTTGGCGCTGATCTGGGTGCGAGATGATGACAGGCGTGAAGAGATTATTATTGATATGCAAGGAGTGAGAGGTTGGACTTATGACCATACAGATACGGCACCATTGACCGCTTATTATCGGTTGTTAATTGCCTGGATCAAAGATAAAGAGAGACAAGGAGAGATACTGAAAGAGCTACGTAAATCGGTAATGGCACCGGAAACAAGAGAAACTAGATGGAAAAATGACTTGTGGCTTTATACTACATTGGCTGCCTGCTGGGTAACGGACAAACAGCAGCGGGTAGCAATACTGGAGGAACTCAAGCCAATTAAGGATCATCGTAAACATGATGTCAGAGAAGTGTATAGCAATTTATTGGCAGCATTTGCCGAAGATTATCTGGCTGAGTATCTAAGGGATGCTTTTTCTGCAGAAAAGATAACAAGTAATGAAGTGGGGATTGTGGTGAAGGCAATGGAGGGGCTAGATAGGCAGGCAGAAGAAGAGCGCAAAAAAGCGGCGGCAGCCAGACAGGTTGTGTCCTCCCGCTTGGGCATGAAGAAAAAACAGCCGGCAGGAGCTGCGGAGATGCTGTTGGATGAACTTGATGCGGATAATGAGGTTTATGCAATGGTAAATAAAGATGAAATTAATGCTGCCCTGGCACGTCTGGCTGAAACCCATCCGCGGCAATGGCAGGCACTGAAAGAGAAAACACATGATTTTGAATATTTTTATTTTTTCAGTAATCTGCCGTCTGCAGCGGGCATCTATGATTTAGGGGCGGAAGTTGCTGAAGAAGAAAGGTATGTTTTTGCCTTGGATGCTGATTTACGGGAGGCGCTTTGTTCCGGGAGGTTCCCCGAACGGGCGTTGGTTGATTTCTGTTATTTGATATTGGTGCATGAAAGTATGGAGTTGGTTCTGCGGCAAAAAAGAACAAGTTGTGAAACTATATCGCCGGATCTGGCCACAGAAGCAGAGGCGTTTTTTGAAGAGGCGATTGTCTATTTGAGTATGCCGAAAGAAGACAGACATCAATTGAAAAGAATGTTAAGGGAGCTAGATAAAAACGAAAAGGATGCTGCTGATAGATTTATGCCAGTGATAGAGTTCATTGAAGAACTGGGCTCACCAGGGATTGCTACTGCGGAAGGCGAATTGCGGATAATTGAATTTATCCTTAAAGATCCAGATTATGCCGGGCAGGATTTGCCTGCGGAAAGAAAGCAAGAATTAGCCAGACAATTATGGATTGCCAGAAATTCCAGTTTGTACGAATATCTTAGTGCGCACGTTCCGGAAGAAAAGAGGATGGGTATACTTGAAGAGATAAAGGTAAATTTTGGTAATTGCTGGCGGGGGCATATGAGTTTGTTTGCGGAAGATATTTACGCCCGTTTGGCTGCGGAATGGATAATGGACGAAAAAATACAAGAGCAGATACTTAATGAGCTGGAAGGCATTTTTAGCGATAAAGATGCTTCTAGCAATAGCAAGGAAGCTGCCTTATCTGTGTATTGCCAGTTGGCATTATGCTGGATTAAGGAAAGAGACAAACGGGAAGAGATATTGGTGAAAATAGATACTTTAGAGAGTATGGATACCGTAAGCAGGCTTAGCGCCAGCAGCAATTTAACAATCGCCTGGGATGAAAGTGAAGAGAGCAAGGATATTAGGTTAGAGTTGGCGCAAACTTATTGTGATGTCTCGCTCCCGGAGCGTTTACCCCAAGCATTAAAAGTATATGGCGCTCTGGCAGTTGAATGGTTAACTGATGGAAAAAGGCAAAAGTCTGCAATTGATTTTGTGAAAAAATTTCTAAATTCACGTTTACCCCTTGTTTGCCGGGCGGCGGTAGAGGTGTACACAAAATTAGCCTTGGCCTGGATCAAAAAGGAAGATGAACGCAAACGGGTGTTGGCAAAAATAAGGAAGATGTTAGTAAAGGAAAATGGGTTTGTGCTAGATGATGAAAACTCGAAACATCTTGTGCGGTCCAGTCTGTATAAGGCATACAGCGGTCTTGCTTTGGCCTGGGTAAAGGACACAGAAAAACGTGAGGGCATTATTAATGATTTTGACGGCAGTCTCTGCCTTGATGTGAAGGATGCGTATGAGCGTGAACCGTTTGAGGAGGCCTATGCCGAGCTGTTGGTTAACTGGATTACAGAAGAAAAAGAACGGCAAGAGTGGCTTGTAAAAACACTGGTAATGGTAACCGATGATAATCCTGTTGTCTGTGAGGTTGCCATCGGCCTTTACAGCCGGTTAGCGCTTGCCTGGCTCAAGGACCCGGATAAAAGAATCGAGGCCATCAAGAATGTCAGAAGAGAGTTTACTAACCAAAATGTATATGTACAAAGAAATGCCCTCAAGGCTTATACACGTTTGGTAGGTGCTTGGGAGAGTGATAAGAAAAAACAGGCAGAAATACTTGTTGAATTAGAAAGAAGATTTAACTTCAGCGATGAACATCCCGCTATGCGTCGTTTTGCCTTTAGGGAATATTGCCGCTTGGCGGTTGCCTGGGTTGAGGATGAGGAGGAGCAAAGCAGGATTCTCAACAATATGGACCGGCAGATGCATATGTTCATTCAGATGATGGGCGAGCAGCCGTTTATTACTAATAAAGAAATAGAGGCTTATTGCCGACTGCTGGTAGCGTTTAGCAGTGATAATCCAGAGGCGTATATAAACAACATAATAAATAAACAGAAAATTAAAATGAATGATCTTATGTTAGTGAGCGGCACGATTATTGCTCTGGATGAGAGGCATGTTGAAAGAAAAACCAGCAAAATAACAGACCTGCTTAAGACTGCAGGAAAGTTTGTTCTGGGTCAGGCAAAAGCTGTATTGCCGTTTTTGGCAATAGTTGTTGGTAAATTTGCGCTTGATTGTTTATTGGGAGATGGAATTGATTTGCATTCATTATTAGTTAATGGTTCTTTTCTGGTCAGTGGTATGGTTTTGACGAAAACGACGCCAATGCTTCATCCCCAGGTAAAGCTGCCTTTCTCCAAAGAGTTTGAGGTAGTCAGGGAAAACGGTCATCAATACCTGCGGCTAAAAAGCAATCACGCGCTTAAATGGAGGCGTTATGCCGGCGGTACAGCGGTGCCACAGGATTGCCTACTGGAGACAGCGAGTAATGTTAGTGATAT
>CAZIXI010000223.1:0-5774 GCA_964543115.1 uncultured bacterium
TTTACTTTAGTCAAAGTACCCAAATACGAAAGTGCCCAATTTGCTTGACACTACTAAATATAAATTTAAATTGACCCAGTTAAATATTAGCGGTAAAATATCTAAAAGATTCAATTATAAGTGAAGTGAGCATTTCCGTTAGTTGGCGGTGTTTCTGGCAAAAAGGAGGGATCTTTATGAAGAGACTCTGTTTGTTTTTGGCGGTGATTGTTGTTGTCTTGGCAAGTGCTTCTTTAGTTTCAGCGGCAACCAGTTGGTATTTGCCTGAGGGGTCCACGGACAATTTTGATCTCTGGGTCCTGGTGACCAATCCTAATGCTACTGATGCCGAAGTTACCTTTACCTTCTACCGTTCCGACCTGGCGGCGGTAACCCAGACTGCCACAGTCGCGGCCAATAACCGTTATTCATTAAATGTAAACAGTGTCAGCGGTATTGGCAATTCTGCTGTTTCCACCAAGGTGCAATGTACTAACAGGCTTAATATCTATGCCGAGCGGGCAATGTATTGGAGTACCTCTAATTTCCCTACCTGGGAAGGCGGACATACCGCCCGGGGCATCAGTGGCTTGGAAGGCTGTTACACGGAGATTGAACAGCCGGCCAGCGCCTATGATGCCGATACCCTGATCCTGATTGATACCGCCGGTTCATACAAGTTGATCGGCAATATTGATTGTTCCTCACTTACAGATACAAACGCGATTGAGATTACGGCAAGTAACGTAACCCTGGATCTTAACGGTTTCACTGTTACCGGGCCCGGGAACAGCGGTGATGAGGGTAATGGGATATATGCTTACGGTGAAGCCGCAACTCCGATTTACAACGTGACAGTTATGAACGGAGGCGTGACAAGTTTCCGTAAGCGGGGCATCTACTTTCTTTACTGTACAGGTTTTTATATAATTTATATTAATACTTATCAGAACGGCAGATATGGCATTACCTGCTGGACAGGGGCTCTTGCCGGGACGATTGAGAACTGTCGGGCAGCTAATAACGGGGCCTGGGAAACGGATACTGCCGGCGGTGGTATCTACATAAATAATTCTACTATTCTGCAGAATTGTGTTTCCTACAATTCTACCGGTTATGGGATAGTTGTATTAGATCACAATAATATTATTCGCAATAATACTTCTTCCAGTACTCAACAGTTTAATGCCACTCTCGGTGAAGCAATTTATGTGTATGGCAGCAGAAATATTGTCGCGGACAATGTTTGTAATGATAGCAGTTACGGGATTCGTATAGCGGGTGATGGAAATCGTCTCGATGGCAACCATTGTATGGGCAATACTGATACGCAGGATGTTGTTATTATTGCCGGCGGAGATAACAATTTGGTGGTAAATAGCTCTTTTGATTCGGCTGTAGCAGATGCCGGTGCCGGAAACCAGATTGCTGTTGACAACCTAAATGACTACAACAATCCTGTTTTATAGGGGGTAAGAGTATGAAAAAACTATTTTTCGCATTTTTTCTGCTGGCGATTTTGTCGCTTTCTTTTTCTACTCTGGCGGCCACCACCTGGTACCTGGCCGAAGGGTCAACCACCGGTACCTACAACACCTGGATCCTGGTGGCCAATCCGAATTCTACCAGTGCCGGTGTAACCCTGACCTATATGAAGGAAGACGGCACGACGGCCCAGCAGAGTATCACTGTTTCTCCGACCAGCCGCTACAGTGTTAATACGAATGATAATTCTGATCTGGACAGCAGCAGTTTTGCCACCAAGGTGGATTCCACAGACGGGGTGGGTATTGTTGTTGAACGTTCTGTCTACTGGAATGTGGGCAGTGCCGTGGGTGCGGGCGGTCATTGCAGCCGGGGGGCGACAGAGACCGGTACTATCTGGTATCTCTCGGAAGGCTCTACCCAGGGTACTTATGAAACCTGGATCCTGATCCAGAACCCTAATTCCAGCAGCGCTTCGGTAACGCTCACCTTTATGAAGAACGATGGGACTACCGTTCAGCAGAGCATTACTGTTTCTCCGACCAGCCGTTATACGTTAGACGCGAACGGTGTTTCCGATCTTTCCAGTTCCGCCTTTTCTACAAAAATAGAATCCACTAACGGTATCGAGATTGTTGTTGAACGGTCGATGTACTGGGATGTGGGCAGTGATGAAAATGCTGCCGGCCATTGCAGTGTGGGTACAAGATAGGCATGCCAGCGCTCTGGAAGGCGTTAAAACATTCTCTTAGCGGCCTGCGGGAGGCGGTGCAGACCGAACGGGCGGTACGGCAGGAAATTTTGTTGTGCTGCCTGCTGGTACCGTTAATCTTTATCCTGCCGTTATCTTCCCTCTTACGATTAATATTACTAGTGAGTCACTTGGCGGTTCTTATTGTGGAACTGCTCAATTCCGCGATTGAGGCGGTAGTGGATATTGCCTCACCGCAAATCCATCCCCTGGCGAAGAAAGCGAAGAATTTCGGCAGCGCGGCGGTGATGTTGAGTCTTATTAATCTAGTAATCGTTTGGCTATTTACCGTTAAGGAATTACTCTTTTAAGGAGGTGACCGGTGAGGCGATTAATAACTACTTTTTTAATTGCGGCATTTTTTTTGCCGAATGTGTGCTTAGGAGATGAAAAATATGAGGATATTGTCAAAGGTAATAACACCTTTGCCCTGGATATTTATAAGCAATTAAAGGAGGAGGAGGGAAATCTGTTTTTGTCTCCCTATAGTATTTCTACCGCCCTGGCGATGACCTATGCCGGAGCGCGGGGACAAACGGCAACACAGATGGCGGAGGTGCTGCATTTTAATCCCTTGCAGCAGAATTTACACTCAAGTATGGGGAAATTGGTTAATGAGCTAAATGCCCGCGGAGAACAGGGGGATTGCCAGTTGAGTGTGGCCAATGCTCTTTGGGGACAGCAGGGATACAATTTTTTACCACTTTTTATTAATCTATTAGAGAAAAATTATGGGGCGTCACTTTATCAAGTGGATTTTAAAACCGCGGCTGAGTCCGCCCGGCAAAAGATTAATAACTGGGTTGCCGAAAAAACGCAGGACAAAATTAAGGACCTCATCCCTGAAGGAATCCTAACTGCCTTAACAAGATTAGTCCTTACCAATGCTATTTACTTTAAAGGTAAATGGGCCAGCCAGTTTAAAAAAGAACAGACCAGAGAAATGCCTTTTAAGATCAGTGCGGAAAAAGAACTTACCGTGCCGATGATGACCCAGAGCGAAAAATTCGGTTACCTGCAAAGAGAGGGGCTCCAGATATTGTCCATGCCCTATCTGGGGGAGGAACTGAGTATGATAGTTCTTCTGCCCGCGGAGACCGATGGCCTGGCGGCGCTTGAAGATTCATTAACTTTAGCCAAATTAAATATTTGGTTGCGGAGCTTAATCGAGGAAAAGGTTATTGTTTTTTTTCCCCGTTACAAAATAGAAAAAAAATGCTTTTTAGCGGATACACTCTCCGCCATGGGGATGAAAGATGCCTTTAGTGATAAGGCGGATTTTTCCGGGATGAATGGTAGGCGGGATCTATATATTTCTAATGTGATCCACCAGGCCTTTGTGGAGGTTAATGAAGAAGGGACGGAGGCGGCGGCGGCAACCGCGGTAGTGATGATGAAGGCCATTGCCAGTAAGCCCGTTATTTTCCGTGCCGACCATCCATTTATGTTTCTCATCCGCGATAACCAATCCGGCAGTATTCTTTTTCTGGGTCGGGTAGTGGAGTTAGGTGAGGAGGGGCAGTCAGCCCCCCGAAGGGGGGTAGAGTGACGCGCAAAGAATTTGAAAAATTAGTTGCTGATGTGCTTGATAAATTTCCGCAAGGATTTAAAGACAAATTGCAGAATGTGGATTTTGTGGTTGAAGATGAGGTTGACCTGGCTGAGGCCAGGAAACTGGGTTTATCCAGCCGGGGACGATTATTGGGCCTCTACCAGGGGATCCCCCTGGAGAAGAGGACGCAATATTATGGCATGGTCATGCCGGATAAAATCACCCTTTTTCAAAGCAATATTGAACGGGTGTGCGTGGCCCAGGGGTTGGATATCTATGCCGAGATCAAGCACGTTATCCAGCATGAGATTGCCCATCATTTTGGGATAACTGATGAACACCTAAAGGATATGGGAGTATATTAATAGATGGAATGTAAGTGTTCAGTCAAATTAGCTTTAGCTATATTAACGCTTATTGCTTTGGGTCTGGCGCTGGCAGGGGTATTTTACCGTTTTCCGAGAAAACCATTAGCCAAAAGTCTGGCTGATGTTGTTGTTGATACAGTTTGTGTTAAAGTGCTTAGCGGTGATACGATCGAGACAACTGCTGGTGATAACATCAGGTTGATCGGTGTTCGTGTCCCAGAAGCGACAGCGAAACAGGCAACTGCTTATAGCGAGAAGGTATTAGAAGGGAAACAAATCAGGCTGAAGTTTGAGGAAGAGAATAAGTCTATCAGTCACAAGGATGATCAGGGTAGGCTATTAGCTTATGTTTATTTGAAGCTCTCTCCTGAATTTGAGTATAGCGCTGTCCGGGATCGGTGGTTGTTTAAAGAAGACGAAGACGGTGTCTGGTTATTTTTTAATGCTGCAATAATTGCCGCGGGTTATGCCTGCACTGATATCCGGCAACCTTTTGCCTTCTTGAGCCAGTTTGCGGAAATTGAGGGCAGGGCGGACAGGGGTGATTTATTTCAAGAAAAGGTTTTAGGTGTAGAGGGAGAACAGGATTAATAATATTCTCCCTTGCAAAATCTCCTCTAATCGCTTAGTATATTGGATAATAGGAGTTTATGGTAAACGAAAATGAATGCTGGAAGTGAAATAAAGAAGTTTCAGAAACTGTATAAGTTAGTTGACAGAATTTGTCAGCGGCATAAAAATTGTGACCGCCAGGTTGTTTTTCATACCCTGCAGTGTTTAAGACAGCCAATCATTAAACGTTTAGAGATGAGTATACGCCGTGCAAATATTTCCCTTTACGCCAAAAGAGGTTAAATTTTTTAAGGAACTTAATAAACATAAGGTTCCTTATATTATTGTTGGTCTGGCAGCGGCCGCTTTCCAGGGTGCCCCAATAGTGACAAAAGATGTCGATATTTGGTTCAAAGACCTTGATGATCAGAAATTTCATCATGTTATCAAAAAATGTGGAGCTATCTTTATTCCGCCGATAGGCTTAAACCCTCCCGCGCTTGCTGGCAGCGGATTCAATTTGCTCGATATTGTTACTCATGTCCATGGTCTGCATAAGTTTACTAAAGAGTATGAGGATTGTTTAAGAATAAAAGTTGCTGGAATTACTTTGAGAGTATTGCCGTTAAAAAGGATTATCAAGAGTAAACAAACACTCGGCCGGCAGAAAGATCTCCAAGTCCTTCCCGCCCTCAAAGATACTTTAATTGCTAAGAGAGAAATTGAAAAAGATTAATCTTTTGGGACAGTCTTCAACCCTGGAATTCTCCCTTGCAAAATCTTCCAGCTGTGACTTATTTGTGCCGTGTTGTTATCGCAAGGAAATAGTTTTGTAACAACAACTTGAGGTGTTATTCTTACAGAAGTTCCTCGTCTTTTTTTTGACATTATTGCAATAAAGGTGTAGCATTAAAAGTAAAATTGAAACGGGTAGAATAAGATAGACATTCTAAGGCCGTGGCTTCTCTTTTACTACCCGTTTGAGAGAGGTTGCGGCCTTTTGTATTGGAGGGTAACAAGAGGAGGCGCAGTATGTTTTGTCCTAAATGTAAGGCGGAGTATGAAAAAGAGATAAAAGAATGTGCTG
>CAZIXI010000224.1:0-5753 GCA_964543115.1 uncultured bacterium
ACCAGATAATCCCTGGTTTCCGCGTCCAGGCTAATACTTACCGTACTCTTGGCATCGCCGCTGGCATTCAGGTCATAATAATTATCTTCAATGGTTAATAATCTGCCGTCCGCCTCAGCCGCCAGTACCGGCTCATTATTATCATCCAGGCTGATATCGGCGTAACCTGTCTGATCATAATCCCAGGTACGGGTAGCGGTCATCCGGCCCAGGTTATCCGCGCTTAGGGCCCGGGTATAGCTGGTACTGATACGCGCGGTTTCTGTCACATTACCATGGAGATAACTTTCGGTTACATAACCGCTTTTATTACCGCGCTCATCCCATTCAAAAACAATATCAAAATTAGTGGTGGTGGTTTCAAAAACACCGTTATTCACCACCCCGCTATCCGTTTGAATCACCGTGGATTTACCGCTGGCCAGCAGGGTTGTGTCTTCGGTGACATTACCGTTGGCTATATCATCGGCCAGGATGGCCAGACTATCAATATCGGCTATATCCAGATAAAAATACTGCATTTCATCACGGCCCCGCACCTGCAGGTCATCGCTGATTTCAAAAATACCGTTGTAATCCGTGTCCACCAGCGCCCAGCTCTGCATTGTTTCACTCTGCCGGTAGCCGTATTCGTTATATGCCGTTACCTCGCTTAAACTGCCGTTATACACCAGTCCGCTGGTTTCATAATCAGCCGCCACATCCATATTCAGGCTATACTGCATTTCACTGCGCGCCGCCGCCACCGTATCCTCAGCCACATAATTAGTGGATATACTGTATTCGGTGCTGCTGCCCAGATCATCATAGTAGGTGGTCTCAATAGAATAGCCTTCGGCATTACCCCATTTATCATACTGGATCAGGGTATCCCGGGTATCGCTGATCAGATCCACCAGATCATTATCCCAGAGGCCGTCACCGTCATTATCTATTGGTTGCACTCCGGCCCAGCCATAACCGCCGCCCTTGTTTTCCACGGAAAGCGTCTGGCTCAGATCATCCGCATTATACGTAGTGGTGGTAATCTGTCCGGCCTGGCCGCGCGCGTCCAGATAGCTGTTTTCCACTTTAACAACATCGCGGCTGGTTACCCCGGCAATATTCTCCGTCTCCATATAATAGGTCAGCCAGTTACCGCATTCATCCAATTCAATGCCGCCGGCGGTTACCACACCATCCACCAAACTGCCATTGGTCACCATGCGGAACAAGGTTCCCTCACAATCAAGGTAATCCGTTGTCTTGCCGTCGCTCTGCCGCCGGTCATTATAACTGAAGGTGGTTACTTCACTGCCGGTAAACCCGGCCAGCGCCTCCAGTGCCTCTACATCCACCTGTTCGCCCACATCCTGGCCGTCTACACCACTAAAGTTCCAGGTGGTGGTACTTTCCGCCGCGCCCCAGGCATTAAGGGTATTTTCCTGATAACTGGAACTAATCAGTTTACTGTCCTGGTATTCCAGCGCGCCTTCCAGGGCGGCAAGTTCCGCTTCTGTGGCGGCATTCTGCAGTACGCTGAACTGATGCTCGTCGTTTATGTAACTTGAACTGAACTTACTCTCGATAGCGCCGCTGGCCGTCCAGGTAATATGTTCGTCAACCGCCATACTGGTCTCTTCCCAGCTGCCGGTTTCACTGTCCCAGACGCTGTTAAAGGAATACTGTTTATCCGCGTAAGTAGATAAATTTCCTTCGTCATAAACATTATGGGTAATACTGCAGCTGGCTGCCGCCAGTGTACCAGTGGCATAATCATGATTCTCCACCGTGGTCATTTCCTTAACCGTGCGGCCGTAAAGATCATATATCTGATAATCGTTTTGCTGCCGGGAGGTATTAAAGAAATCACTCTCGCCATCCTGATCCAGGTCCCTGGCAAGATCAATGGTTGCGGAATGTACGGTATTATCAGTGACACTGGCACTCAGCTCATCATTATCACAATAAGGTTCCTCCACACTGTTGGCAATTACATAGGTGGTGCTCACCCGCTGGCTGAGGAAACCGTAAATGTTATTGGTCACGGTATCGTTATAGGTAATCAGGTTATCCGCTCCATAATCCGCGGTGAATTCCTCTACCTGCGCGGCAACAAAGGTACCGTTATCATTATAATAGGTAGTTGTCGTCCCGGCAGCGGCCTGGCCGTTGGCGGTAAACGCGGTATTGATGGTCTCTACCCGGCTGTCATAGTCCAGTCCAGTCAGGAGATCCGCTTCCGTTATACCGGCATCACCGATCAGCTCTGGTGCACTGGCCTCATCACTGTCTTCCTGCAGGGTAATAACCACTGAGCCAGTGATCTGGCCGGCATTATTATACTCACTAAAATTCACTGTGCGTGATGCAAACGCCTCGTTGGCCTGCTGGCCGTCAGCGTAACTATAGATATCCTTATAAACCGTTGCCGCCCGGCCGGCACTGTCATAATCACTAAACTGGGATACCTCTTTATTAAGATAAAGGCCGTTGGCATCCTGTTCCACCATTGTCTCCACCGCCAGCCGGCCCTGATAATCATAATTGCTGGTATAATCATACACCCGGTAGAGGCTGTCAGTGCCGCTTGCCGCATCATAATAAGAAATCTCTACCTCTCTGTTACCCGCCAGATCGTTTATCCATACCTGGTAATTGCTGAAAGCGGTTTCCCTGGTCTCGTACTGCACACTATTTGCGGTTGCCGTTGTCTGTGCCTCTTCATAACTCAGTCCGTCAGCAAAATCCAGCAGGGTTGCGTTACCATACTCGCGTAAATAGCTGGTTTCCGTGGTGCTGCTTACCCGCCCGTAAGTATCGTAAACCGTGGAACTCACCGTCCAATCCTGCATTTCCCAGGCCGCGCCGTCCCAGAGCTCATTCTGGGCAATCGTATCCCGGGCCTGGCCGCTTGCGGTAAAATTATCGCTATAGGTGGTGGTGCGGCTGTTTTCCGTGGCGGCGCTGCCTGCCGGATCGGTAATACTTGCTTCATCAAACACCGTGTCCTTACTGTAGTTGACCAGGCTGTCTCCCTCGGCCATGGCATAGCCGTAATTTTCACTGCTGATTATATAACCGCGGTTATCGCTTTCACTGTGATTAAGGGAAATCGTACCGTCATCGCCATAGGTAATGGTGCTGGTGGCCATGCCGTCTTCATAGTCACTGTAAAGGGTAACGCTGGCGGATTCCAGTTCCAGGCCGGCGGCCAACTGTTCCGCACTCAGTTCGGAATCAGCGTTAACAATATTATCAACAATCAGGTTCACTCCGGCAATATCGCCCGCCTCCGTAATAATATACTGGCTGGAATCACTGCCGGTAATATTCATTATATCCACACCGCTGCCGTAACTATTGGCCTGTGTTTCCCGCCAGAAAACACTGCTGCCGTCTTCATTGTATTTGGTATAATCCGCTGTTTTTTCGGTTATGTTGCCCAGATAATCTCTCGCGGCAAAATAACTCACCTCATCCTGATAATGACTGAGACCGGCATCTATCTCTAGATCAATTGCCCCGTCAGCAATATCAGTGAGCAGTGATTCCATATCATTTACGGGCTGGGCACCCATATAGGTAGAGATTGACTGCACCAGCATCTCGCCGTTACTGTCAAAAACCAGGCTATTGATCTGCTGGCGTTCGGTAAACTCCATTGTCTCACTGTCATCCGCCTTGCCAAAGATGTCGCGGTACTGGGTCAGCGCCTGTCCGCGGCCGTTAAATTCCGCTGTCAGGGTTTTTTCCTGCCGGTAGGAATCCAGCGCGGTATCAAGGTCCGGAACATCCTGGAAATTACCCGCTTCATACGCCGGATAATCAATATTCTGCTGGTCCTCAGTTAACACATAATAGGTATCTTCACTGAAATAGGCCCGGCCCTGGGCATCGTAGCTGGTAGTGTTGGCTGTCATTCTGCTGAACTGATAACCACCCGCCTCCACCGCTGAATAGTAATAACTGTCTGACTGCAGTACGTTGCCGTGTAGATCATGTTCCTGGTTGAATGTTCTGGTCAGGCTGGTTTCCACCCAGTCAGTTAAGGTTATATCCCAGGACTGCTGCTGCGCTTCCACGGTGTGCAGCCGGTTATAATAGTCATACCCCGCATAAGAACCAACCGGAACACTATTAATCGTCTTACTCACCTTGGCAAAGGAAGCCAGCTCCGCTTCCGTAACATCCGCTTCCGCTTCGGTTAAATCAAGATCATAATTCGTATCCGTCCAGTTAAGCATATTGCCGCGGGCATCATAGGTAATGTTGTCACTAACCGCCAGATACATAAATGAATCATTGGTTTGCGTACCGGAATTATAAGAATAGCTGTGACGGGAACTGATTTCCCGGCTATCATCTATAGTATTAATTGTATAAGTCGAATCAAGCAGATAATCATCTGAGCCGGTTATGGTTTCGTCTGTATCCATACTATAGGTCAAGGAACTTGTTTCCGCTGCCAGGTCACCGATTAATGTTTGGGTTGTCTGAATGGTTTTATTTTTTAAGGTATAGGAAGCGCCCTCATCCGCGGTCAGATAACTCAGCGTTTCTGTGCGGCAGGCAATACCCCGTTCCGCCCAGGCAATGCCTTCGGGGCCGCTATAATCGTAACTCACTTCCTGTTTACTTTCCAGCACCAGGTCCTCACTGCCCAAGCCATCGCCGTCAATATCGCCATTAACGGTGCTGGAATACTCCATTACCGCGCTGAGAATATTACCCCGGCCATCAAAGGCACTAGCGGTGGTCACTACCTGTTCCCGCAATTCCGCGCTTCCGGCATCCGCGCCGCGGTAGGTATCCCTGGTAGTGGTACCGGCCCAGCCGCGGGAACGGTAAACACTACTTGTATAGGTGTTAGCAGTTACTGTTGTCTCCCCGTAATCCCAGCTGCTGCCGTTCCAGTCATAACTTTCCACACTAGTGCTGTCAGTTGTTCCATATATATTGTAGTTAAGCGTGGTAATAGTTTGACTGATATTGTCTCCTGATTCGGTTAACGCCGTAGTGGTCTGCACTTCCGCCAGGCCCTGGGCGTTATATAATTCATAGCCGGCCCGGTTATAATCGGCAAGTTCCCAGGTGCCATTGTTATTAACCATTGCCACACTATATTCTGTGGTAACATTACCAACAGCATCATATTCAATCTCTTCTGTCAGCCCGGTAATATCCAATGAACCAACCACGTTTAGAATATCGCTGCCGCCGCGTAAAACCCGTTTGTATTCAGCATTACCGGCAGTATAGGAGCTGACCAGACTGGCGGTGGTATCACCCAGCGCGCTTACATTATTAATAGTATGTGCATAGCCATAATACTCACCCTCTTCACCGGCCAGTGCGGGTACGCCTTCGGTAACGCTGATGCCGCTGCTGTCCACACCGCTGAACTGATAGTTTTTAATTTCCAGCGCGTTGCCTAAACCGTCCATAGTGGTATTGGTAAAGGTAACCCCGATCTGATTGTCCGCGTCATGCAGGCTGCCGGCCACATATTCACAACTAAGATACGCAATTTTGCGGCCCAGGCCATCATAACTGATCTGGTCCTGATAAACATCACTGGTGCGCTGCCAGTTCTCACCGTCATGCGTGCCTTCATAAATCGTTACCGCGTCAGCATTGCCGGTGGCCCGCGCCAGTTGCGTAGTATATTCATTATCAATTAACTGAATGGTTGATTCCACTAATTCATCATTGGCATCATAACCGTCATTTTCATCATCAACCATCCGGTAACTGATCTGGATACTCTTATC
>CAZIXI010000225.1:0-5747 GCA_964543115.1 uncultured bacterium
TTTTGGTATCTGTACCTATGTTGACGCGATTATTGTAAAACATTATTTTAAAGATTCTTTTCTCGCCGGTTACTATTCTATGGTTTCCATGATCGGTAAGGCCTTTCTCTTTCTGCCGATGTCTTTTGCCGGGGTGATGTTTCCCAAGGTCTCCCATAATTATGCCCTGAAAAAAGAGACCAGGCAATTACTGTCTAAGAGTATTATTTACAGTCTTATTTGCTGTGCCGTTGGAGTGATTGTCTGTAATGTTTTTCCGCGACTGTTAGTGCATATCTTACTGCGGCGGGCGGATATCACTGCCAATACCTACGCGCAGATGATACCTTTATTCCGCCTGATCGGTTTTGCCGTTACCCCGTATGGCCTGTTATGTATTGTAGTTAACTATCAATTGGCCCGCCAGCAGTATGACTTTCTGCCCTTCTTTATTCTGGGAGTGATCAGCCAGATCGTTTTACTGGTGTTATTTCACGAGACGCTAATGCAGGTCTTAGCGGTGCTGTTTGTTGCCGGTCTGTTAATCCTCATTTTTGGTACGGGCGCGGTAAAAATATTACGGACAGAGTATTTCAACACTAAAAAGGTCTATGCAGCGGATTAAGGGAAAGATTTCGGTTATTGTTCCGGCGTATAATGAGGGTCCGCATATTGCCGCTAACCTGAAGGAGGTGGTGCGTACCTTTAACGATTTTGGCTGTCATTACGAGATTATCTGTATTGATGACGGCAGCCGGGATGATACCTACCGTCAGTTTAAGCTGCTGGCGGATGAGCATAAAGAAATCCGTGTCCGCCGCAATATGCGTAATTACGGTAAGGGACGGGCCCTGAAAAAAGGAGTGCGCGCGGCGGTCGGCGATTATATCGTTTTTCTGGACGCGGATATGGACCTGCATCCGGGGCAGATCCAGACCTTTTTTGATATTATGCGCCTTGATGAAGCGGATGTGGTGATTGGCTCAAAGATGCATCCTAATTCCAAGGTCAGCTATCCGTTAAGCCGAAAGATTATCAGTACGGTTTATTTTTGGCTTATCCGCCTGTTTTTCGGTTTACCGATCCGGGACAGCCAGACGGGGCTAAAATTATTTAAAGCGGAAGTGGTAAAAACCATTTTCCCTAAAATTTTGGTGAAGAAGTTTGCCTATGATATAGAGTTATTGCTCAATGCCCACCGGGCCGGCTATAAGATTATCGAGGCGCCGGTGGTTTTGGATTCCCAGCGCACATACGGCCGGATCGGCTGGCGGGATATTATTGCTACCTGGCAGGACACGATGGCTATCTGGTACCGGGTAAATGTTTTGCGCTGGTACGAGGAGAGCGAAAAAAAGAAGAAACGGATAAAACAGCGCCAGCAGCAATATTCACGCCAGGCAAGAAAATATAAAAAGAAAAGGTAAGTAAAGATGGACAGCCCTTTTGTTTCAATAATTGTTCCGGTTAGTAAAAGGAATAAGAATCTGGTTGAGTGTATCGAACACTGTCTGCGGTTGGACTATCCGGATTTTGAGCTGATTGTTTTACCGGATGAACAGTTTAGCGCGCCGGCGGGCAGACTAAAGGTTGTTCCCACCGGTTCAATGGGGCCGGCGCAGAAGCGTAATATCGGCTCACGACAGGCCCGGGGCGAGATCATTGCCTTTATTGACGATGATACCTATCCGGAGAGTGACTGGTTGAAGAATGCCGTTGGCTATTTTGTTGATGAACAGATAGCTGCTGTCGGCGGCCCGGCGGTTACCCCGGCCAGTGATTCTCTCTGGCAGCGGGCCAGCGGCGGGGTGTATGAATCATTATTTGGCGGAGGAGCGTACCGTTACCGCTACTTGCCGCAGGTGAAGAGGTTTGTTGATGACTATCCCAGTTGTAATTTTATTGTCCGGAAAGACATCGTGGAGCAACTCGGAGGGTTCCAGACGGACTTCTGGCCGGGTGAAGATACACATATGTGCCTGGAGATAACGGCTAAATTAAAAAAGAAGATCGTCTATGATCCCCGGATCCTAATCTACCATCACCGCCGATCACTTTTCCGGGGGCATCTGCGGCAGATAAATGCCTATGCCCTGCACCGGGGTTATTTTGCTAAACGCTATCCCCGGACATCACTACGGTTGAGTTATTTTCTGCCGACCCTGTTAGTTGTTTTCCTTGCCGGCGGCTGGCTGGTGAATAGCTGGCTCTATCTGACAGGGGTGCTTATGTATTTAGCCGCGGTGTTAGGTTCGGTTATTAAGTTTAAGGGACTGAAATTGAAGCTGCTGGTTTTCCTGGGCGTAATCGTTACCCATCTTAGTTATGGGGTGTTTTTTATCAAGGGATTATTAGCAAAAAGGCTAAGGGAAGAAGAGTGAAGATAGTTATATCTTATCCGCCGTTGAATGCTGAAAAAGGGGTGCCGCTTCTGTCTCAGAACCGGCAATTTCAGTATTTTAAGTCGCCTACCTTTATTTATCCAGTAGTGCCTGCTCAGGCCGCCACGATGCTCAAAGAAAATGGTTTTGAGGTTATCTGGGATGATGCCATTGCCGAGCGCAAGAGTTACGAACAGTGGCTAGAGGATATCGAAAGGATGAAACCAGACCTAATTGCCATCGAAACCAAAACCCCGGTCATTAAACAACACTGGAAAATAATAAACGATTTAAAAGAACTAGCGACTAGCGACCAGCGACTAGCGACTAGCAATAAGCGAAGAGCGACTAGCGACCAGCGACTAGCGACCGTATTAATGGGTGACCATGTGACGGCCATGCCCGAAGAATCTTTTCGGAACAGTCCCGTTGATTACGTCATTACCGGCGGCGATTATGATTTTATGCTGCTAAGTCTTTGCCTCTGGCTGCAGGACGGGCGAAGCCCGAAACAAGACAAGCTGGCGCCGGGGATCTGGTACCGGGAAAACGGAAAAATAAAGAACACCGGTAAGTTCCAGCTTACTCATGATCTGAACGAGGTGCCCTTTATTGACCGGGACCTGACTAAATGGAAACTTTACGCGTATGAAAACGGTAACTATAAATCTGTGCCGGGCACCTATACAATGGCCGGCCGGGATTGTTGGTGGGGACGGTGCAAGTTTTGTTCGTGGACAACAATTTTCCCGCAATTTCGTTCACGTAAACCGGAAAATCTACTCGACGAAATCGGGCAGCTGATTAATAAATACCAAGTGAAAGAAATAATGGATGATGCCGGTACTTTTCCGGTTGGTAACTGGCTGCGGGAGTTCTGCCGGGGGATGATCGAGCGGGGGTATAATAAAGAGCTTTATCTGGATTGTAATATGCGGTTTAACGCGGCAACCGCCGCTGACTATAAATTGATGAAACAGGCTAATTTTCGTTTGCTTCTTTTTGGTATTGAATCGGCAAATCAAGAGACGCTAAACCGGCTGGATAAGAATCTGACCGTATCCCAGATAATTGAATCCTGTAAGCTTGCCCGCCAGGCCGGCCTCTTCCCGCATATAACGATTATGTTCGGGCATCCCTGGGAAACTTATGTGGATGCGAAGAAAACATTAGAATTGGGACGGTGGCTGCTGCGTAAGGGTTATGCCTATACAGTTCAGGCAACGGTGATGATCCCCTATCCGGGCACCCCGCTGTTTACTGAATGTCAGGAGCAAGGCTGGTTGAAGACACTGGATTGGGATCGTTACGATATGAAAGAGCCGATAATGAAAGCTCCGCTGGACGAATGCCGGATAATGAAATTAGTTCAGGGGATCTATGGAGTGGCCTTTAATCCGGAGTTCCTCTGGCGGCGGCTGACCAGTATTCGGGATTTAAATGATATTAAGTATTACGGCCGTGGGGGAGTGAAGATACTGGGGCACCTGTTTGATTTTAAACCGAAGGTGAAAGTCGAGTAAGAAAACTTTTTATGAATTTACCGGGTATTAGTATTATTACCCCGACACTTAATTCCGCCAAGACTATTGCCTTGTGCCTGGAGGCTGTTCTCTGTCAGGATTACCCCAAAGAGAAAGTAGAGCTTATTATTGCCGATGGCGGTTCCACCGACGCGACTATTGAAATAGTTAACAGCATGTTATCCGGCAGACAGTACCAGGTTGTTGTCAATTCCCTGAAAACAGGTGAGGCGGGCAAGGCGGTGGGGGTTAAACAGGCCCGCAATGAAATTGTCGCGCTTATTGATTCGGATAACATTTTACCGCGGCCGGACTGGCTGCGGCAAATGGTTGCTCCCTTTGCCGATCCGGAGATAGCGGCCAGTGAACCTCTGCGCTATACGTACCGCCGGGGAGACAAGTGGATTACCCGTTATTGCGCCTTACTGGGGATGAATGATCCGGTTTGCCTTTTTCTGGGAAATTATGACCGTTACTGTTTACTGACCGGCACTTGGACAGAGGTCGGATTTAGGGCAGAAGATAAAGGCGGCTACCTAAAAATAGAGTTTCCTGATCCCCGCCGCTTACCGACAATCGGGGCCAATGGTTTTTTCATCCGGCGGGAGATACTGCAAAAATACGGGATCGGTGATTATCTTTTTGATATTGATATAATTTGTGATCTGGTGGCCGGGGGCGATTATAGAATAGCTAAGGTAAAAACCGGAATTATTCATCTTTTTTCCGGGAATATAAAACAGTTTGCCGGGAAACAGCGGAGAAGGATCCGGGATTACCGCTACTATAATGAACAGGGCCTGCGCAAATACCAGTGGGGAAGTTTAAACACTAAGGGTTTGTTGAAATTTATCTTTTATTCTTTGACGGTTATTCCGCTGGTTGTGCAGACCGTTCGCGGACTTTGCCGGCAGCTGGATTGGGCCTGGCTCTTTCACCTGCCTGCCTGCCTGGTAAGTTTATATGTTTATGGGACAGGTACCGTTGTATCTTTTTTTAAAGGGGCGGCTGCAGAAAGCCGGAGTTCCTGGCAGAAGAAATAATTTTTTCTGGTGCGATAGAGTTTTATTAAGTTAGTGTAGATTTATGTGCGCTTAGTCTTTAATTCATAATCCATAATTTCAATCTGGAGGGATTCATTATGAAATTTCTATCAGAGGAGCTGAAAGAGCTGGAAAAAAGCGGTCTTTACCGCAGATTGCGGACAATAACCAGTAATCAGGAGCCGCATGTGACAATTGGGGGTAAGGATTATATATCCTTTTCTTCCAATAATTATCTGGGTTTGGCCAATCACCCCAAGGTCAAAGAAGCGGCCATTGCCGCTGTCGAGCAGTATGGTTGCGGTGCCGGAGCCAGCCGCCTGATTGTCGGGACAATGGAATTACATACCCAGTTGGAGAAGCGTATTGCCCAGTTTGAGGGGCGGGAGGCGGCAATTCTTTTCTGTACGGGCTATGTGGCTAATGTGGGTACCGTTACTTCGCTTGTCGGTTCCGGCGATGCGGTTATTATGGATCGTTTCAATCATGCCAGTATCATCGATGCGGCCCGGCTGAGTGGGGCCAAATTGATGGTTTATCCGCATAAGGATATGCAGCGGCTGAAGGCTATCCTGCAGCGGTGTAAGGATTACAAAAGAAAACTAATCATTACCGACGCTGTTTTCAGTATGGATGGTGATCTTGCGCCGTTAAAAGAAATTGTTTCCCTGGCCAAGCATTATAAGGCGATGGTAATGGTGGATGAGGCGCATGCCACCGGTCTTATTGGGGAAACGGGACGCGGGGTGGCGGAGTATTTTAAAGTGGCAAAAAAGGTGGATATTATTCTGTGCACCTTAAGTAAGGCAGTGGGCAGTCTG
>CAZIXI010000226.1:0-5747 GCA_964543115.1 uncultured bacterium
CTAGTCGCTAGTCGCTAGTCGCTAGTCGCTAGTCGCTAGTCGCTAGTCGCTAGTCTCTAGTCTCTAGTCTCTAGTCTCTAGTCTCTAGTCTCCGTGAAACGTCTCCGTGAAACGTCTCCATGAAACATCTCCGTTAAACGTCTAATGATATGTGGCCATTTTACGTTTGCGCCAGGCAACTTTTACCAGGATGGCCAGGGTGGCCAGTAGCAATATCAGGCCTGCTCTGGTGCAAAGCACAAATATCCTGTTCTCAGGAGAAACATCAGTCATTTTTAGTTTGGGAATCAATAGCTGCCAGAACCAGGCGCCGAGAATTGCCAACAGGAATAGCGGGGTAATATACTTAATGATAAATTTATATACCCGCGGAATAGTAATATCAGCTCCCACATGCATTTCTTCCCAGGCCCGGTCAATGCCGAAAACCCAGGTAAACAGGATGGTTTCAATTGTGGCAAAGATTACCAGGAAAAATGTTCCGCCCCAGAAATCCAGTTCATCTACTACCCCGTTTTTTAGAAAGAAAATAGCCGGCTGACACAAAATAAAACAGACAACAGCAAAAATAATTACCGCTTTGTGGCGCCGGAAGTTAAATTCATCTTCGATAAAGGCCACGGCCGGCTGGGCCAGAGAAATTGAAGAGGTTATTCCGGCCATAAAGAGCAGACTGAACCAAAGCAGGGCAAAGAAACCGCCCCCGATAATTTTCTGGAAGATAAGCGGCATGGTGACAAAGCCCAGATTGAAACTGCCGCTTTTGGCGATTGATTCAATGCCGATTGGGCCAAAAAAGACAAAGGCCGCCGGGATGACGATTGAGGCACCGACAATCACCTCGGCAAATTCATTTACGCTGACCGCGGAGAGCCCGGAAAGAGCGACATCATCCCGTTTTTTCAGGTAACTGGCATAGGTAAGAATAACTCCGATTCCCACGCTCAAGGTGAAGAATACCTGTCCGGCCGCGGCCAGCCAGACTTTAGGTTTAAGCAGACCGGAAAAGTCCAGATTCCAAAGGAAACCCAGCCCGTTTACGGGGTTCCATTCTGGTTTGGATATTCCGCCCAGGGTAAGTACCCGGATAGCAATAATAACGGCAAAGGATAAAAGAAGGGGCATGGCAATTTTGGTCAGTTTTTCAATTCCTCCCCTGATGCCGAAATAAACAACGGTAATATTGGCGGCGAAGGTGATTAAAAAGAAGATATAGGCCGGGGCAATACTGCCAAAATACTGATTTTTTTCCAGACCTTGATAGCCGCGCAAGAAGGCCTGCATTTCTTCCTGAGTAGTGATTGCAGTTAGTTTTCCCGTTAAGGCGTAGAAACTGTAGCCGAGCAGCCAGGATTCGATATAGGTATAATAAATAAAAATCACCAGCGGGCCGAAGATGCCGATTACGCCGAAATATTTAATGAAACGGTTTTTCTCCCAGAGGGTATGGAAGATACCCGGGGCGGTACTGTGTTCATAACCACCGCCAAATCTGCCGGCGGTCCACTCGATCCACATCAGGGGAATTCCCAGTAAGAATAGGGAAATAAAATAGGGGATCATGAAAACCGCGCCGCCGTTTTGCGCGGCCTGCACCGGAAAACGAAGAAAATTTCCCAGGCCAACCGCACTGCCGGCAACGGCCATAATAATCCCAATGCGGGAGCCCCAGGATTGGCGTTGTTTTAAATCTTTTAACGGTTTAGCGGCCATAACGGGTAATATTATATCAAAAAGATTGTAATTGTTTAGCTATTTTTTTGTTTCTAGATTTAGGAAGAATGTCTACCCTTCCATAGACACCGTCATAACCGGGGGTGATGTTTACCTGTCCTTGACGTACTTTAAGGATTGCGGTGGCCAGTTCCCGGGGTAGTTGGCGATAGAGCCTGTCTTGGTCCAGATCCATTAGAATTTGAAATTCTGTGCCCACCGTTGAGGTTAAACGGCTGAATTCGTTCTTAACTGCCATGGTATTAGCTTTTTTACCCCAGGCTTGGGCGATAATTTCCATTAGGGGCACCAGGCTATGATAAGGGATAGCGTTTTCCGGCACAGTACCGGCCGGCCTGTCGCTTAAGGCGGTTACCCGATGTAGTACCCCCACGGTAAGCGGTCGTTTACAAACCGGACAGATTTTATTATTGGCGAGTGTATCCGCCGGGTTTAGGCTGACATTACAGGCCCGGTGGCCGTCCCAGTGGTATTTTCCTTCCTGCGGGAAGAATTCGATGGTGGACAAGAATCTACTTTTGTCTTTATTTTTTAAAGTACTTATTATTTTATGATAATCCAGTTCCGTATCCAGGATATTTGCTTCTCTGCCCAATTTTATCGGGCTATGGGCATCAGAATTGGAGATCAAAGTAAATCTGTCCAGGGCGCTCCATTGCCAGTTCATTGCCGGATCACTGGAGAGACCGGTTTCCAGGGCATAGATGTGTTTTGTCTGGTCACCAAAACACTCTTGAATTGTATCGAAACCGGAATTAGCGCCGAAGACGGAGAAATGCGGGGTCCAGATGTGGGCGGGAACAAGAAAACAATCCGGGGAGGTATCCAGAAGCAATTTTACCAGGTCAGCGGCCGAGAGATGCAGCTGCGGCCGGCCGTCACCGCGCAGTTTGCCGAAATGTGCCAGTTTTTTATTGATTTTATTAACTACTTCCAGGCCGGGAGCAAAAATTAATAGATGAATTCTCTTGGCCCGGCCATTGATATAAAAGATAGTGCTTACCTCGGCAGTGAGGATGAAATGTGTTCCCTGGTGGGTATAAAGGCCGGTGCCGGTTTCTTTAAGGTATTTCTTTAGTTCTGCGAACCAGATCGGATGCGTGAAATCGCCTGTGCCCAGGAGGGTAATGCCTTTACGTTTAGCGTATTCGGCCAGGATAGGGATTTGCATCTCCTTACTGGTAGAGATAGAAAATCTGGAATGTATATGGAAGTCCGCGATGAATTTCATTTTCTTGGAACACGAATTACACGAATGGGACGAATATCACAAATAGTATTGTATAATAATCCAAAATTTAACTAACAAAGCTAGAATTGAGTTTATATTTATAATTAAATTAAAAATTTATAAATAATTCGTGTAATTCGTCTATTCGTGAGATTCGTGTTCCTTAATAATTATTTAGTCCAATCTCAGATCCTCAAGATGCAGTTGGATCATTTGGCGGTTTTGCCAGGTATTGACCTGCGGGCGGTAGGCGAGGGTTATTTTGTGGTATTCATCAAATTCATCGATTCGCTCTCCCATCCCAAAACCAATGGCCTCCAGAGCCCGGCCGCTGGCTTTCACCCAGAGCTTAAGATGGTTTTTGCCCACTATTATCGGGTCGCGGTAGAGTTCCAGGTTCTCGGAGATGAATACCGGTTTGGGGTTGTTATAGCCGAAAGGCGCGAGTTTTTCCAGCTCTTCGATAAACTCAAAGGAAATATCTTTAAAATCCACCGCGCAGTCGATGTTAATCTGCGGGATCAGGTCTTCGTTTTTGAGAACACTAGCGGCGTAGGTGTTAATTTTATCACGAAGAGAAGGAATTAATATTTCTTCAATATTAAGCCCGGCGGCATAGGCGTGTCCGCCGAATTTAATAAAATGTTCGCGGCAGTGCTCTAAGGCGTTTAACAGATGAAACGTCCTGATGCTGCGGCAGGATCCTTTGCCGATGCCGTTTTCCAGTGAAATAACTATTGCCGGGCGATGATAACGGTTTACGATCCGGCTGGCCACAATTCCGATTACGCCTACCGGCCAATTTTCACTGGCCACAACAATTACCTTGTCTTCGTTGAAGTTTGTTGTTCTCTCTGCCTGTTCCAGGGCCTCGGCCAGTACCTGTTGTTCTAGCTTTTGCCGTTCCCAGTTATTTTGGTTAAGAATCTGGCTTAATTGTGTTGCTTCTTTTTCTTCGCCGGTTAGTAATAACCGGATACTGTTTTCCGCTGTGGATAATCTGCCGCTGGCGTTCAGGCGGGGAGCAAGCCGAAAGGCCACGTGCCCGGTTTGCAGGTCGCTGTGAATGCCGACGATTTCTTTTAATTTGCGGAGGCCGATTTTATTTGTTTCTTTCAGTTTGTCTAATCCGTGCTGGGTAAGAATCCTGTTTTCACCGGTAATGGGCACAATATCAGCGATTGTTCCCAGGGCCACTAAGTCCAGGTGTTCTTGCGGATCGAAGGCTTTTGTCTTTTCAGCGAGTGCCTGGGCCAGTTTATAGGTAACCCCCACACCGGCCAGATCCGCGTAAGGATATTTACAAGCGGGTAGCTTTGGATTAAGCAGGCAGAAGGCCGGCGGCAGCTCACCTACGGGACGGTGATGGTCTGTAATAATTACTTCCATTCCCAGAGCGTTTGCCTGGACAATCTCATTATATGAGGAAATACCGCAATCTACCGTAATCAGGAGCTGGGTTCCATTCTCCTGGCATTTGTTAAGTGCTTCATTATTCAGCCCGTAACCTTCTTCCTGCCGGTTTGGCAGATAGTAGTTACAATCCGCTCCCAGACATCTGAGCACATTCAACAAGAGAGCGGTACTGCAGATACCGTCGGTGTCATAGTCACCGTAGATAGTGATTTTCTCTTTGTTTTTTATTGCCGACAGGATACGCAGACAGGCCTTATTCATATCCTTCATGAGGAAAGGATCATTAAGCCGGCTGATATCTTTTTTGAGAAAATCTCCGGCGGACTTGACAGTGGTATTGCCGCGATTAATCAAGACCTGCGCGACTACCGGGCTGATTCCCAGAGCCTCTGTTAGTTCTTTCTGCAGCTTATGATCAGCCGGCGCACTCTGCCATATCCGTTCTTTTACTAGTGTTTTTGACTGCATATTATGTTTTCTTGTGCCATTGCGCCGCTAGGGCACTGGCGATGTAAATCGTTGAATAAGTACCGGTGACGATACCGATAAGCATAGTAAAGGCAAAATCGTTGATTACCTCTCCACCGAACAGATAGAGAACAACTACGACAATAAAGGTAGTAAGTGAAGTTAATAATGTCCGGGAGAGGGTTTGATTAATACTTGTATTTACTATCTTATAAAACGATGTTTTAGGCATCAGTTTTCTGTCTTCCCGGATCCGGTCATAGATGACAATGGTGTCGTTTATGGAATATCCGATGATGGCCAACAGGGCGGCGACTATCGGCAGGGAGAGCTGACGGCCGGTCAGGATACAGGCGCCGGTAGCGATGGCCACATCATGAAAAATGGCAATAATACCGGCTGCGGCAAACTTGAATTCAAACCGGTAAGAGATATAGATAATCATAATCAACAGGGCCAGAACAAGCGCGATCAGGGCCTGTTTGCGCAGGCGGGCTCCCACTACCGGACCCACATCTTCGGTGCGCATTACCTCAAAGGAATTATCAGGGAGGTTGGCTCGCAGTTGCTGCTCTATTTTTTCTACGTTACCGGTCTGTGCCCTGATGATGTAGTCTTTGCTCGTGCCGAACCCTTGTATGTAACTGTCTTCCAGTCCGCTGCCTTTCAGGGTTTCCCGGATTTCTTTTACGGAAATGTTTTTCGCGAACTGTACCTGGAGTAATTGTCCGCCGGTAAAATCGATTCCCAAACACTGTTTGCCCTTCATTATTGCCGCGCCAAGCCCGGCGGCAATGAGGATTATTGAAAGCAGATAAGCAATGTTTTTCATTTTCAGGAAATCAATATTCTTGGCCTTTATAAACTGCAGCATCCGTAATTTCTTGAGGCTCTTGTT
>CAZIXI010000227.1:0-5724 GCA_964543115.1 uncultured bacterium
CTTTCCTGGCCTGGCCCTGTCTGGCCTTAAGCAAATATTCAGCCAGCTCATGAAATAGGGCAACTGGATTACTTTTAAGCAAATCATGGCGGGCAATAACCTTATCCGACGGTCGGGCAAAACCAGCAAGATCACGAAGATAGCTTCTGTAAAGACAAAACCGCGGCTTTATTTCTCCTGGCAGATCATTGGCAATATCAAATATTTCTTCCACTAGACCTGAATAGTCCTCATCAGCTAAATTCTCCTGAAGCTCTCTTCTATTACTCTCAAGATTCAGCTGCTCCTGCCACAACCGAAACGGTTTCAACACCTTGCCGGTCCCTTTTTCTCTCGCCTTAGCCATTAAATATCCTTGCTTATTCTCCTGCACCCTAATCACCTCGATCTGTTTACTTATATGGGCCGAGACTATTTCTATCTTATATTCCTCTGTCTTACCGCTAATGACCGCCTTGAGATCAGCATTAGTGAAATTTTTAATCATTGAGGAAAATTGTCTACTCCAGACCAATCCCCAGATCAGGCTGCAAATATCTCTGCCAAACCCCACCGCTAAATAAAAAAAGTTAGACGCCACTAAAGCAATTCCCACGGCAAGATAACTGCCGGAATTTATTAATAAGACCCCCAGAACAAGCAGACCCAGATTAACAAGATAACCGCTTGCCGCCGTCAAGCGCACCGCGGTTTTTGCCTCAGGCGGTAACTTATTGGGCACGGAGAAGTCCCAGAAAACAGAACGGAAAAAAGAAACAATATTCTCCAGCTTTAACCGCGGCCATTTACCCTTAATCGCCAGGGCGCCACCCATAACCAGCCAGTGGGCCAACTCGTGCAGATAGGCGGAAACCGGCAGGGCCAGCAGTACCAGCGCCAGTTGGGGGCCGGAATAGAAAAGCAATGCCATACCCACCGCCAGCATAACTAATTCCAGAATAGCCGGGGCATCTGGGGGAACCAGTTTTTCTTCCCAGCGGGCAATATCCGGCCAGTCGGCACTACTGCCGATAATATAGCTAAGCACATCTTCGGGCACCTCTTTTTCCGCCAGTTGATCAACCTCAGTTAGCGTGGAAATGATATTTTTCCTTTTTAAATAGGCAAACACCTCTCGTTTAAAACTAACGGCCTTTGTCCCGCCAAAGAAAAGCCCAACTAACTGTTCCGCTTCAGTGCCAAGTCTAGCGGCAATCAGATCGGCTACTAGCTCGAGCAATTTAGCATCTTCAACTATTCCGCTGAAGAGATATTCTACCCGGGCAAGAAAACCGGTTAACGGCTCAACACTATCTATGCCCAGGGCATACTCCAGACTCTGTTCTAGCCAGAATTCCAGCTCCTGCGGCCGCTGGCGAAATTCCGCCTTAAATGCCTGCCGCACCGGATCGGCCAGAGCCATTCCCCGCTGGAAAAAATATCCCAGAGCCGTCAACTGATTAAACGGGGTGAGTGTTTTTTCCTTAGCGGGAAAAAAATCGACTCTTCCCCGCCGCATCTGCCGCCAACTCTCAACTCTAGACTGACCAGCGAGTGTTAAATCTACCAACCCCGGCCCCAGTCTTCCTTCTTCACCAACAAATAAAGCCACTCCCACCCGGTCAGTGGTAAAAGGACTTTTTAGGTAAAGCTCTTTTACCTTCTGGAAATCCTCCACTTCGAAAAGGGGAATAAACCGCAATTGTTCTTCTACATCCTCAATATTTGTTCCCTCCGGCACAGCGGTAACACAAACATCAACACTCCCTGTCAATTCCCGCAACGGGTGATCCTGTAATGAACCCTCCGACCCGCGGATAAAATGATACGCGGCCTCAGCGAAAAACGTCACTACTACCCCCACCGGTAATTGCCTGAGGGCGGCAGTAACCTCAGAATCAATAACCACATCCGTTTCCTCTCCGCTGTCAAATACCGGCAGCCGGCGATAAACAGTTGTCGTCGGCGGATTAATCAGGGTCGCCAAATCCGCTATAATCATCTTTTTATGAATTTGTCGTTGACGCAATGTCTCCAGAAAACCCGGCCTTTTTCCCCGGAAAAAGGCCGCTAGAAATGCCTGGATTAACCTGCCCAGAACAACAATTTCTTTTTCTCCGGTTAAGCGGCTGATTGTACATTGGTCAGCCATAACGTGATAAACCAAAAGTAAAATATTAACTGAAAACAGAATCACGCCAATCCCAGCCAGATAATCAACTGCCAAGAGCACCAGCCCGACAGACATTAACAATAAATTCATCATATAGCCGGCGGCCACCGCGCGCAGAATAGCTTTATCTGCCGAACCCGGCAATTTTATATCTATCCGCAAATCCCAGAAAATGCCCTTTAAGGACCGCAGAATCCCACCCGGCAAGGCACCCCAAGGTAATTGCCGCCCGCTGCTCCTCAGCCAGAGACGAACCCGGCTAATTGACTGAGATAGAAGATGACCGGCTTCATGGGCGTAAATAGAAAAACTATAAAAAACTAAATAAAGCCCGGCCTGCGCTTCTAAGCCAAATAAAGTAACCCCGGCAATAATCCCCAGAAACACTAAACCCATACGCAGCCCGCGTTTATTCAGCCTTGCCGGCAGAGAAAGCTGAAAATCACCATTCCCTTTTCTGCGCAAAAGTGCCCGCCACCAGGAAAAGGAAAATATTTTTTTCCAGTTCCAGGCTTTTTGACTTTCTTGGCCTTTTTCTTCCGCCAGCGGCAGGGTAATAACAAAGGCCACCCCCGGCTCACCTAATTCCTCGGTATTTTCTACTGTAATTATTCCCCCGACTAGTTCTACCATCCGCCGGACAATATGCAACCCAATCCCACTAGACTCCAACCCCCTATCCTTAGTCGTAAAACCAAAATCAAAAATATAATCTATCGAGCCGTGTTCATCTTCCGCTATCCTGCCGCCATTATTGGCAAGCCGCACCGTTACCGTATTATCTTCATTTTCCCGCAATGACACTCTGCTGCACCCTCCTTTTTCTACCGACCGGGCTTCAATAGTATTAAAAAGGATATTGGAAACAACCCGGCGCAGGTGCACCGGATTAACCCTGGCCGCTAGTGCCTCACCTTGAAAACCGACAATATCCACCGGTAGTCTAAAATATTCACTTCGCTGACGGACAATGTCAGCTAACAACCTACGTAAATCAACATCAATAAATTCTTTAGCCAGCTTACCGGTAATCCCCTCTTTTAAAATAAATGGGATATAACCCATCTGCCTGAGAACATCCCGCAACCCATCATAACTCTCAAAACGTTTTTTCATCTGTTCTCGCTGTTCACCTGCCAATTCATCATAACCAATATACGGATTAGGACAGACCTTAAGATACACATCAAGCACCAGACAGATATTGTCAATCATATTCATGAACACTTCAATATCAGCGGACATTTGCTCTAGGTATTGCGGGGCAAAAGCGGCATCACGGTATTTTTGTGCCTGCCTCGATATCTTCAAGTATCTACTATTAACCTCTTCTGCCAGGCGGACAAGATATAACCTTATACTCTGTTCATTATCCTGAAGATAGTCAGCCAAAAATTCATCCTCTTTCCGCACCTGTTCAATAATTCCATTTCTTATTGTCAGGGAAGGTTCCGGCGCCTTCCCTAGGCGAGAAACTATTAATTTACTTAAATAGGCCTTAGTATCGTGCATGGCCGAAAGCCTAATCTGTTTGCGCCGCACTAATTCCCTGAGTTCTTCTGTGATTTCCTGCCGGACAATTTCAGAAATTGATCCATTCTGTTCGAGATCTTTCAGGATACGGTAAAAGCGCGGCCGGTCTTCGGCACAAATCAGCTTAAGAATATAGATAAGATAGGCAACAAATGTTTTACTTCCATAACGGGCAAGTTCTTTCGGAGGAAGCTTCAGGAAGGGAAGGATATCATCTGTAGTTAGAATATCCCTCAATCGTTCTTGTACTAATGCAGCGTCTTCTTGATAGCTGATAAAAAACTCTCTGATCAACGCTTCATTCCGCAAGTCAGCGGTTTGTTTACCCAGCCTCTGAGCATAACTAGCCGGGGAAAGACAGGAGGATCTATCCACAGTACCGGCCCAGGCAGCATTTTGACAGACCAATACTATACTGAGAGTAATAGAGATATATTTATAATATATAGGCAGGATTTTTTTTGCATCACCCATTGGCCCCCCAATATTTTATATTGGGGCTGCCATTACTGGAATGGCTATAGACTGCCCCAATGCGAAGCATTGGGGGGCCCTTGTCGGAATGAAAAAGGACTATCCCAAGCTCCGCTTGGGATTGCCATTATCGGAATGTAAAAGGACTACCCTTCACGCTTCAATAATATATGCCATGAAACCCCACCCCTGTCAACCCCATGTGGGACAAATGCGGGGGCAGATGTGGGGGCAGGTAGGGGCGGACCTCTGTGTCCGCCCACTATTATCAACATTTGTCAATAGGTAGAAAAAGGCAGAAAAGAGAAACGACAGAAAAGTTGACAAAATACAATTTATGCTTGAATACTGCTAATTGAATTGAGGAGGTTCTTTAGGCCATCAAACCCAGGAATACGCTTCGATATTTCTTGTAATCTATTGAGGGCGTTGGGGATATACTGCAGGTATTGGGACATATTTTTCTGCAGACCAAGGTAACTATAGGCACCCAGGGCCTGCATTAATCGTTGTAAGGCACAATAACCATATATCTTCATAAAACCACTATCAGCCTGTGGATAATGAGTTAATAACCTCTCTTTTACACCGGTATCCAATTCCACATAGGGATCTTCCAGCAGTGAGGCCAGATCATAGTGCGGCAGGCCCAGGCGCATTCCCTGAAAATCAATAAAATAGGTCTGGCCGTCTTTTATCAGGATGTTTTTAGACTGGCAATCCCGGTGAATAAGCACCTTTTGCTCCCCGGCCAGGGTTTCGGCCAAAAAATGAAAATCCGCCTCCAGTTCTTTCTTTAATCCCTTCTCCAGTTTAATCGCGCAGTAACCATTAACAAGATTAGTAAGGAAATAATCTGTTTCCCAGCGGTAAAGAGAATAATCAAAGGGCGGCGCAGTTTCTATCGAAGTTTCCTTCTGCTGATGGAGAATCAACAACTGGTCAATAACCTGATAATAATAGTCTTCCCTCTGCGCGCAGGAACAAAGATCGCTATCACCTAAATCTTCAAGATATATTTCTCCCGGCTGCTGGCAATAAATGCGCGGCACCCGCAGCCCCAACTTTTTCAGGAAAAGGGCAATATTATAATAGTACTCATTTTCTTTCCGTTCTCCCGTATAACTCATATAGATCAGGCTTCGCCCCTGTTTATCCCGCAGGCGAAAGAATTTTCTCTCCGATCCACTGGGGGTCAACGGTAATGTTTCAACCGGCAGTTCTAGCGGCAATTCTGCCGGCAGTTCTGCCGGCAATTTGGTAATTATTTTTTCTCCCATGGAATCCCCTCTTGATTAAGCTTGTTATAAGAAGCCAGGCTGCCCACTTCCTGCCAGAAGGCGCCGGCCAGCGGAAAAATATTAATCGGAATATTTTCCTTTAAAATCTTTCTGTAAATTGAAATTATTGATATTGGTTCTTCCGGAGAGATATATTTAAAAATAAACGGCTCAATTAGATGAATACCGCAAAAGGCATAATTGCCTCCCCCGACGGTAAAATCAGTTACCAGGCCGCTCTTATTAACCCGCAGACATTTAGGTTCATGGTTCTTACTGGCCAAC
>CAZIXI010000228.1:0-3019 GCA_964543115.1 uncultured bacterium
CATCAGCACGCCGACTATTACTCCAAACATTATAAGCAGAACATAATAAGGTACCCGTAAGAACAGTGGTAAAACAAGAGAAAACGAATACAATAACGCTCCAATCACCAACAAGGGCAACAGGCAAAGCATCATAGCAATTACAAAAAACACCCCGGCGGCAAGAGCCGTTAGCAGCCGCAACCCGGCTTTAATCAACAGGTACATTAAGGTATTATATTTTTCCCTGCTGATAACCGGAAGAACTCTTTTCCAGCCGGCAAATACACTGATATTTTCCTTATAGACTACGGGAAGCACAAGATCCCGCGTTAAGACATTAACAACCATAACCGCGATAATTATCCCGCAGGCACCCAACCCCCAGGGAACAACTAGCAGCAACAAGACAATCAGTGTTTTTCGGAAAAGGTAAATAATCCCGGCAAGCAGTCCGCCCCATACCGCTAAAAGAGCAATAAATATCAACGCAAAAATAATATTCCAGACAAAATAGGAATTACCGTTTTTTCTGTTTCTCCGGAACGGCTCCCGAATAGAGGCGTCATTTCTAATTATTGATTCCAGAAAGATAAAACTGAAACGGGAATACAGCCAGGCAAACAGCAGCAGCAAGGCACCGCCGATTACAATTCCAAGCAGAACAAATATGGCAATTAAAGCGGCGGGAAGTCCTGCCTGATCAGCAGGAGCAGGTGTCACCGGATCAGCAGCAGGCATTTGCTGGGAGCTTGTATCTTCATCTTCAGCTACTGCCTGCTCACTTTGCTCTTGCTGGTTATCTAGCGGCAGATTTAGATTAAGATTACAGCTGGATATCTCACCGGCCATCAGCGCGATCAGGCAGAGAAAGATCCACTTTTTAAAACTGAAGGGGCGAAAGACGATTGTTCTTGTCCATTCCCACGCCGCCCGGAGGATTTCGCCAAAATCACCTTTCATAACAAGATAACTCGCTCCACTCGCACATCTTAGGATGTATCGCGAATAACTTTATAAACGCAGAGAGCGCAGAGCTTCGCAGAGTTCCATTATATTAAATTGTTTTTCTCTGCGTCCTTTGCGGTCTCTGCGTTTATAAATATTGTGTAATTATATCTCAACAACTTTTGGTGGTTTATTGAATATTTCCATATATATCTGCGGATAGCTGTCTTTGCCGCCGATAAGCAGCATGGTAAGCGGCATAACTTCTTTGGCGAGAGCGCTCATCTTGGCGGAAATCTGCCTGATGTCCCACTGGGCATGTTTATCCTCCCGCAACCGGGATATATGATAAAGCTCCCGGGCATTACAGCCCAGCAAAACTCTTCGCCGGTGGGCATTAGTAAGAACATAAGGAGCGGCAGCCGGCCTTTTTTCTTTGATCAGCGCATAAGTCTCTTCTGACTTTTCGATTATCTCTAAAAATTCTTTTTCCATGCCGATTTCTTTAATTGATTCAGGGATGGTAACGCCCAGTGCCGGGTCATAATCCTGCACAATTAAACTTGCCTGCCGGTGGCGTTTTAGCTGGGCAAAACACGACGCGGAAATGGTCAGGCTATAAGTAAGATTCGCGTACTCAAACTCCCTGGGCGCGGCATCAAAAAGCTCCATGTGCTGGAGCGCTGTCCTGATTAACCGCCTCTTTTCTTTAGCATTTTTCTTTTTCGCGATAGTTAAGGCCTGCTCAAAGGGAACCGCGCCGGCGGTATGAATCAGCGCGGCAATAACGAGATTGTCTCCGGCCGGAGTATAATTGACCAGGGATACATCTTCTTTCTGCCGGTCTTTTACTGTTTCTGTTTCCGGCCAAGAGGCCAGATGATCCTTTAATGAGGAATATGTTTTTGCGTCATAGTCATTGGCCTGATGAAAAAGGATTATTGAGGGGGCAACCTTTTCTACAAGTTTATAAAGAGAACTGCCCAGTTCCCGCACTTCCGCTAATGGATGTGAAGCAAAACGCCGCAGGAGCAGTTCCAGATTCCTGGCGTTTATTGTTTCTCCCAGCTGCCCTTCCGTAGCTAAGGAAGTTATGTAGCGAGCGTCCTCTTTGGCCCAGCCATCCAAAAGATTGTGCTGTTTTGGGTCCTGGGCCAGTTCAAGGTGCTTATTGAAAACATATTCTTTTAACCGCAGATAAAGCTTATGGTAGAGTTTATTTTGTTCCTGGATGGTTTTAATAAAAGCACTTTCCAGAGCGGTTCCCTTTATCTCCGCCGGAACAACAAAATCATTTTCCAGCGTTATATAACGCTGGGATTTTTCCGTGAAAGAACAGAGGCGGAAATGCTCCAGCTCTTCTATGGCCAGACGGGAAATCCCGATAATATCAAAATTGAAAACCGCGTGTTCAGCAACAGAATGGTGCCCCATCTTGAAAATGATTGTCTTATTTGAACGGCGTGTCTTCTCTACTTCTTCCCGGGCTATCCGCCGCAGTTCATCTATCGAGCGGGGATCGCGGCTGATTCGGGCATAGGAAGCCGACAGCGTTTCCGGCGTAACGTCACTGCGCGGAGGAGAATGTTTGAGTAACTCCTCAATTACATCACTGTCGATATTATATCCTGCTAATAATACTTTCATTTGTTTTTATTTTAGCCACGAATTAATCCACTATTTTCTTTGCTAATTTCACTACCAGGCGGCCGAGTTCCCGGCACTGTGCGCTGGAGCGTTTGTCCGGCGCGGTAATCGCTGCCGGGCCGTAATGATCCCCTGCCACTATCCCCGGGACGATCATTCCATGAATAAGAAATGCCTGCAAAATACTTAAGATAGCGGTTTCGTTGCCGCCGGCAACATTATGGGAAGAACAGAAAGCCGCCCCCACCTTACCCACAAGTTTTCCGTGAAACTCAACACTTTTATCAATGTATTCCTTCAGTTCCGCCGCCATTCCCCCGTAGTAACAAGGGGTACCCATAATAACCGCATCCGCGTCCAATAATTCATTTATCCGGGCTTCACTTACAGGCTTCAACGTCACATCCGCACCCGCAGACTTTACACCCTCCTCCACCAGCGTCGC
>CAZIXI010000228.1:3035-5709 GCA_964543115.1 uncultured bacterium
GTTTTGTGTTACCAGTCTTCGAATAATAAACAATCAACACCTTCACCATAACCCCCTCCTCAAAAACCAGCAATATCCTTCATTAATAAAAATAAACTATAAACCACGGCTAACGCCGCTACAAACCGCTTCTATATTTCTCCCGTTTCTTTCAGCACCCTAACAAATGCTTCGACAAATTCTGGATCAAACTGGGTACCGGCATTGCGCTGCAGTTCCGCCGCCGCTTCCTGCGGACGCCGGCCGCGCCGATAGGGACGGTCCGCGGTTATCGCTTCGTAGGCATCGGCAATAGCCATAATCCTGGCGCTTTTCGGGATATCTTCACCTTTCAGCCGGTCAGGATAGCCCTGGCCGTCATAGCGCTCATGATGGTGACGGATCCCGGGCAGGGCAATATGCAAAAGCTTCAGCGGTTCAACAATTTTATAACCGATAACCGGATGCGCCTTGATTTGCTCCCATTCGTCGGCATCAAGCTCGCCTTTTTTCTGTAAAATAGTATCACTTATTCCTATCTTACCGATATCATGAAAACGGCCGGTTTGCTCAATAATATCTATTTCCTCTTCATTAAGGCCCAACTCTCTGGCCAGCAGCACAGCGTATCTGGTCACCCGCAGGGAATGCTCCTGCAAGTAGGGGTCCTTGGATTCCACTACGATAGCCAGGCTCTTTAAAATTGAGATATAAGAGTTGCGCAGCAGTCTCCGCATCGGCGAAAGCTCCGACATCATCCTCTTATCCTTCTCCACCGGCGTCAGTTTACTTAATTCCAGCACCCGTTTAACAGCTGAAACAATATTATTTGGAATAAACGGTTTGGCGATAAAATCGTCCGCCCCCAACTCCAGCGCCTCAATTACCTTATCCTGCATCCCATAGGCACTAACCATCATCACCGGCACCTCCAGCTTCATTTGCTTAAACTTCTTCAGCAAATTAACACCGTCGGTTTCACCCAAAAAAATATCACAGATAATTAACTCGGGCTGGCGCTGCTTTATCCTTTTAAGGGCCTCTAGTTCAGTGGTTGCCGCCTGCACCACATAGCCCTCTTTATTCAACACTTCCCGCAGGATATCACAGGCCTCTATCTCATCATCAATAACCAGAATATGTTCCATTTTCGCTCCCAGTCCTAATCAATCCATTGCCAGCGTTTATAGGGCCACCAGATAAACATGGCCTTACCCTTAACATTAGCCTGAGGGACACAGCCCCAATAACGGCTGTCTTTACTAATAGCACTATTGTCGCCAAGAACATAATAACAGCCCTCAGGTATTGTAAACACCTGGTCCGCCATCCCGTATTGTCCCTGAATAATAAAGAATTTATCCCTGTTATATTCAGCTAGATATTTTTCACCGTCACGATAAAGCCCGTCTTTACGAAAAGCCAACACCTGGCCGCTGCGGGCAACCAGTTCCGACTCCACGCTTGTCCCGGCCAATTGATAAATATCTTCCGGCTCAAATATAAACTTACCCCCAACCTTCAACTCCGGCGGCACATTGTAAAAAAGCGTGCTCAACAAATAAAACTCTCCCCGGGAAGGAATGCGAATAAGAAAATAATTTTCCGGCACCCGGAATTTAGTCGCCCCCAGCTTAAATTTCCGCTGATCAAGCTCAAGCGAAACAACTCGGGGGTCAGAATTTGAATAAATATTCTTTGCAATTACCTTCTGTTCCACCCTCTGCCCGTCAATAAAAATATCCCCGTTTTTTATCTCCAGCGTTTCCCCGGGCAAACCGACCAGGCGTTTGATGTAATTTTTCTTACTTAGGCCGGGGATATTTTTTGTGGTAAAAACAACGATATCCCCCCGCTGGGGCTTTTTAAACCGGAAGATAAATTTATTAACAAAAATCCTGTCTCCGTGACGGGGATCACCATGCAGAGTCGGCTCCATTGACCCGGTGGGAATTTTAAAGGGCTCCACCACAAAGGTACGAATAACCATCGCGATTATAAACGCGTAAATAATGGTTTCGGCATATTCTCTAAATACAGATTTTTTTCTAGTCATTTTCTATTCCATCCCTTCTTCATAAACACAAACCCGGTTTCGGCCCTCGGCCTTGGCCCGGTAAAGAGCCCTATCCGCCCTTTCCACCAGACTTAGTTGAATATCACGCGGCCAGGGATGATAGGAAACTCCCACACTGATCGTAATTTGCCTCCCCGGAAACCTGGCCTGGGCCACCGCTTTTCTTAACCGTTCCGCGCCCGCCGCTGCCGCGTCACTGGTTTCCGGCATTATTACCGCGAATTCCTCTCCCCCGTAGCGGAAGGGTATATCCGCCTGACGCGAAGTCTTCTTTAATATCTCTCCCATCTTAATTAAAACTTCATTTCCCTTCTCGTGGCCGAATTTGTCATTAAATTCCTTAAACAAATCAAGATCAATCATTACCAGGGCCACATTTCTCTGATAGCGCTCGGCCCGGGCAATTTCCTCTGTTATCCGGTCATTAAAATGGCCATAATTATAGAGTCCGGTGAGCATATCTGTCAATGACGCTTTGTGAAAAAACTCATTCAGCCGGTTATTCTCTTTCTGGAACCAGCCGGAAACCCCGCCCACAATACCAAAAATAATTATCTGGGTAAGGAGCGGTGTGTCCAGAATGCCAAAACCCGCACGAACAGAAAATAAGACAGCCAG
>CAZIXI010000229.1:0-5693 GCA_964543115.1 uncultured bacterium
AATCATTAAAATTTTCCGAAGTAAACTGCACAATGATTGTTTCTGCTTCACTTTCCTCTATCTCCGTCAATGACTGCCCGGGCTCAACTATCAGCACATCCGCACATTCACCTTGAATATGGCGGGCAAACAACTCCACCTCTTCATCGGACTGCGCTTTAACCAGTACTGATCCCTGATCTTCCGCCCGGTGCAGTTCGATAATCTTGGCCAGGGCCGCTTGTTTTGCTATGCGTTTAGTCTTGAATAAACGCGCCTGGTCAGAGCGCGGTCTTTCCGTTTCCCGCCCGCGCAGGGCAACAACCTCTTTTCCATGCACCTGCTCCATAAATCTCTTCGCCAAGGTTGCACTGGCCGCGGTATAATCACTCACCAGTCCAAAATCCGGATCCAGCACCTCTAAGATCATCATCATCGCCCGCGACATGGACTCGTGTTCAATCTCCTCTACCCCGTGTTTAATTAAAATCGCCTGATCAAGACCAAAACTCCATTTTCGTCCGGGCAGTACGCGGCCCGTGGCCTCCACATCAATAATCTCCACTATACCTTCTTCTGCATCCAACTGATAATGTTCACCCTCTTCGTAAAAATGATAAGCAGCCAGGGCCAACTCGGCAAATTCCCGCCATAAATGAATATCCCCGGCAGTGAAAGACTGTCCTTCCTTTTCCTGATACATAACTTCTTCCGCAATCTTCTTTCTGAACCAATCCATGCCCTCTTTCTCATTAATTGTTACCTGCCGGCTTGTCTGATCAACCGTGCAGAAACGGGCATTGATCCTGTCTTCACGGCCCTGGCTTGCATCATAGAAAGCCTCTTTAATTATTTCATCCACTCTTTTCTGCATGGCCAGCCTTTCTTTTGCCCGCTCCAGCACCGCCTTCATTCCCTGGGCACCGCCGCCAGAAATCACATACGGCGAAAATAACTGAAACTGCAGGGGAATATCCCCTTCATCAAAGGCCAGAAAATATTTCCGCCGGCCGCGCCCCAGCACCGTATCCTCTGCTCTGCGCTCGATAAACAGATCATCTTCCAGCCGAAAAACAAAATTGGCTATTTCCGTGTAAACAACATCCGCCGAATAATATAGTTCCCGTTCGCTAACCTCCCTGAACTCGCCGTTCTCATCAGCGAGAAAGGCCTGCCGTTTGCCGTCAGCAGAAAGAACATAACCAGTTCTTATTCCCAGATGACGGTAGATTTGTGCCGCCAGTGCCGCATCCCTGGCCACCAATTCCGTATGAATAATTACCTTTTCATTTTCCAGCTCCCGGTGCAGTGACAAATAGCGCAAAAATCCCATGGCAATAAAAGAAAACGTTTTCCCGGCAGCGGTAGGCATGTTAACCATCTTCCCCTCAGCCATCAGTTCCGCTGCCCGGCACTGCTCCTGCCATTGTTTTTCATCCCAATGCCCGCCGGTCATTCCTTCTGCCCAGATAATCAATTTTATTATTTCCAGGACCTGAGCCGTATCCTTAATGGTTTTTCGCTGCTTCTCTATCCACGCCGCTAAATCCAACAAAGGGGCATCAGCCAATAATCTTCTCAGTTCCTCATCCTGAAGTAATTCTGGATTCTGTGAAAAGAGATACCAGATAAGTACAGTATTCTTTACCTGCATCTCTTCTTTCCGCTCCGCTTCTGCCCTGCGCACAAACGGAAACATTAAATAAAAGCCCGAGAGAAACTTCTGCAGCGGCTGTCCCGCTTCGTATTTCATTGTATCATTTCTCTCACTCTGCCAAATCTCCCGCAGCAATACCGCCTCTGCACCGCTAAATCCATATACTTCCCGCATAAGATCAATATACAATTGCACCCGGGCATTCAGCGCCTCTCCGCCAGCTGCGGCCATAAACATCTCTTCCAGCATCTGCGTATAATCTGCCAGCAATTCCTCCTGCGCCTGCTGCCAGCCATCCGGATCACTTAAACGCACGATAATTTCTCGCAATTCATCCTTGGTATTAAACCGCGCAAGGTCTTCCTCCCCGCCAACTGTGCTTTCTTCTTCCTCCTCTTCCCCCCAATCAATTGCCGCATCAACCTCTGATCCCTCTTCCCAGAGAGAATCCTCTTCTTCTTCCGCAAGCAGAAAATCATCTTCCCGTAATTGATCGAGATTTCTCCGCAAGATAGATTTAAGCGCTTTATTCATTTCTTGCATCATGCCTAAATGTGCTTCATTCAATCTTCCCTCGCCTACACTAATATGCACATGCAGACCTTTCTGTACCGCAAGAATTTCATCTTCACAAGCGGCAATCAATGCGGGATTTGTCTTTAATAATCTAATCAAGTCCGCCATTGCCTCTGATTCCGTTCGGTAGCCTGTTTCATCTTCCAGTTTCGAGATTACTCCTTTTATAATTTCCAGCAAGCGGCTGACCTCATCTTTATCATCAAACTTCCCACCGCTACCGCCGCCGGTAAACAACATCAACAGCAGGCCAAGCGCAACCCAGCTGATCGTCAAAAAGCCGGTGGCCCCCTCCGGCTCTACCCCTACCTGCAGGGAAACATTGGCCAACACCTCCGCTGCCGCCGCGTTTTTGCTCACCAGCGCCAAGCCAAGAGCGAAAAACACAAGATATATCTGCGCAAAGGTTTTCCAGATTTTGGAAAAGGGAACAGCAGACGAAAGCGGCACCCGCCTTCTTACAGGAATCAGCATATCCGGTGTAAGTTCAACAATATCTCGATCTAAATCCTCTTCTAGATCCAGCGTCTGCACACTCTCAGCCGGCAGTTCTGGAACACTATCTTCCTCCTCATCACGGTGCTTAGCAAAATCAATTACATCTGCTTCTCCCCTTCCCTTAAAAATAATCATCATTCCCAGAATACTGGTAAAAATCCCCAACAACCCCGCGGTCCAGGGCATTCTGGAGGCAATCGTACAATTGGCCAGCTTCACCTCAGCGCCCGTGACACTTGCCGTTTCCTGCGTCTCATCCGCCGGCGGATCACATTCCGCGATAACAATCTCTTCCGTCCGGCCATCACTCAGCGGTATCTGTAGTTCCTGTCCGGGCTGGATAACCACCACTTCCTGACCATCTACAGCGGAAACATGAAGGCCGTTTAACTCATATATCCTTTCCTGATACTGCCGGCGGTTAAGCTGACCACCGTTTTCCCGGTAAGTTTGATAATAACCTTCCGCAATTTTCCAGACATTATCCCTGATCACTTTTTCACCAGCCCGGTAAGGAGCCTGCACCTGATAAGTGCCTCTATCTTCCGCGGCAACAATCTGCAGCTCCGTTCCGTCTTCCTGAATATCAATCTGTTGTGTTGCCGCAGCTGTATAGGTCTCTAAATCAGCCATAGTTGGTCTAGCCATTGCCTGCCCCGGGGCAACAAATGCCGAAACCAGCGCCATCAGCATCAGCCATAACCCGCAAATGGCGCCAAGATAACGTCTGGTTAAAAGAAACGTTGTGCCTGCTCTTTTCTTCTTGTGCGCAACAGTAACCGCCTCTACTTTGTCTTCATACATTTGCGCCCAAATACGCGCTGCTGTTTCTCTAGTAAAGAATTTAATGACCAAAGCTGAACCGTCATCTGCCTTTATTTTTACTTCCGGAACATTGTTCAAGACCGCAACAGCTTTGCCTGCCCTGTCCCACTTCCGCGCTTCTCCGGGCCGCATGGTAATACTGACCAGTTCTCTGCCTTGATAGGAAAAACCGTGCCAGAAGGCCCGGTAACGGGAATCAATCCTCACCGCGTCATCTTCCAGGTCCAGATCAACCAATTCATCCTCCAGCTGTTCCCTTAAGGCACTATCCTGTCCCGCCAGGTTCTCCAGCCACTGTTCAATAAATCTGCGATAGCTAATAAGGGCATTGGCTTGTCTTTCTCCCTTGGTCTGATACAAATAACTGCCGATAACCATCTCCCGGGCCAACATATTCATCTCCAGATCCCCGGCAGAAAGGGTTATGGGCACCGCCAGCCTTTTGCTGTTTTCAGCCAACAGGCGCTCAAAAGGGGTTTTTACATTCATCATCAGATCAAGATACTTCTTATCGTACTGCGGGCTGATCTTGGTAATAGCGGGCGTAATAACCACATAGGAGATATCATCTCCTGCCAGGCGCTCAACAATCCCGGAGGTATGAAACCCCCCGGTAACCAGAAAACCTATGCGAATCTCTTCCTGATCCATTTTTTTGATAAAGTTCCGCAAAATCACTTCATCCCGTTTTACCGCCAACTCATAGAACCGCTCAAAAACCTCAAAATCAGCATAATTCCCGCCCGCCAGCTCCAGCGGCTTTTGTCCATTACCCCGCAAAAGAGAATTTACTTTGTTGCCGACACAAGCTAAAGACAGAGCATCTTTAGCGGCTAAATAATCTTTCAGTTCCCGGCGGTTCAATTTAAGATTAACCAGATGATCTAACAGAATAAGGCCGAGCAGGCATTTATCCGCTTCCCGCTGCTCATCTGTCCGGAAGAGTTTCTCTTTCAGATTTCTTTCCAGCTTTTCTGTTTCCGCGAATAAGTCATCCATATTAATCGCCGCATATTTTTCGATCAAATCAATATAACTCACCAAATCAGGATATTCATCTTTAACCGGATAATTTTCCAGAAGATAGTTGAGGTAACGATAGAAATAGAGTGAATCCACCTGCCCCAGTTTATACTGCATGCTAATCCTGATAATATTCGCCGCCTCTTCCGCCACCAATGACTTGCTTAAATTGTAGATTAAATCACGCCTCTGCGCCTCTACGCGGGATAAATCAATCTGTTTCTCCAGCTCCAGGCAGGCCAGTACCTTGATCAGCTGAACATATTCGTCTAGAGAAATGCCGCTATCCTCCGCATATTCCCGCAGAAAAGTCAAATATGCGGAATAATCCAGGGCACCTGTATGATAGCGCAGGGAACTCCAGGCAAAGGTATTCAAGCCAGCAGGAAAGATATTCTCAATAATTCCTTCCAGCGCCTCCCGCAGCTCACCAATTATTTCCACTAACGGCAATTTAACCTCCTGCGCCAGCCGAAAGGCTGCCAGATTATTGTGATAAAGCGTCATCTCCTCAACACCATAAAGCGCCACCTCTTCCTCACTGCCAATGGCATAATATTCCGCGCCGTTAAGGTAGCCGTTACGCATAAAATAATCCACCACCGTCTCTCTTATCTTCATTTGCGGAACGGTTCTAAATAAGCTGACATTGAGATCTCCCGCCCCTCCTTCTACCGCCAGCAATTTCCGGCTGCCGTTAAACTGCCGGGAATTGATGGACTGCAGACCTTGAGCATAATTCATCTGCGCCTCATAATTGGCATGCAGGTCCTGGATGTGAATAACAATCTTTCCGTTTTCACCCTGAAACCGTTCTTTTATCTTCGCGAAATTTTCCGGCAAAGAAAGGTCAGCTACCCGCGGAAGGATATTTGCCATTGAAGGGGAAAGAGGTATTTGACTCACAGGAACGGAAACCACTGCCGGCGCGCCTTGCGCCCAGGCGATATTTTGACAGAGAAAGGAGGCTATTATTAGATAAATAATAGTTTTTGTTACTTTGTATTTATGTAGTTTATACATAAATAGCCCTTCTCCCTTTGTCAGTAAACAGTGAAACCTTATTGTCATCCCGCGGCTTGACCGCGGGATCCAGAAATAAATACATCGCGAATACGACTGGTTACCGCGGGCC
>CAZIXI010000230.1:0-5667 GCA_964543115.1 uncultured bacterium
CCTGCTATTAGCGGATAATTCTATGGTTTCCTGGACAGTATTGGCATCGGCGTCCATAAAGGTAAAGGTAACGTTCGCGTCACTGGCAGCACTGGGATTTTGCACCAGAATCCAGGTAGAATAGCCGTTTGTCGATCCTTCCGCCAAATACCAGGTGTTTGCCGTTCCCGTTACTCCCACACTGCAGTGTCCGCCGGCTGATGCGATTCCGCCGGCATCCCAATACATCGCCCGCTCCGCGATAACACCAATACTATTGGTAACTTCTACCTTGGTGGAAACGCCGGACTTATTATTCATATCACTGAGAGCGTTAATGTTTCTGGAGTAGCGGCTGTTTCCCGTTACAGTTGTAGTCTCCTGCACCGTATTGCCATCAGTATCCATAAAGGTAAATGTGACATCGGCATCGTTGGCACTGGGGTTCTGCACCAGGATCCAGGTAGAGTAACCGTTGGTGGATCCTTCCGCCAGATACCAGGTAGTTGTGCTGAGATCCGCTGAATACCCCACATTTATTAGTACTAACAACAAAAATAAGGTAAAAACAAAAATACTTATACCGCTAAACACTCTATTCATGGTTTTCCTCCTTCAATAAAAATACCATTTGTTTTTGTCAAAAAAAATAATCACCTTCATTCCCAGCATATTTCGTGCCAATAATTTAGGATATTGACAGTTTGCTTAAGCGTTTAGAAGAAAATACCTTAAGAAAGTTGAAATACAGCCCTTTATGCTGATAGTTGTTTTTGTATCAACATTAGACATTTTTGAGTGTAGTAAAGAGAGACAATCGAGATGAGGGCAACAAGGGAGTAGAACGTGAAAGCATAGTGATTAAACATTAAACTACTTCAATAACTGTTTTATCCGTGCGGCTATTTTCTTAGCAGAAAATGGCTGTAACTGTAGTCTCTGCAGGAGATGTTTATACTGGGTGAGCGTTCCCATTAGCAAAATATCGGTTTCCAACACCCTGCCGGTACAGGTGAGTTTGTGGACGGCGGCATCACCGCCGGCTGAAAGCATGCTTTCTTTTATTATAGTAGCCAGCGGGGTTCTGATAGCGGCCAGCCGCAAAAGCCGGAATTTCGTCTTATCCCGCATTATCTTAATCCCGGCAGGCATGGCGCCCAAACGACGCATTTCGGCCAGGGCCGCGGCCTCTGTAATCCGCTTATCTTTTTTACTAATTATATTCCTTTTTTGGGACATATACTCTCCAAGAGACATTCAGCACACCTGGGTCCTCTGGCCAAACAAACCTTACGGCCATGAAATATCAGGGCATTGCTGAAATGAATCCAATCATGTTTCGGCACTATGGCCATTAAATCAAACTCAATTTTTACCGGATCGGTGTTTTTTGTTAACCCCAACCGGTAACTTAAACGTTTTACGTGGGTATCAACAACTATCCCGGGCACATTAAACGCACTACCCAAAATAACATTAGCGGTTTTCCTGCCAATCCCCGGCAGCTTAACCAGTTCTGACAGAGAACCGGGTACCTTGCCTTTTTTCTCCCCGACCAGCACTTTAGCACAGGCAATTATACTTTTGGCTTTATTACGGAAGAAACCGGTACTTTTAATTTCATCTTCAAACTGAGACTTATCGGCCAGGGCATAATCTTTCGCACTGCGGTATTTCTTAAACAAGGCTGCCGTAACCTGATTTACCCGCACATCCGTACACTGCGCGGAAAGGATAGTGGCCACTAAAAGATCCAGCGGCGTCTTATAATGCAGGGCTATTTTGCTTTCGGGATACTCCTTCTTTAACAGTCCAATTATCTTCTTAACATCCACCTTCATAAAATATTGTCGCTTGTCGCTTGTCGCTAGTCGCTTTACTAACGTATTTAGCTAACAGCAAATGTTAAGTAGCCAACGACTAGCGACTAGCGACTAGCGACTAGCGACTAGCGACTAGCGACTAATAGTAATGTTTCACCAGGCAGCCCATTATATCTTTTCTTGCCACTATGCCGACCAGCTTCCCCTTCTCCACTACCGGCAACCGGCGGTAATTCCTGTTCGTAAATACACTTGATACCTTATCCAGGCTGGAATCGCCATTAACCGAATAGACCTTCTTGTTCATTACATCCTTAACCGTCTTGACTTTGCTCCCCCTGCTCAAGGCGGCAATAATATCCTTTTCCGAAATAAATCCAATCAATTTACGCTTTTTATCCACTACCGGAACACCGCTTAATTTATTTCTGATCAGTTTAGCGCAGATTTTATCCAAAGCATCACTGCTGCCGGCGGTAATTACTTTTTTTACCATAATATCTTTTACCACTGCCATAAACTACCTCCTTTTTTTCACTTTATCTTTTATACTGAAACTCTGTGTTTTATTGGCCTCCAGGATTACCTGACGGCCAAACACCCGTAATTTAATGGTCTGCTGGCGGGCCGACCGATAACGCAACTTAATATTTTTATGGCTGACCGTAACGGCCAGTGGATTGCCCTGCCAGACAATTTTAAAAGACATCCTCCGCCAGCGGGGCGGCATGTGCGGGTCAATACTTAACACATTCCTTTTTATGCGCACACCGGCAAATCCGTTAATCAAGGCCTGCCAGGTTCCCCCGGCCGAAGCGGAATGGATTCCTTCATGGGTATTGCCGTGTATATTTAATAGATCCGTATTGGCGCTGTTTACGTAGTAGTGCAGGGCCCTGTCCTGCTCACCGGATTCCAGGCCGACAATGGCATATATCGAGGGACTGAGAGAGGATTTGTGCAGTGTCCGCTTATTATAATAATGAAAATTGAGGTTCTTTGTCCGGCTGTCAAACTGATCGCCAAAAAGATAAAGCATCATTACCACGTCCGCCTGTTTAACAAACTGGGTCTTGCCGATATCGGAAAGTTTAAATCCTTTGGGAATAAGCGGCATGAGGTTATGATCGAGTTCCGTAATGTTAACGAATCTCTTTTTGAAATAGCCGTTAAATTCCTCAATGATCTTTCCTTTGGGAAAAGATGTATTTGTCAGTAATTCGGCCTTCTGCTGCCAATCCTTTAGTTCCGCGGCTTTCAAATTTATCCGGTCGGCCAAAATTTCGACCTGCCGTGGTTTCTTCTTTTTCAACATTTTATACAACAAGACACCATATTTCATATTCCACTTGGCAATATAATTGGTGTAGGCGTTGTTGTTTACATCTTCCTGGAACTCATTCGGGCCGATGACATGTTTGATTTCATATTTTTTCTTTCTCTTACTATATTCCACCCGGCTGGCCCAGAAACGGGCACATTCGAGAAATATTTCTAATCCATAACGAAGGAGAAAATTCTCGTCCCCGGTTACCCGGTAATAATGGAAGACGGCATAGGCAATATCAGCAGTAATATGATCTTCACGCTCCATGGTCATAATCTTGATAATACTGCCGTCCAGATTCTTAAACCAGGTCGGAGTAACATCATAACCCGTATGCGCGCTTTCCCAAGGAAACATGGCTCCCTTATAACCCCTTTGCCGGGCAATCTCCCGGGCAGCACCTAACCGGTCGTACCGATAAAGCAACATACTTTTTGCCGCCGACGGGCTGGTATAGAGATAAAAGGGCAAAATAAATATATCGGCATCCCAGAAAATATGCCCCCGGTACCCTTCCCCGGATAAACTGCGGGCCCCAACACTGACGTGGCTGTTCTTTTCCGGTTCACAAATCAGCAAATGATAAATATTAAAGCGTGAAGATTTTTCCATTACCGGATCACCAACAATATCCACCCCGGCAATATCCCATTTTTTCCTCCAGGCCTGCGCATTCTGGGCAACCAGCTTATTGAATCCCGCCTTAACCGCCGCTCGATGGCTGTTTAGGGTAAAATTCTTAACACTGTGCTGATGGCTGCAGAGAGAAAAAATCAAGGTGAAGGTGGCCGTTTGACCCCGGCGCAGTTTCAGATTAAAAGATTTATCACTTAAGCGCTGAATTTTCCCACCGCAAGAAACCAGAATAGTTGAAGCATAACCAACCTGCACCCCGCGGCCGAATGTTTCCACATTCACATAACTGGTGTTTTTAGTCGCCTGTATTTCCGTTATCTCATAATGTTTTTTGCGCCCTTCGGTGAGCACTCCCCGGTTTGTCGTGCCCGTATCAATACTTCTCATTATTGATAAATTGGCGGAAGCATCCAGCGGCTTTAACCAGATTCGCATGGCCGCAATATTCTTGTTATCCATACTGACAAAACGCATTGATTGATAATCAAAACGGTGCTTGCGGTTATTGGAAAACATTGTCCGCCGGACCAGCAGTCCTTTTTTCATATCCAGTGCCCGGTAATGGTTCAGGACATCGGAGCTGATAATATCGAGCTTTTCTCCTTCAGTGACAATCTTGAAATTTATCGGATTAGGCAGATTAACCAGTTCCGCCACCTGGGCCGCTACCCGGTCGTAAAGTCCGGCAATATATGTGCCCGGATAAGAATCATAGGGAAGCTCTTCCAGCACACCACGACTGCAAATATAACCGTTACCGAGTGTAAACTGACTCTCACGCGTCTGCTGCCAGCCTTTGTTCCATTGTTTCTCTTCGATTAACCAGTCTTTTGTTGATAAATATTGAGAATAATGTGCTTTCATAAACTCCTTTATCCCGCCCTTTGGGTAGTATTAACCAAAAGAGCATATATTTATTTTATTTATTAATCCTATTAATATTCTATTATTCAATTATCTCTCACAAAGGGCGGGGCCTATTTACTCTTACAAATTTTATTATATACCGCAATTACATGATCTGTCATTTTGGCCAGAGAAAACCTTTCCTGTACCATTTTCTTGCCGTTTTCACCTAATTTCTTTCTTAACTTCTTATCCCTAAATAATTGCACCCCCCTTTCCGCCAGCGCCTGGGAATCCTTAATTTTAATAACAAAACCATTTTCCCTGTCCTTGATGACTTCCGGCATTCCGCCGGCATCCGTTACAATGATGGGTTTACCGCAAATCAGTGATTCCAGCATGGTCAGGCCAAATGGTTCCGGGGCGAAAGAAGGATAAATAGTAAATTCCGCTATTTGATAGAGTTTAGCAACCTCTTCCCGCGAAAACACCTCAATCAGGATATCATCTTCCAAACCAAAATTCTTAATTAAATGAAGTATATAGGCAATATCTTTCTGCTGCACGTTACCCCAGTCAATTATGCGTTTTGTGCCAGCCAACACCAGCAGGGCATCAGGAATTTCTTTCTTGATTAAGCGGAAGGCCTTGACCGAAGTGTGACAGCCTTTTCCCAAACCCATCCTGGCCGGATGAAAAATCACCCTCCTGCCCCGCACTCGCGGATATTTACTGTAGATTTCTTCCACACTTACATTCTTGAATCTCTCAACATCAATTCCATGATGAATAACCGTTACCCGGTCGGAATCCACACCAAAGCTGCAGACTTCCCGCTTGATAAATCTGCTGACGGCAATTACGTGATCCCATTTCACATGACTGGTCAGCTCCAGACACTGCAGATCATCCCAGGAATTATGCGCGGTCAGCAATAAAGGAACCCTCCGCAGGTGTGCTTCCCGCTCAATGGCCTTGGCATGTATCTTGGAGAAGTAATGCATATTATGCACATGGATTATGTCCGGGTTAGCCTCATCCAGGAATTGTTTAAAC
>CAZIXI010000231.1:0-5651 GCA_964543115.1 uncultured bacterium
TACGGTTACCCCCAGACCTTTACCTATAACCTCAAACAGGGCAAAAGAAAGCGGGTCTGTGGTTATCCCGGCTTAAACACCTCCGCCTCATTCAGTCCGAACGGGAAAAAGATTGCCCTCACCTTAAGTAAAGACGGCAATCCGGAAATATATATTATTAACGTTGACGGCAGCGGACTTAACCGCATTACCAACAACCGCGCCGTAGATACCGATCCCACCTGGGCCCCGGACGGCCGGCGATTGGCCTTTGTCTCCAACCGTAACGGCCGGCCGCAGATATACGTAGTTGATATCCGGAGCAAAAAGCCCAAAAGAGTCACCTTCCAGGGCGCTTACAACACCAATCCCTGCTGGTCACCGCGGGGAGACCTTATTGTGTATAATTCCTATCAGGGCGGCTCCTTCCAGATCCAGCTCCTTGATCTGGCTTCCGGGGACATAACCCAAATCAGTTCCGGTTACGGCAGTTATGAAAACCCTTCCTTTGCCCCGGACGGCCGGCACATAGTCTGCTCCGTCACCAAGGGGCACCAGAGCGCGCTCTATTTAATGGATATTTACTATAAAAAACCCCACCGGCTAAATACCGGCCGGGGCAATGTCAGCCACCCTGCCTGGGGTACAAGATAGGCAAATAATTATTAATTTTACTTTGAAATAATAATATTACTATGTTATAGTAACACCTTAATTATCCACATAATATTAATTTATGATAGTAGGGGAGGGCCTTGCGCCCTCCCGTTTTAGGAGGGAAAAATGAAGAAATGTTTAACTCTGATGTTTGCGGCAATATTTTTAACCACCATGATAACCGGCTGCGGCAGCCTGCGCAAAGGAAAAAAGAAAAGCGGCGAAGGTAAAGTGCTGGCGGAATCCGGAATCAGCGGTGAAGATATCCCTCTGAGTGAAATTCCGGAAGAAGCGCAATTTGTCGAACCGGAAGAATTGGATGTAGTCGGCGTATTTGACGATATTTACTTTGAATATGATAAATCCCGCATCCGGCCGGAAGATTATCCCACCCTTAACCGGATCGGTGACTGGCTGGGCGATAATCCTGCGATTATCGTAATGATCGAGGGCCATTGCGACGAACGCGGCTCAAACGAATACAATTTGGCCCTGGGCGAACAGCGCGCTCTTAGTACACGCCGTTACCTGGTCAACCTGGGCGTGGACAGCGACCGGCTCTACACCGTCAGTTACGGCGAAGAAAAACCGCTGGATTCCGGGCACAGCGAATCCGCCTGGAGCCAGAACCGCCGGGTACATTTTTTAATCGGAAAATAATCTTAAAGATAAATGAAACAAAGCCTGTTAATTTTCCTCTCATTCAGTATGTTTCTCTGCGGGTGCACCAGTCTGAATATCGCCCGCCAGGAAGACGTGGCCCAGGTACGCAGCAGTGTCAGTGAAGAACTGATTGACGTTGATGATAAAATAAACGAGGTTCACGGCCGGATAGACGAACTCGAGCAGCAGCTGGACCGCCTGGCCCGCGTCCAGGACCAGCAGGCCTCAGAATTAGGCGCCGTAGTAAAAGACACCCGCGCGCAGCTGCAAAACGACAGCAAAACCAGACTAGCCGCTCTCAGCTCTAAACTGAATAAACTGGAAAATCAGCAATCCCGCAACAGGCAGGAACTGAATAAAAAGCTTAACGTCGTCCTGGAAGAAGTAACCAGCGAGAACCGGGAACTGCGCCAGCAGATCCGCACCTTAAGCAAATCCATGGCCGCCCCCAATGATGAAGGCTATTATGTGATCAGTAAGGGCGATACCCTTTCCGGCATCGCCGCCATGTTCGGCGTCACCTCGCAGGAAATTATCGAAGCCAACGGCCTTAGCGACCCCAACAAAATCCGCGTCGGCCAAAAACTCTACATCCCCCAGCAAAGACGATAGACGAGAGACCCTCTACAAGGGCTGCGAAAGGCCTGCGAGAGACGAATACAGACGAAGGACAAATACTTCTTTATAAACTAACATCAATTCCACTGAGACCCAATGTTCTTAGTGCTTCAAGCACCAACGGTTCTGTCGGATCAACCAATTCCGCGGAAATATTTTCTAACAACAATCCCCAGCCATAGGCCATAACTTCTGCTTTCTCTTCCTCGCTCTGCCAGGCATGAACGATTTTATTTGCCTGTTGGCCATCAGGGCTATGGTGCCAAACTTCATGCTCAAATAAATGGCGGAATCCCTGGCAATCTCTAATATGGTTTATGTGCAAATAAACTGAATTTATTTCGCTGAATCTTCCGGCATACCCCAGCGCCAAACCCCGGCTGAAAAACTTATCCTCACCCAGAAAAATCTTGATCTTCTTGTTCCAGAAATAGTGTGGCTTAGCGGAACGGGATATGATTTTATGCAAAATCCTCAGTTTAGCACGCAATGCGGACAGGTTCCCCGGCTGGATAATATATTCCCTCAAATACCTGCGGACATTCTCCTTCCCGGATTCCTCTCCGCTATCTATTGCCCCCACTAGCGGTTGTACCACCTGATCCAGCGCACCGCCAAACTCCGCAAAAAGATCTAAAATAACGATTAACCAAGCCAATTTACGGGGATAAAAGGCAATCACGCTTCCCTCAACAAACTGCCTGCTCATCTCCCGCTTTAATTCTTCCCGCGTCCCGGCAAACAACACACCCATCCCCCTGGGCGCTCTTTGCGTATCATCTCGCCATTCTGAAAGGGTTAATCGTTCTAGATCAACTTCCGCTGCCAGGATTCCTTCATAGGCCGCTTTTCTCATCAAACTAAGCATAACCACTCTCTCTTTCGGATCCACTCCTGCTGCCCGCTCGATTGCCTGTTCCAACTTGGCAATCAGTAACGTTCTATCTGTATCCCTTCCCTCTGGAATAACGTTATTAATAAATTTAATAATGACTGAAACTAGCCTGAATCTGCTGGCCGGATCCAATTTGCTTTTAAGTAGGGCACTGAGATCTATCTCTCTTTTTTCTATCTCGTTTCCTAATTCTATTCTTTCCGTAAGGTCAACAACACTAGCGATTAATTCTTGTAACTGCTCTTCTTTAATTACAACACTCTCGGTTACTGCCTGGAGCAGCCGGGAGAGCTCCATCACCGCCGCCTCCGACAATCTCTTCCTGCGCTGATAACAGTTCCAACGTATCATTTTGACTAAATTTTCCGCTGAAAGTCCGGTCACAGTAATTTCTTCTTTCCTTTCTTTATAGTCAGACTCTTCCCGCTGACGTTTCTTTCGCTTCATAGTCACTACAATACCGAAATCACTTTTCCCGTCAATATCAGTCTCTAGCACATGAAGTTCATCACTAAAAACCTCCGCAAAAACCAGATCAATATATTGGGCCAGGGACATTTCACCAGATCTTAGTGCCTCCTCATGAATCCAAGCCAGATGTTCACCCATCTGCAATATCTCCAGCCAATAGTCCATTAAACTGGGAAGCTGTTTGCCCTGTTGCTCCCTAATCGGATTAATGAATAAATCCTGATCATGAAGCATCCACCCCAACCGGACCCTGGCCACCCTGTGTTCTTCATCTAAGGGACCTTCCTCTTCCTTCTTTTTGAAAAACCATTTCTCCTGCACTCGGGCAGCTTCTTTTTCTAAACCTAAATATATCAATCCGCAAATTTTCGCCACATCGGCCAAGAGCTCATGAATAGCACTAGGCAGCAGCCCTCCCCTGTAATTACCATAACAATAAATAACATTATGCATCACTTCATGAAAGGCCGCACCGATAACTTGATCTATCGACCTCCCCTCGAGGTATTGCTGACCTAAGAGGAAGCCGGCATTAGCATTATCATAACTCCCGTTCCGAGAGCCATTAGTAACAAACCAACTGCGTAAGATGATTTTTAGCAATATCTCATTGAAGATATCAGCGGTAAACAACTTATTAGCACTTAACGAGACTCTATCCATATTGTACAGCAGCACTAAGCCCTGAATGTACAACAACATAACATCAATATCTTTCTTAATAAAATCGCCGGCCTGCTTATCGCTATTTTCTTGATAAAAATCCCTCACCATATTTTCTATTTCATGTAATATATACTGTATCACCCCATCTCTCTCCTCAAGTTCAGCTAATAACAGTTTGATTTCCTCATCGTTTTTCTTCGCGCACACAACACTGGCAAAAAAAGCGAATAATAACTCAATATTCGCCTGCGCCCGGCAATCGCTAAACAAAGCAATTAATAACTGTACCTGCCCAGCAGTTAAATCAAGCGCCTTTTCATTTATCAGTTTTAAAACGCAATAGCTGACCGCAGCGTCCTTACCCTCAGCTTCGCTGAAAATTCCAGCTATTTGATCCACCTTATCTTCCGCTGCCGGACTAATAAGCAGGTTAGCAAAGGCGTAATAATACGAACTACGTTCCCTTTCATCTGCTGTTATCTCCGGAACTTTATTTAACACAGCCATCACCTGCGGCAGATTGGCCTCATTAATGCGTTTTGCGGCAACAAGTCTCTTTAACATGTACCACTTATCATATTCTCTCCCATCCGCCATATTAAACCTGATCAATCCTTCCACGACTCCACTAATATTTTCATAATTAACAAGTTCCTGTTCTGCAAGTAATACAAAAATAGAAAAAGCCGATTCGACATACGATGCTGATATATTTTTCTTCATCCTGGCAATTGCCCGGATAATTTTTCTTTTGTACTGATATCTCTTGTTTTTATCTGTCTTTTTAATTAACTCTATTAACTTTGGCAGTTCGGACAAATAACGGTCAACTTCATTTCCCTTCGGTATTACCGCCATTAATTCTAAGTAAATCTCGGCATCCTGTTTTTCCCTTTCTTCTATTATTTGTGCAAGACGCAGGCAAACAATTCCTGGATATAATCCTTCACATTCCTCTGAAATCACTCCGATGGCCCGGGCTAATTTTCTCCGGAAACGTTTCCCTCGCCACTGGCGTTTTTCTACCGCCGCTAACAGTGTAACAAAACCGGCATAAGATGATGGCGCACAAGTACCGCTTTTCTCTGCCACTTGTGCCAAAAACTCTGCCGTTTGCACCATTTCCCGTAAACCGCTGTCTGTTAGTTTAGCGGCCACTCCCATCAGTTCAGTCATTCTTGTATAAAACCGGTGCGTTGTCACTCTACTAGTAAGTAATATTTGTTTAAATTCATCAATCAACTTCAGCAGATCATCAGAACTGCCCTTATTTCCCCAGTAAAACAACCGCTCAACTTCTTTTCTCCTTCTGTATTCAATCATCTTATTATCAAGACTAATCAGATACATATCCTCTTTCTGTAATCTGATTTCCCATTCTCTGAGATAACTGCTAAACAAATCCACCGCCCGCTCTAAACTAAAATCGCTGTCTGCGGCCAAAGAGGCACAAAAATTAAGCTTCGCCAGGCCACGTTTTAAGAACAACAATTGCCTTACCGGCCCCGCAAATAATCTTTCTCTAACCGCAGCTCTATTCAAAGGATTTATTACTCCGGCCAGAAACAGTGACTTAGCCGCGATAAAAACAAGCGTTTTTTCTTTCCTGGTTAATTTCCCATAACCGGCAATCTCCTGTAAAAATTGCAGGGCCTGAATCGCCGCGGAAAGCTCCTCGTCCGCTTCCCCGAACAGTTCCCGC
>CAZIXI010000232.1:0-5581 GCA_964543115.1 uncultured bacterium
GCTGCCGGGACTACAGCCCAGATCAAGCACCTTCATCCCTTTCTTAACCAGCCGGTATTTCCTGTCAATCTCCTCAAGCTTATACACCGAACGCGCCGGATATTTTTCTTTCTTGGCCTTTTTATAAAAATAATCTTTTCTGTTCATTTCTTTGACCGAAAAATTTTCCTGAACCAGCTCTTTACATAGCGTACCCCGGTAGGCCCGGCCAAAATAAAACCCAGGCCATAGGTGACCCAACTCATACCGTAAACAACACCGCCAATAACATTGAATACGGGTTTTTTGGTAGCCAGGCCCAGGGCATTAAAGGCAAATAATCCTACCCAGCCGTAGAAAATAGAACCAAAAATAAGCACCAGGCCAATAATAAACCTTTTGCTTCTCTTCTTCTCCGGCTGACATTTGTCTTGATTTTCAGGCTGATTTATCATATAATTATGCTAAAGAAAGGAGGAATATATGAAACCTCTGTTTTTTGTTGGTAGTTTAGTATTAGCACTCTTGGCCGCGTCTTTTCTCCTGGCGCAGGTTTATACCACAGAAGAATATGTGGTCGAAGGAGATAGCTATCCAGGAGCAACTGAACAAGTGGAAGTGATCACCACTCAACCCGGTGTTGTCACTTCACAGGGCACCGTAGTTACAACCAGAACCGGTGTACCAGTGGTAACAGCCGGTCCACCGGTTGTACTTGTTCCCGGGGAACAAGAAATCTATGTCGGAATGACCCGTCAAAATGTCAGAACGACACTTGGAGCCCCGAGTGACATCCAGCGTTTCAGCGCTTTCCGTGCGCGTAAACAGGGAATCTATGACGAAATCTGGACCTATGCCTACCCCACCGGTACAACATATGTCTACATAAAAGAAAGAAAAGTTCTACGGGTAGAATATAGATAACCAAGTAAAAACGAAAAAAACCCGCCCTGGCCTCTGGTCAGTGCGGGTTTTTTTCGTTAACCGTCCTTCGAGTCCAAAAGCAACTTCTTTTCCAAGACCAGTTTGGCTTTCTCCAGGGCCCGCGCCCGGTGACTAAGCTTATTTTTAATCCCTAATCCCAGCTGGGCAAAAGTCACATCATAATTATTAGGCACAAACAACGGATCGTAACCAAATCCAATTGAGCCCTGTTCCTGAAAAGCAATCCTGCCGGCACAGAGCCCCTCAACTGTTTTCGGTTTACCCTTCTTATCAACTATAGCGATTACACAACAAAATTGCGCTGTCCGCAGATCAAGCGGGACATTTTTTAATAACTCCAAGAGCTTAAGATTATTCTCTCTATCCGTGGCCTTCTCCCCGGCAAAGCGGGAAGAAAATATTCCCGGCTGACCCTCTAAGGCATCCACTTCCAGCCCGGAATCATCCGCCAAGGTCAACTGCCCGGTAATCTTGGCCACAACCCGGGCCTTTTTAACGGCATTTTCCTTAAAATCCTTTCCGTCTTCAACTATCTCAGGAACGGACCAATTGCCCTCGTCCAGGGCAATTACATTCAGCGGCAGGTCATTTAACAAAATCTTTATTTCCTTAACCTTATTCCGGTTTCTGGTGGCAATTACCAAATCTTTCATTTTCCCAATACCTTATTCTGTTGTTTAATCAATTCCCTGATCCCGTAGCGGGCATAGCCGATCATTTTATCCAATTCAACAGCGCCAAACGGTTGCTTCTCTGCCGTTCCCTGAAGCTCGATAAATCTCCCCTTGGAAGTCATTACCACATTCATATCAACATCCGCCCGGCTGTCCTCTTCGTAGCAGAGATCCAAAAGAGGTTTCTCCTCAACAAGTCCCACACTAATAGCCGCGACATTTTCTCGAATAGGCAGCTCCGTTAATTCCCCCATATTCAGCAGTCTCTTTAACGCCAGGGCTACCGCGACAAATCCCACCGTAATCGCTGCCGTGCGCGTTCCGCCGTCTGCCTGCAAAACATCACAATCCACCCAGATCGTCCGTTCCCCTATTTTCTCAAAATCAGTAACCGCGCGCAGTGACCGGCCGATCAATCGTTGTATCTCTACCGCCCGCCCATCCGGCCGCAGGCGGTTACCCATACGCATGGAACGCTGCGGTGTGGCCGCCGGCAGCATCCCGTACTCCGCCGTTAACCAGCCCTGCCCTGATCCCCGCAAAAATTTCGGCACACCCTGTTCGATCATCGCCGTACAGATAATCCGCGTCCGGCCCATTTCGATTAAGGCTGAACCATGCGGATAATCCAGATACCGCGGAGTAATCTTCACAGTGCGTAGCTGTTTACTCTTCCGACCATCAATCCTACTCATAATCCTCCTCTTATATCACTTTAGTGACATTGTCAGTAAAGTGACATAAGCGTGCCTGGCGGGAATTGAACCCACAACCTCTTGCTCCGGAGGCAAGCGCTCTATCCAATTGAGCTACAGGCACAGAAGCCGTACTTCGTATTTCGTACTTCGTTATTTTATTCCCAACATTGGGTGCAGTTGGGGGAGTACTCTAACATTCTGAATGTTGAGTGCAGCTAACCTTTCAAAAGTGCTTATTTTTTGCTCTGGCGGAGCACAAACCAGACCCACAGGCGTTGCTGGCTGTAATACCAGTAATGTCTGGGGAGCGGTTTGAGAAATAATATCTACCGCCTTTAATAAATCCGCTTCCGTGGTTTCAGCGGTAACCACTACCTTTACAAATGTCTCTTTCCTGCCGGCTGTCTGCAGGAACTCTTTATGCTCTGGCCAATACGACCGGCCGCCAGTACTAGAAGGCAGCTTGATATCCATCGCGATAACATCAACAAAATCTACTACTTCGCCTAAGGCCCGCGGCAATGTGCCATTGGTTTCCAGATAGATAATATAACCTTTTTTCTTCAATAAGGGAAGAAAAGTCTTCAGAAAATTGCTCTGACAGAGCGGCTCCCCCCCGGTAATACTGATACTGTGCACAGCCTCTTCCGGCAGCGCCCGCAGCAATTCTTCTGCCGTATACTGGTAACGGGGAAAAGTAGCGGTATCACAATAACGGCATTTCAGATTACAACCCTGAAAACGAATAAACACCTGCGCCGCTCCCTGATAAGGGCCCTCACCTTGTAAGGAAGAGAATATTTCATGAATATTTGCTTTCATAGCGCCGGATCCTTGATCCCCAATTCCCTAAATCCTTTTTCCCGCAGGCGGCAGCTCTCACACTGTCCGCAGGGCCGTTTCCGCCCCGCGTAACAACTCCAGGTAAACTGATAAGGCACCCCCAGGGTAATCCCCGTTCTGATTATTTGCGCCTTTGTCTTTTTAAGCAGAGGAGTTTTTATTTTTATCCTGCCTTTTTTTGTGCCGGTCCGAATCACCTCCTGGCAGGCGGCAAAATAGGCCGGCCGGCAATCGGGATAACCGCTGAAATCCACGCTATTAGCGCCCAAAAATATCGTTTCCGCGCCGATCGCCTCCGCCCAGGAAATAGCATAGGCCAGGAAAATTGTATTTCTGGCGGGAACATAAGTAGAAGGAATCTCCTTGGCAATTCTTTTCCAGGAACGTTTTTTTGGTAATGAGCTTTTCTTCTCGAGCAAACTGCTCCCGCCCCAGGGAAGACTAATCTTAATCACCCGGCAGCGACAACCGGCCCTCCTGGCCAGTCGCCGGGCCAAAGCTACTTCCCGGCTGTGCCGCTGGCCATAATCAAAAACAAGACAAGAAATTTTATAGTCCCGGCGGCGGGCAAGATAAAGGGTGGTCGCCGAATCAAGTCCGCCGGAAAGAAGCACAATCGCTTTCTTCTTATTCTTCATAACTGGCCTGGCTGGTGGCTGTTTCCCAGATCGTTACCCGTACTAACTTGATTTTATCTCCCGAAAACTTTCTCTGCAATCCTTGATAAAGCCAGCGGGCAATATTCTCCGAGGTAGGATTAACTTCCTTAAACGGCTCTAAGTCATTTAAGAATTTATGATCCAATTTTTCCAATAGTCCCGCCAGCTCTTTCTTCACCTCGGTAAAATCAACTACCATCCCCGTATTATTCAGTTTCTCAGCCGCCAATGTTGCCTCAACGGTCCAATTATGGCCATGCAGGTCCTCGCACTTACCCCGGTAATCGCGCAGCCGATGCGCGGCATTAAATTCCATTCGTACCGTTACCGTATACATAACACACCTCTTATTCCGACAAAGTGGGGAAAATCTTTATTCTAACCCACCCTCCGCATTTAGCGGATTAAACTTCCCGGCAAATATCCGCCAGGCGGTACCGGCCACCGAGCCGGCGGGCTGGCCATCAGCCCCGTTAGCCGGTGTCGTCCACCAGTAAGAATCCGAAAAGACAAGCCAGCTGGCCCTGGTGGCATAGGGGTAGGATAACTTATCCTTTTTACCGCCAAAACGCAATTGTTTTTTATCCATTTCCCGTAGATAGAATTTAGCCTTATTTCTGTAAATACGCGCCTTGGCCCGATAGGCCTTACCCTTTTTCTTGTAATAGTTACTATAAATACAATACGTATTAATCATGCCGCAGGTCCATTCAATAGAAATCATTCTTTTCCGCTCGGCCTTGGCCGCTCCCCGTTTATCGGTAAAATCAAAGCCTTTGATACCATCATCCTCAACCAGAAACCTCTTTTCCGCAAAAACAATTAAGCGCTCCGGATCAATCCTCCAGCGCTTCAATTCCTCAATCCCCACTGCGGCAACCAGCCAGGTAACGGTATCCAGGGCCCGCTGCCGGTCCACAATCCCTTTGTTGAAGCCCCGAAACATCCCGCCGGTACGGCGGTCGTAAACTGTTTTACTTAAAAAACGAATTACTCCCGCCCGCTCTTTTTTCAACCGGCGGCGCAGACTAACATCGTTCACCCGGCCTAATAAAATCGTTAAAACAGCGTAATAATCAATATTATTTTCCGTGGAAACAATCCTGCTCCAGGGAGCGCGCCACTCGTCCTGGTTACTCATTGCCGCGCCGCCCCGGTAATGCTTTAAGGACATTGCCCAGTTAACCAGGGAAATCGTAAAATCAAGATACTGATTTTTTTTATAAATCCGGTCGTAATGCAGGGCCAATAGCGCTACCCACATATTAGGGCCCAGATGAACGGTATATTCTAATCCCCGGGCACCCGTCGGCGTAAAATAAAAATTACTGAAACCCGCAGCGGGATTAAGCTTCCGGTAAAAATTCAAAATATCCGCTGCCCGCCCGCGCTCCCCTAAAACAAGAAAGGCCAATCCGGCCAGGGCCTCATCATAGGTCGCTCCCTGTTTCTTTAAGCGGGAATCACTTGTCGGATTAAAACTTTCCAGTATCTTTGTCTGTGAATGAATCTGCCCGATCAACCACTTTTTCATTCCTGCCAACATATCATTTTTTCCCTTCTGCGCAACTTGCTTCTGCGGCAAAGGCCGGGGCGCCGCTGCGTTTTCTTTTTCCGCCTGCGGCACTAAAATTTGTTCTTTATCTATCTTAACGGTGCCGTACTGTATTTTAACGGTTATCGATCCCTTATCTTCGGCGATTATTTCCCCTTCCACCACCTCACCGGTCCTCAACCTGATTAATTCAGCTGCCTGAGAATAAAAAGCCGAGAGAAGAAACAG
>CAZIXI010000233.1:0-5538 GCA_964543115.1 uncultured bacterium
GATCGTTCCAATATTCAGATGCGGTTTAGTCCTTTCAAACTTCGCCTTGGCCATAATTTCCCTCCCTTTCCTTGCGAGCTACGCTCGCGCAATTAGCAACAAAAAATTATCAGTAATTCTAATTCGCTATTTTTGCGTTATAACATTACAGGAGAATAGTTTATCCCTTAATTATTAATGCAAAAGTCAAATCTTACCAAAATATATAAAATATTACTAGTATTATTTTTATTTTTTTTAAATTATTTTAATGCCGGTCAAGAACGTTCCAGCAGCTCTTCTTCAATATTCTTAGGCACCCGTTCAAAGCGCAGCGGTTCCATTGTATATCCCGCCCTGCCCTGCGTAAGTGACCTTAAGGCAGTTGCGTAGCCAAACATCTCCCGGAGAGGAACTTCAGCTGCAATAATCCGGGCACCAGCCTTAGTCTCCAATTCCTGCACCTTTCCTCGCCGGCTATTGACATCCCCAATCACGTCTCCCATATATTCTTGCGGAGTAATGATTTCCACTTTCATTATCGGTTCCAGGATAACGGGATTGGCCTTACGGATTGCATCTCGAAATCCGATACTGGCAGCCATTTTAAAGGCCAGATCACTACTGTCTACTTCATGAAAAGAACCATTTACCAGCGTAACTTTAACATCAATCACCGGTGAACCGCTAATAACACCGGTAGTGGCCGATTCTTTCACTCCGGTTTCAATACTTTTCATAAACTCTTTCGGGATTATCCCGCCGACAGTTTTGTCTTCAAAAGTCAAACCCGTTCCTGAAGGAAGCGGCTCAACAAAGAAAACGACGTGGCCGTATTGCCCGCGTCCGCCGGACTGCTTAACAAACTTTCCTTCTCCCAAACTATTCTTAGTAATACTCTCCCGATAAGATACCTGCGGCGGCCCGACATTCGCCGATACGCCAAATTCCCGCACCATCCTTGTCTTAAGAATATCCAAATGTAATTCTCCCATTCCGGAAATAATTATCTGCCCGGTCTCCGTATCTGTCTTCACCCGGAAAGTAGGATCTTCTTCCATTAGTTTAGTCAGGCTATTCTGAAGCTTTTCCGTATCCGCCTTGGTCTTCGGCTCAATCGCCATTGAGATTACCGGATCGGGGAAATGCATGGATTCCAGAACAATCGGCCTTTTTTCACTGCTTAAAGTATCTCCGGTACGGACATTCTTCATCCCGATACCGGCGACAATATCACCGGCATAGACCTCTTTAACATCTTCCCGGCTGTTGGCATGCATATATAAAAGCCGTCCCAGTCTTTCCCTAGACCGGGTCTTGGGATTATAAACATACATTCCCTTCTCCACCTTGCCGGAATAAACCCTGAAATAAGTTAACTTACCGACGTAGGGATCGGCCATTAACTTAAAGGCCAAGGCGCTGAATGATTCGTCATCGGAAGTCTCCCGGATCTCTTCCTCGCCTGTCTTGGGATTAGTGCCGGTAACCGGCGGCACTTCCAGCGGAGACGGAAGATAATCCACAATCGCGTCCAATAACGGTTGTACCCCCTTATTCTTCAAGCTAGCGCCGCAGAAAACAGGCACTAATGTACCCCTAATCGTTTCTCGACGGAGAACCCGCTTAATCTCCGCCTCCGTTAAAGATTCGTCATGCGCATATTTTTCTAACAACTTTTCATCTTTTTCGGCGACAGCTTCCAGTAAACTATGCCGGTACTCTTCCGCCCGCTCGCGTAATTCCTCGGGAATATCTCCCGTATCATACTTTTGCCCCAGATCTTCGCCCCGAAATAAATAGGCCCGCATAGTTATGAGATCAATAATACCGGAAAACTTATCCTCTGCTCCAATGGGTAACTGCAAAACTACCACCGGCGCGGCAAGTTTTTCCCGCATACTGTTCACGGCAATATAAAAATCCGCTCCGGTACGGTCCATCTTATTAATATAGGCGATTCGGGGGACCTCATAGCGATCTGCCTGCCGCCAGACCGTTTCCGTTTGCGGCTCCACACCCCCGACCGCGCAAAATACGGCTACCGCCCCGTCTAAAACCCGCAGTGAACGGACAACCTCAGCAGTGAAATCCACATGCCCCGGCGTATCGATAATATTTATCTGGTAACCGTTCCAGCTGCAGGCAGTAGCCGCACTGGTGATGGTTATCCCGCGCTGCCGCTCCTGTTCCATCCAGTCCATCGTTGCCGTTCCCTCGTCCACATTACCCATTTTATAGCTTTTACCCGAATAGAAAAGGATCCTTTCGGTGGTTGTGGTCTTGCCGGCGTCTATATGGGCCATGATGCCGATATTGCGTATTTTTTCTAAAGGTACTTTCCTGGACATAAAATTTTCCTACTATACCTATACTACACTCAGAAGAGTGCAACTCACATTTTCCGTGTGGGAAATTCTGCAACACTCGGAAGAGTGTAATGAAGATTACCAGCGGAAATGGGCGAAGGCCCGGTTGGCTTCTGCCATCTTATGCGTATCGACTTTTTTCTTTACAGACGAGCCGGTGTTATTAGCCGCATCCGAAACCTCTGCCGCTAATCTCTCACTCATCGGCATCCCCTTTTTATCCCGCGCATAACTAACTATCCACTTAATCGCCAAAGATACCCGCCGCTGCGGTTCCACCTCTACCGGAATCTGATACGTAGCCCCGCCCACCCGGCGCGCTCTTAATTCCAGAGTCGGCTTGACGTTTTCAACCGCCTTTAAGAGAACCTTCAGGGGATCATCCGTCTTTTGCCTCTTGGCGATAACATCCAGACAATCATACAAAATACCTTCAGCAATACTTTTCTTTCCCTGGAGCATTATCCGTTTGATCATCATGGCTACTACCAAATTATTGAATTTGGCATCTGGATACAGCTTCCGTTTTACCGCTCTTCTTCTCCGCATAGTTATCTCTCCTTACTTTGGTCTTTTTGCTCCGTATAAGCTTCTGCTTCTCTTTCTGCCCTCCACACCCATCGTATCCAGGGTGCCCCGAACAACATGATAGCGCACACCGGGAAGGTCCTTCACCCGGCCGCCCCTCACCAGAACAATCGAATGTTCCTGAAGATTGTGCCCGACACCCGGAATATACGCGGTGACTTCCATACCGTTAGTCAACCTCACCCGGGCAACTTTCCGCAACGCCGAATTTGGTTTTTTCGGCGTCTGGATCTTCACCTGAAGACATACTCCGCGCAATTGCGGATTACGCTTCAGCGCCGGCGATTTTGATTTACCCTTAATTTTTTTTCGTCCCTTTTTTACTAATTGATTAATCGTAGGCAATGCTTCCTCCTTTTTTACTCTTCATTAGTTTTCTGCAAAATAGAGTAAAAAAGCTCAAATGTCATCCCGCGGCTTGACCGCGGGATCCAGAAGTCTTTACAATGTAATAATACCTGGATACCGCGGTCAAGCCGCGGTATGACAAAGAACCTATTTTGCAGAACTCTTACTCTTCGTCTTTCTCTTTCTCTGTAATAACGGGCTCTACTTCCACTCCCCGGTATGTAGAAAAACCACTGCCGGCGGGAATCATGTGCCCGAGAATTACATTTTCCTTAAAGCCGCGCAGAGAATCCGTTTTACCGGTAGCGGCAGCTTCCGTCAGAACACGGGTAGTCTCCTGAAAACTCGCCGCAGAGATAAAACTCTCCGTACTTAAACTGGCTTTGGTAATTCCTAAAAGCATCGGTGCCGCTTCCGCTGCCTTGCCGCCTTTAGCCACCACCCGCTGGTTTTCATCTTCGAAAACATCCTTATCAACCTGTTCCCCGTAAAGGAAACTTGTATCACCGGGACTGGTCACCCTGATCTTACGCAGCATCTGTCTAATAATAATCTCAATATGTTTATCATTAATCTCCACACCCTGCAGACGATATACTTCCTGTACCTGATTAACAAGATACTCCTGCAGTTCTTTGAGTCCGCATACCTGAAGGATTTCCTGCGGAACCACCGGTCCCTCTGTCAGCTGCTGTCCTTTATATACCTTATCACCGCGATAAACATTCAGATGTTTTCCATGAGGGATAAGATGTTCTTCTTCTGCGCCGGTCTCCGCGTCCTTAATAATCACGCGCCGTTTACCCTTAAACGTCCCGGCCAACTCCACTATCCCTTCAATTCGGGCAATCTCCGCCGCGTCTTTCGGACGCCGCGCCTCAAACAGCTCGGCAACACGGGGCAGACCACCGGTAATATCCTTGGTCTTCATGATTTTTCGCGGTGTTTTGGCCAGTAAAGTACCCGGCTGGACATGTTCTTTCTCTTTAACCACGACATGCGCGCCGGTAGGCACGGAATAATAAGCCAGAATCTCACCTTTCTTGTCACAGATCACTATCTGGGGATGCAATTCTTCTTTATGCTCAATGATAACCGTACCGGTGATCCCGGTGGACTCATCAAGCTCCCGTTTCATCGTGACCCCTTCAATAATATCGTGAAACTCCACATAACCTTCTTTTTCATTAATGATCGGCACATTATAAGGATCCCATTTCACAAACGTGGACCCTTTCTTTACCTTACCGCCATCCGCCACACTTATACTGGCTCCAACCATCACTGAATAACGCTCCAGCTCCCTGCCGTCATTACTAAAAAGAGCAATTGTTCCCTCTTTATTTAAGGCAACAAATGTTTTCTCTTTTGTGGCAACGGTCTTTAAGTCCTTATACTGGATAACGGCATCATATTTAGCCTTAATGATCGGTTCCCGGAATATCTGACTGGCCGTACCACCAATATGAAAAGTACGCATAGTTAACTGGGTACCGGGCTCCCCGATAGACTGGGCGGCTATAATTCCGACAGGTTCTCCCAGAGCGATCATCTTGCCAGTAGAAAGATTACGCCCATAACAACGGGCACAGATCCCTCTTTTAGCTTCACAAGTAAGCACAGAACGGATCTTTATTGATTTCAGGCCGCACTCAACAATCCGCTTGGCCTGGTCAAGACTGATCTCCTCGTTAGATTTAACGATAATTTCTTTAGTTACCGGATCACGAACATTCTCCAGGGTTATCCGGCCCATAATCCTTTGTTGAAAAGGAATAATCTCCTCATCTCCTTCAAAAACACCTCTGGCCACGATTCCGTTCAAGGTCTTACAATCATCCTTAACCACAATCACATCCTGGGCCACATCTACCAATCTCCTGGTCAAATATCCGGAATCAGCTGTTTTTAAGGCTGTATCAGCCAATCCTTTACGAGCACCATGAGTAGAAACAAAGTATTCCAGAACCGTTATCCCTCTCTAATATTACTGAGAATCGGTGATTCATTAATCTCTCCGGTAGGCTTGGCCATCAATCCCCTGATCCCGGCCAGCTGCCTGATCTGCTGTTTACTGCCCCGGGCGCCGCTATCCACCATGATAAACAGGGGATTCAAAACACCGCTCCCGCGATTGTAGGCCAGGGAATTATACATCGAATCAGAAATACTATCGGTAGCATGAGTCCAGATATCAATAACCTTATTATAACGTTCACCATCTGTAATACTACCATTACGATACTGCCGTTCA
>CAZIXI010000234.1:0-5531 GCA_964543115.1 uncultured bacterium
TTAAAATTATATCTTCTTCTTCGTTCCTTTCGGCCAAGGGCTCCTTTCTTTGATTATCATGACAGAGTTCATGCATTAGGCGCTCGACAAAAATCCATTTTACCGCAGCAGGAAACCGATCTTCATACTTGAGTAAAAGACTTACAAACGCATCGCTAAAAACTATCACCGCCTCCCTCGATTCCCAGGGGAAATAACGCGCGGAATTAGTGCGAAATGACTGCTTGCCTCTGGAGGCGCGTGATCTGGCAATTTTAATAACCAGTTGCCTGCGCCCGCTGTTTGCACTGCGCTTGAGCAAACGCTCCAAATAATACGCTGATGCAGTTCCGCGCGATACCCCCCTGAAATATTCGATAGATTCCCTGACCAACTGCAATAAACCTTCACCCAGAGGAGTACTAATTCGTATGGTCCTGGCATTTCCAACCTCTTTTGCTGCCAATGCAATCTTTTCGTCAAAATAACTCACCGACACTCCCTTTTGCTTAGCTATAAACCTTTCTGCGCTTCCGCTAAACACTGAATGCTTCTTTTCCCTCATGTATTTTACTCCTAATATCCATCTTAATCCCTCCGAAGGATCATTGATAAATATCCGACGGCAATCCTCGTCAATAAAATATTTATTATAAGCAAAAGCTAGTATCTCGCATTCCACACCGCTATATCTGCCCTCACTCCTGTCCCGCACAGTAATAGTCACCTCCCCAAAAATGCTTTTTTCCACTAATAAATACCCTACCGGTCTGACGCCGCCAGAAAAAACAAAATACTTCTCTCCACCCAGCTTATCTATTAACTGAGCACATTCTTCCGCCTGTGCCGGTGTCAATTCATCTTCCCTGATAATATTCAATTCTTCCGGCAATGAACTTTCATTATTCCACACCAGCAACTTATCCTGATATTGCCTGCTCTCATCAATGTCCACAGCGCCCCGGACAAACGCTAACTCCCTGTACCAGGGCACCAGCTGTTTAACAAGGGGAATTGATTTTGCTTCCGGCCTTGCTGATTTTTTTGTTGCACCCGCATCTTCAGGCAGAAAGCTCCCATCAAACTGAATGAATCTCTTTAACATATCGGTTTTTTCCGAAGAACGAAGAATGTTCCTCACTTTGCGTAGCTTTTCCGCAAAATTCAGCTTATGGAATTGACTTTCCGCGGACAGGCAATCCTCTCGTACATTCCCTGCTGCCCGCGGGCGGGCCCAGACAATATTACTCCCTAACAAGGCAGTAATTAAAATAATGGATATAACCCTTGTTAATAATGTATTATTCTTCATACATGAATACCTTAAAAAGTGTTAATCAAATGTTTAACTCTTCTAACTGATGAACTTGCGCTCCAAGTAGTTTTTCAGCTTTTTCTAGATTGACTCTTCAATAATCCTCTTTGCACCATCTCTGGCTTTATGAATTGAGGCACTACCTAAACCTGTATAAGCAGGCAGATCTGCATTTCTTACTTCAACAAATAAAGAATAGGTCTCGGGACTAATTCTATCGGCACTCTTAAGCTCCTTCATTCTCTCTATCAGGACGTCTTTCTTTATTCCAAGATATAAGGTCATTTCGTCCATTGCAGGAAGACGTCCGTTTTTCAGCTTAAAATCTTGTATGAAATCTACTAAATACCTATCACCTTCCGGAAACAGGGCATAATCAATAGTTATCGTTGATCCTTGTTCAAATTCGACGACAGGCCGTATTTGTGGCTGCATTTCAGCTGCATTTCTTACATCATTCACCCCAACCCATCTGAACCGCTCGCTTCTCTGTAAGCCCTTGCAGTCGGCATATGTAGTTTCTACTGATAAGCAATTAAAACTGGATCTTCCTAACACCTCATCAGCTATATCTGTTAGACCGCCGTAACCCCATAAAATATCTCTTATTTTTACGCTTTCGGGAAACCCCCTGCCATTATCCGTCGCTTTTATCTCCAGCCAATTTCTCTCTAATATCGTTTTGACTCGCAAAGAAAGGACCATCCTTTTGCCTTTACCTATATGTCCTAGATTCCCAGCCAGATTTATAAGCATTCCCTTTATATCATCCTTCATCTTTTGAGGCATTCCAGATCTCAACATAAAAACATCCAGAGCTTCTGCACGAACAGAATTGCTGCTGAATAAAGCTTCTGCCTTATCAACATCATCCACCCAATCGCCTGAACTTTCCAGCACAAACAAAAGGAGACCCAGATCTCCAATACCCAAATCCCTAAGCACTGCTTTTACAAACTGTTTACTCTCCGGGCCATTGGACAGCAATCTTTTTATTACATAACCTACCGGATCAGACCTTGTGTCCTCTTTTGCTGAATTCTGCGCTTTGACGGAAGATAGGTTCATCGCTAGATCCCGCCTTTTTCTCTGTAACTCTGATAGTTTATCATCGTCAATCTCTCTCCGACCGAGCATATTTGCCATCTCAGCTAAGTTCAATTTTCCCTCTAGTTCTTCCAGCATCTTTCCGGCAACATCCAAATCGCCATCGGCAATCATCTCTTCTACAGCAGCTAAATCTGTTTCCAGGACTGGAGTGCCTGTTGATTCTTTTCCCCTTAATATTTTTTCCGCATACTTCCTAACAGACTCTTCAAAAGGCACAATTATATTTCTTAAATTATCTATCCCTAAATGTTCAGAAATCAACTCATGCTGCCTCGTTCTGCCTTCAATGATTAGTCTCATTAAATCATCAACTGTTACCTCATCTCCTTCTAACTGCTCTCTTATAAATGCGGAATTTTCAACCTTTGTCCATCCTTCATCCAGGATCTGCTGCGCCCAGGCCAGCACATGCGCTGCCCTGGAAATATCAAAACCAATGGGCAGCCTCTTTAATTTCTTTTTTCCTTGCAGCCTTTGTAATTCTTTAAACCAGTAGATCTCAAGCCTTTCATGTTTCAGCTCATTAATTACAAGTCCTTTTTTCGCGAAAATAAAATAGGTCCCCTTGCCAGCAGGCAAATTATATGTATCCATCTTTTTAGCCGCTAAAACTTTTCCTATTGGATCATCTTCAGCAAATGGAATCACGCGATAAGAAAATCTTCTTTTCCCTTTATACCTGAATTCTCTTAGTTTTCCATCTTTATTCGCATGTTGGTAAAGTATAGATACTTCTCTTTCTTCCAGGACAGGAGAACTATCAAATATGCTTTTGCGTGCTCCTCCTTGCTGCATAAAACTTCTAAAATTGTAATCAATAGGTATTTTTAATAACGCGTTTAGCATTGTTTGCGCGCCTTTGTCTATTGATCCATCAGCTAGACTTTTCAGCAGGCGGGTATAATCAGAAAGGGGACCTTTACCAGAACTAGTCCTAAGACGGGATAGAATCCTGCCTAGTGTGACTAAGACTTCACTAAAACCCTCTCTATTAAATTGACTTTCCGCGGACAAACAATCAGTGCGCGCATTCCCCGCGGGTTGCGGCAGGGCCCAGGCTATATTACTCCATAGTAATGCTGTAATTAGCACAAAAATTATAGCCTTTGTTATATATATATTATTTTTCATAGTTAATACTTATTATTTAATTATGGGCATACACCCATCCCCTAATGAAATGATAATAATAATAAACAGGGACACTCCAGTAATATTTTATGTTGACTGAAATATCGGCAACCGTCCCTCTGCCACAGCATTTAACTCCTGGGTTACGCTACTGGTTATCCCAGATTGATTATCCAGAGGAATAATCCTGCAGAGTATTTCTTTCATTTCTGCGACAGAAACCTTTTTAATAAATAACTGCCTTATTATTTCTCTTACGGCATTCCGCCTCTCTTCTTCATCCTCCGGCAGATCCCACCCTTCTTCCAGCATTACATCTGCAATCCAATCAATATCACCGGTGTATCGAGACAGCACGATTTCTCCTTTATAATTGACATGCCCGATCTGCCACCAATTTCTTACCCATGAATTGATTGCCTTTACTATAATATCCCGAAGTGGCCAAAGATAGACAAAACTCTGATAGAGGAACTTTTCTGCTCTGTACTTCATTTTAGAAATATTCTCTTGGTATCTTTTTAAAAACATTGAATCATCCATCCCTATCATGTTAAATACTGCCAGCATATTATCAGGAACAACATTTACCCTATGGGGCACGGCATACTCAACAACCACAGCGCCTCCCCTCCCTTCCGAAACTCTGGCAATCAAAAGAGGTTTTTCCTCCATCTGATAGCGCTCCTGCAATACCCTTATTATCTCGTTAAAAGGAATACCCCTCGTTAAGGTTTCATCTAAGAGGAGTATTCTGAAATTATTCCCGCTATTAGCTATTTGTTCCTTTATCTTTTCAACAGTAAAATCAGCGGCAGCACACTTTAAAAGCGTCTGCTGAATATGATATCCCGGAATATCTCCTTTTTTCTCATCCGTTATTGCAACGCCTTCAAATTCTCTTAAGATGGGGCTGAATAAAACACCCTTTGCTGTAAAATCGCTATTTTCGATACGAAGCTTTTCATTCGCAACCGGAATCATCCCGGTTGATACTTCTGAGATGTCTACGAACGACTGCATCCTTTCTCTATTTTCTCCACCTTGAAATATAACCTTTGGTCGATACGGGAGTTGGCTATATAAACGATCCCAATTTTCTTTTCCCTGATCAGCTGGAGAAACATCAATAATGATAGCGAACTCATCTTGCTTAATTTCTTCTTCTAAAGTTTCTATCCTGATGAATTTGCAGTTATACTTTTCTACACACCCCTTTATCTTATTCCAATCAAGGTCAGAGACATAGACATCAAAACCCAGTGCGCTTAAAGCCTCTACTATCCTCGTCCCGACGACGCCTGCGCCATTAACTAATATCCTTATCCGACCAAGCTGCTGCTCTTCAAATACTTCTGCTAACTTTTCTCGCTGATAATATTTAAACAATCTCTGAAACCTATATTTTCTATAATTTTCATTCATTAATAACATTTGCTTAGCCGCAAGCACTAATAATTGATACTTCTCTGCACCCAGAGATTGCCTCAGATGTTCACCATTCTCAGCTAGGAACTCTACAAACTCTTCTCTCTGTCCTACAATCCCACCCTCAAAATCTATCAGTTTCCATGTTCGAGGATCATCACCTTTATCTGATATCCTCCGAAACGTTAATTGTGAACTATCTATTATAATATTCTTACTATTCCTTCCTGGATCATTTGGATCATCAAAATCGTTGGCAACCCCAACCAGGCGTTCGAAAAGACTAAGCACTTCAGACTCTTTCAATCTTCTATGAGCGTATGGATCAATAACCTCTCCATCTTCATCACTGTAGATATAACGACCAAAACCTTCGCCTCCTTCTGCCAGCTGGTAATAATACCGATTACCTTTCCTGCCCAACACCCTGGGGATATGAGAAACGGAACAATCCAGACCAATTAGATGTTCATCTAACAACGCACTAACCAAATGATATAGCAGCCTATCTGAAATTTTATACAATTTTATCTCCATGGATAATTCGTAATTATGCGATAACGAATGA
>CAZIXI010000235.1:0-5513 GCA_964543115.1 uncultured bacterium
AGCCGGGGTAAAACAGCTCATTAACATCATGCCCAACTGCACCTATCCCGGCCACCTGCAGGAATACCGGGAACCGGATTGGTGGGAAGGCGCTATTCACGAATCGGTACTTACCTACGGCCTGCCCCGTAAAATGATCTGGGGCACCTGTTTCTGCTACGCGAAACAATACGGATTCAAATCAGCGCACCTGATCTTTTCCAACATGTATGGGCCGGCGGATCATTTTGATCCTGTCCGTTCCCACGCCCTCGGGGCGTTGATCCGTAAAATCGTTGATGCCCAAATGAATAACACCCCGACAGTAGAAATCTGGGGCAGCGGCAAACCGGTGCGTGAATGGCTTTTCGTCAAAGACGCCGCAGAATCCATTGTCCGGGTTCTGGCCAATTTGACTGAAATAGAAAATAATGATATTCTCAATATCGGCGTCGGCAAAGGAATCTCTGTCGCCGACCTGGCCAAGCTGATCAAAGAAGAAGTCGGCTGGCAGGGTAAATTTGTTTTCCTCACGGAAAAACCCGACGGCGCCATGCAGAAAATCCTCATTGCCGACAAGATGCGCCGGCTGCTTGATTGGGAACCGGCAACTGACTTTAAACAAGGAATAAAGGAGGCAGTATCATGGTACAGACAACATTATCTGCAAAAAGCATAAATCCCGGAATCACCAGGTATCTTAACGGCCTGCAGGCCGCCCTGGGCAGCCTGCCCGCGGACATCATCCAGCGGGTAATTGATATCCTGTTTGACGCTTATCAGAAAGAGAACTTTATCTTTGCCTTTGGCAACGGCGGCTCAGCCTCTACCGCCTCCCATTTCATGGTTGATATCTGTAAACAGACAATCGTCCCGGGGGCAAAACGGATTAAGGCCCTGTCCATCTCCGATAACATCCCCTCAATGACCGCCTGGGCCAACGATAAGAGTTACGCCGATATTTTCGTCGAACAATTGAAGAACCTTTATGTCCCCGGCGCCGTGGTTATCGGCATCAGTGCCAGCGGCAATTCTGAAAACGTACTGCGCGGCATCCGTTACGCCAAGGAACAGGGGTCGGCCACTATCGGTTTCACGGGATTTGACGGCGGCAAACTGAAAGACCTGGCCGATGAAGTAATCATCGTCCCTTCAAACAACATCGGACAGGTAGAGGACGTTCATCTGGCCCTGGTCCATTTGCTGGACAACGTGCTCCACGAAATGATCACCAGCACGGTTTAACAAGATAACTCGCTCCACTCGTAAATCTTAAGCTACAAAAACAAATAACTTTCTTAACGCAGAGGACGCAGAGAAAAAACAATTTAAATTATAATAAAACTCTGCCCAAAGCTTCGCTTTGGACTGCCATTATTGGAATGGATATAGACTGCGTAGCTTTGCGTACTCTGCGAGCTTTGCGTTTATAATATCTTTTCAACGGATTACAAAACTATATCTCAAATCTGTGTATCCGCGGCTATAAAACATAGAATTCCATTAGCATAAAATATGTCAAAAAATTCTTACCGTTTTCTAATTTTCTTCTGCCTTATCCTGATCCTCCTCGGGTTTCTGTATACATTCCCTTTAGTCCGGCATTTCTCCGACGGGCTGCCCTACAACCGTTATCCGGCTCCGGGATATGAAATCATCCCGCTCGCCCAGGGAGACCACCTCCAGTTATTTTATCACATGTGGCTGTTTAAAGCCGCCCTGCGCGGTGATATACCGTTTTTCTCTGATCCCTATCAATTCAGCATCCCCGGGATAAAACCGATATTCTCCAAACAGGCCGTTCCTCTTTCATTCTTCTTCGCCCTGTTCTCGCTCGGAGGAAATATCTTTTCCTATAACTGCCTGATCATCCTTTCCTTCGTTCTTTCGGGACTGGCCATGTATCTGCTGACTTTTTCCTTAACCAAAGACCGCTGGTCAGCGGTTATCGCCGGCTTTATCTTTTGCCTCGCTCCTTTTCGCGTCTCCCAACTCCTGGGCGGACACACTAACGGCCTGCTCTGGTTCTTGATCCCCCTGACTATTTACCTGTGTGAACGATCTTTTAACGAAAGAAAAACATCTTATGGCATCCTGGCCGGGATCTGCGTTCTCTCCCTGTCCGTAATGGAACTGCATCTGATTTACTACCTTGTACTATTGCTGGGTGTTTATCTTATCTTGAGGATTATCTTAACCAGAAATATTTCTGTCTTAAAAACCATCATCCCCTTAGGCATTTTTCTCCTGCTCTCCCTGGCCGCTGTTTTTTATTTAAAGAAACAAATCCTTAATGTTTCCATTGCCGCTGCCGGCCGTCCCTTTTCCCAGATAAGGCTTTTTTCTCCGGCCTTTGCTGATATCTTTAAACGAACAAACACCCTTTCGGAAAAATATATCTATTTAGGTTTTTTACCGGTCTTCCTGGCCGCCCTTGGCCTTTTATCACTAATTACAACCTTTTCTTCCTCCAGCTGGAAAAAGAGAGAAGCTGCGGTTATCCTCTTTGCCGGTATTGTGCTTATTGTTAGTTATGCCCTCGCCCTGGGCCCCAATTTAAAGATTATCCCACTTTATTCACTCTGTTACCGTTTTATCCCTTTTTTTAAATTTCCCCGGGTGCCCGGCCGGATCATTGTCCTCAGCTTCACCGCCCTGGCCCTGCTCTCCGGCTTCGGCTTCCGGATAATAAGAAAAAAACTGCCCCTGATTATTCCGGCTATTTTAACCATCGTCTTGCTGATTGATTACCTGCCCGCCCGGCCGACCGGCATCTCTCTTGGCGATAAAGGCAATAAACTCTATAAATATGTCAGCAATAACATTGAGCAGGAGAAAGTCCTGGACCTTCCCCTCTGGCCGGGAGACAGCGCCTGGTCTTCTATCTATCAATACTATATAACCATCAGTAAGGCCCCCATGATAAACGGCTATTCACCGGCAACACCCAGTAAATACATTGATCAGGTTTTCTTTCCTCTCTATAACGTCAATCTGGGTGAAATCCGCCAGCCCCAATATGATCTATTACAAAAACTACGGGTAAAATATGTCCTCTTACATCAAGAGGCCTTTCCCATCAAGGTCAGCCCCTACCCCTCTGATCTCTCTGTGCGTAAACTCAGTCTTTCTCCTTATCTGAAATTTATCGGCAATGAAGGGCCCGTCTGGCTTTTCAGATTATTGGACCAGCCGCGGCAGAATATTGACCAGGATTTCGGTCAGCCGTCCATTATCGGCAAGGTCTATGAAGCGGAACACATGCGCCATAAAACAGGCAGTGTAACTGACGATCCGGCTGCCTCTAATCAAAAGGCCCTGCGGGCAACCCTAACTGAACACCAGAGCGGATATCTCACCTACGGTCCCTGGCGCAAATTCCCCACAGGAAAATACAAAGTAATTTTTAGATTAAAAACCGACCAGAACGACACTGAGGAAACAATCGCGACCATTGATGTTGCCGCTAATAAAGGAAAAGAAATCATCACCAGCCAGGAACTAACAACCAGCCAATTCCGCAAACCGGGTATTTATCAAAATTTCAGTCTGGATTACTTTCTTCCCGAACCGCAAAGAGTGGAATTTCGTGTTGATTTTCCTAAAACCGCTAATCTCTGGGCAGATTACATTTATATTATCTTCTCTGATCAGCAGGATCCGCTGAAGAGAATTGAAGTAGAACAACTATTCCACATCGCCCGCCTGGTTCCTGATAAACAAGCCTCTAACGGCGTTGCCTTAGCGGCCCTGGCCAAACTGGACCCGCCGGATTACCTGACCTCCGGTCCCTACCGGCAATATCCGGCGGGAAAATACCTGGCCTCCTTCAGAATGAAGATTGACGAATTTAATGATCAGGAAGTTTGCCGGCTGGAGGCAGTTACCGACAACAGGAAAACCATCCTCGCCGCAAAACCTATCGATACCGCCGACTTTCGGGGAGAGAACATCTATCAGGAATTTCAGCTGCCTTTCACCCTGGAACAGCCGGCGATCATGGAATTCCTCATCCACTACAGCGCCAACGTCAACCTCTGGGCAGATAAAATAGAAATAAAAAACAGATAAGATTTTTGCCACGGATTGCACAGATTTAAAATATAGTTTTATAATTAACATTAATCCGTGTAATCAGTGGCTAAAAAACATACACGGGCAAAACCCGTATTAATAATTATGAAAATAATGCTCTTGGCGCCGCAGCCGTTTTTTGAGATCCGGGGCACCCCGATCAATATCAGCCAGTTGGCCCGCGCCCTCGGCCGGGCCGGACACCAGGTGGACATCCTCACCTATCCCCTCGGGAAAAATATTAAGATTGCCAACACCACAATTTACCGCCTGCCAAAAATACCGGGAATTATCCACATTCCCGTCGGGCCGTCTTACATAAAGATTCCCCTGGATATTCTTCTTTTCCTTAAGGCCCTAATCAGGGGGCTGACGGAAAAATACGATGTTATTCACGCCGTTGAAGAATCCGCTTTTTTTGGTGTCATCCTGAAAAAAATATTACACGTACCACTCATCTACGACATGGATTCCAGTATCCCCCAGCAATTGGCCTACACAAAATTCTGTCAAAATAAACTCTTACTGTACCTGGCCGAACGGCTGGAAGAATGGGCGATCAACAATTCTGCCGCCGTACTCACTGTCTGCTCCCAACTGACCCAACTTGTCTCCCATGAAAATGTAGTGCAAATTGAAGATATCCCGATCACAGAAACATTTATCCAGCCGGAACCAGAGAAAGTAGTTGCTCTTAAAAAAGAACTTGGCATTAATAATCAAAAAATAATCTTATACACCGGCAATCTGGAAAGCTATCAGGGAATTGAGTTACTCCTGGGAAGTTTTGCTGAAGTCACTAATGCTAAACTGCTCGTTGTTGGCGGCAAACCGGAACGAATCAGTGAACTGCAGGATCTTTCCCGTTCATTAGGAATTGCCCAAAACACTATTTTTACCGGTACCCGGCCAATGACAGATATGTCCCTTTTTCTGGCCCTGGCTGATATCCTGGTCTCCCCGCGCAGAGCCGGCACCAATACACCGTTAAAGATTTTCACCTACCTCCAATCCGGCAAACCCCTTGTTGCTACCGACCTGCCCACCCATACACAACTGCTAAATAACGAGATCGCCATCCTCACCCAGCCGGACCCACAATCTTTCGGCAACGGCCTTAAAAAACTTCTCCTTGATGAACAATTAGCTAATGCCTTGGGCCGCAAAGGCAAAGAATTCGTGGAACAAAACTACAATTTCAAAATTTTCTCCAAAAAAGTAACCACCCTATATAACCAACTTCCCACCCCGGGGTCGTAAATTTGAAATGTAATCAATTGGCTAATGATCACAGTACATGTGTATGATTATTTGTCCGATATAGCATTTAATTTATTAAGAAGTCTAACAAGTCCATTCAGCGAATCCCGATTCCGCTTCGCTTCATCGTGTTCGCTACTGTCCATCGGATAGCGTAAACTATTATGGACACTTTTAGTATGAAGTTACCCACAATCGCC
>CAZIXI010000236.1:0-2677 GCA_964543115.1 uncultured bacterium
GGCGCCTTCGCAGCAGTTAATAAGGTAACTAAAAGAATCTGTAATGATGCTGTCTCTATGTAATCCTTATATCTATCTCTGGTCTCCTGCAGATAGGCCACCAAACTTTCCAATTCTTCTTTATTCATTTTAGCAATCTCGTATCTGGCAAGAACCAGCTCAATATCCCGCACTACCGCGGCATCCTTCTTACCTTCGCGTTTATCTTCGGTATAAGGATCGTAATAGCTTTCTTCTAATACTTCCTCTCTGTGACCCTGCATGGCGTTTTCTACCTGATCAATCCGCTCTGTAATAACAGTGGTGGCAGCAGTAACGCTGGGAACCAGACCCTTAACCTCTTCCAATGTCTTTTTGCCTTCTACCAGATCTGTCTCCGCACCAGCGACTGTACCGGCCAAACCGGCAACCGCGGCATCTATATCAGCAATACTAATCTCACTGGCAATAACCTTATCCTTTTCGGCAAGACCACGCAGCTGCATTAAGGTCTTGATCTTAGCCACATCATCGGCAACTGTTTCTGAATCCTGCGCCAGCAACAGCAACGCAGTAATCTGTATTGCCAGTTCTCCGGCAATTGACCTCTTCGCATTATCCGGTAGAGACAGATTCAATAATGCTGTCAGCGTATTAATCCGCTCCTGCGCCCCGGCCAGATCAGTTATCTCTTCCTGAGCCACGATCCACTCTCCAACGATTCCTGCTAATCTTTTCGCCAAATAGGCCTTGATCTTATCATTATCCTGATATGCCTGTCTGTTCACACTGCCCCACAATTCCGCCAGTGCCTCAATCATTGACTTCATCGCCTCAGGAGTTAATTCATCCGGAGTCCGTACTAATACTTCATCAATTGTCCGCTTGGCATCAGCAAAACCATCATCTTCACCATAAACTACATACTTGTCTCTAACATTATTAAGATCTCTGATTAACGCATCACTTTCCCTCATTGCCGTACGTTTCTCTTCACCCAGCCAGAACATACTAATCGCACTCCTGGCCTTTCTCAATAAATCTATCCTTTCCTTAAACGTGAGTCCAACACCGATCTTCTGCACATCCAGGGCATGAACCACATAACTCATCTCATGCCGTTGTGTATCCGATAACGCTTCCGAAAGTTTCCTGCGTAAGGCATCGGAAGAACTGCTTAATTCTTCCTTCTGTTCAGTAGATAAATCATCAGCACTAAGTCCCAACTTCCTTAAGTTTTCCGCTAAAGCCAATAGTGCGTCAACATTAGCTTCCTCCGCCGCTTCCTCAACCAGATCATCAACCAGTGTCCGCCGGAATCCATCAATTGCCACTGAATCATAACCGGCAACCGTTTCAGTTAAAAATTCCAGTTTCTCAGAAGCAGTAGCTAAATCACTATACCTTTTAGCAACCAACTTATCTACGCTATCAAGAACCGTAATCTGCCAACGCGACTGCCGGCCAAAAAAGACCTTAGCAGCAATCCAGCCTCTAACAGTCCGTTTAATGGCATTAGCCTTACAGAAGGCGACTAATTGTTCCAGCTCCTCAGCTTTCGCTTCCTTTATCAATTTCTGCATCCTCTCCCGGGCAGCGGTAACACCTAGTTTATGAAGTTCCATCAGAGCATCCAGATCAGCAATTGTTGCCCGCTGAATCATTTCCTGAGTCGCCTTATTGAGTGCCTTATCCTTTTTATTCAATTCATAGAGCTTCTTCAACTCAGCCAGCTGCTCACTAAGCGTCATCGTATGATTATCCACTGCTGCTGACTTTTCCGCAGCTACCAGATCCGCAAGCCCCAGGGCTACCCGTAAATCTCTGCTGCCCTGATACTGTAGGAGACCAAGCAATAGTATTCTCCTCCGTCTCCCTAATCTCTCTTCCTCTTTAGCTGCTTTAATAATTGCCGCAATCTCCTTTTTAGAATCTCCCGTATACTCCTGAACCTCAGGCAATTTCTCCAGATCAAAATCTCTAACTTTCTTATCCAGTTCCGCCTGTACACGTTTAATCTCCACCGTCGCCCTGAATCGAACTTCTTCAATATACTGTGCCGCTAACTGATAGCGTTCTAATTCCATTAACAGCCGGATACCCTCAATTGCTTCCTGGGTCATTTCTCCGGCATTCTCAATTGCTTCTGCTAGTTCAAACGCCTTCCTGGCCGCGGCCAGTGCCTTTTTATTCTCATCAGCTGCTTTCTGACTTAATTCGCGTTTCTTATTATTATCCTCTTCATCTTCCGCGTTTTTCTTATTCTTCTCCGCCATAGTGCGATAGGTTTTGGCCATTAACCGCTGGGCCTTGGCCCGAATAACTTTCGGAGCCTTCTCATTATTAGCAATCTTCTTTAACTGACCAACAACCTTAGCTAAATCCTCACCTTTACCGATCTTAATCTCACTCTCAATTAACCGTACATCTGCTAAATGTGCCGGTTTGTCATCTGGTTTCTTGATAAATGCGGCAACCGCCTCTTCCCGTTCCTTTTCCAGCTTTTCCCGTTCCTGCTTTTTATCTTCCGCCTGCATCAACGAATCACGTAACTGCTCATCCGCCAAAACCGCCAGATAATAATTACCGGTCTTTCTGATATCCCCGCGTTTCTCTTTTGCCGCCGTCTGCGCCAGTTCCAGTTGTTCCTTCTTGCGCGCCTCTTCCCGTTCTTTATCCACTTCGTCTTGGTCATACC
>CAZIXI010000236.1:2687-5494 GCA_964543115.1 uncultured bacterium
CATCAATGGATTAGCTACCTTATCCATAGCAAACATAGGGCCAAAATCATTACTAGCCGCTAATCTACCCACAAAGTCACCTAATTTACCATCGACATCAATCTCCGCCTCCGTATTATTAAACAGATCAAACATTACATCTACCGTGCGGGAAATAGCACTAACATCCGCTGCCGGATTCTGCATCCGGGCATATATCTCCACCTGCCGCCGCAAACGGTTACGATGAAATTCACCGGTTTTCTCATTACGTAGCTGCTGGTAAACCGTCTTTACCTCGGCAGCGCCAAACACAGTCTTAGCCGCTTGGGTTAACAATTTCTCACCACTCCAAGCACTGATCCCTGCCGGCACAGTAATACCAACGTCAGCCAGATCGGTTATTTTGCCACTCGCTAAATCTACTAATTTATCAATCGTAATCGTCACCGCTGCCTGCGGGTCAAGTGCTCTGATATTGCTATAAACATTCTGCATCCTAAAAGCCGTTTCTGCATCAATACCCCTACCCACAACCAGCGCTAGATATTGCGCATCAACCGCTTCATCACTAATCCCATTAGCCTTAGCTGCCGCAAACAGTTTATGTGCCCGGTTTCTCATTTCCGGCTTTTCCCGTTCTAATTCCCTGGTTGCCTTAGCTGCCCCCAGGACCTTGGCTAATTCAATATCTTTCTTATCTACAGCTAATCTTTTATCCTCTAACGACATCTCATCTGCTAACAACAGCTGTTGCAATTGCGCAGACATACCCCTTAAAGTACCCACTGTAATCGGCTTACCAGACATTTCCTGTTTACGTAATACCTCAACCTGCTTTCGAAGTGCCTTCGGCAATTTCCCGGTATGTTTCTTCAGATAATCCCATCTATCCTTATAGGTACTGAACATACTCAATACCTGATCCGGCTTCACATCCACAAACGGCATCCCCGCCTGCCGCAAAGCAACCAACCGCTCTAGATTAGCCAGATGTTCCTGCTGCTTCTCCGGACTGAAGGAACCTTCTTTATACTCTAATCTCTCGGCAACATCCTCTAGGTTTCCTTCCTCAGCCAACACCGCCAAGGCATCCTCGGCCCGCCAATTATCAAGATCCTGTTTCCAGGCAGCTAGAGATTTACTTAACCAATCAGGCTTGAATTTATTTACTATTGCCTGAACTAACTTAGCTACGCCAAAAACAGCACCCACAATTAAGGCTGCCTGCCAACCAAATATTAACATGGCTCCCGCCGATATTGTTGATGATAGTAATACTGTTGGACTCGCAAACTTGGCCCACCATCCCTCTTTCTCTTCCTTTTTCTTATCCAAGAAACCAACTATCGCACCCAATAATTTAGACCGAAAACCAACCGTTGTTGTCTCACCCCTGGCAATATCAAGTTCATCTTGTTTCTTTAGCTCCTGACCAAAATTCCGTATTTTATCAGCTAAGGCTGATATTCCTGCCCTCAGTGCCTTAGCGCCATAAGCAAGAGTAGCCTGTGCCGGCCAGCCAAAATAGCGCAGCCAAGGTTTCCAGTAATAAAGCTTTTCTATTCTGGGCGCGTCCTTAACCTGATCGGCACTCAGCCTTTCTAAACGCATTTTCTGTAACATCATCCCAAACTGCATATTCTGCATTTTCTTACTTCGCTCACTATTCTGATATATTCTTACCGCTTCCTCCTGTTCAGCAGTACGGCTTTTCATCTGGTAACCGGCAACCATCTGCAATTCCTGCTTCGCGTCCTTCTTGCCTTGCAGAATCTCTACAGCTGTTTGTCTGGAGACAGATCCTAAACTTATATCCAATTTTTTCGATAACCCTTGTACATTTCTGACATTTGCAACCACTTTTCTGGCGTCAGTTAAATCATAGGTATTCAAACCAGCCATTATATCTGAGGCCATAATCCCATCCGGTAATGACATCCCTTGTGCCGACAGTTCTTGCACCAACCAGGCCTCCGCCCCCATACCAGCCAGCTGCTGCCCTTCCAGCATTAACTGATTTAGATCGTCCGGCGAGAACTCCGGTGAAGCCAACTGCAATATTTGCAATAGACTGGGAGCGCCATCAGTTGTCTTAATATGAAGAGAAACCGTATTAATAAGATCATAAACAGTATAGGTAGTTTTTTGCTCTTCCGCTTTTGTAATAGCAGTCTGGATACCAGTTCTCATATCAAGAAATACCTGTCTGTCTTCACCTGCCGGCAGACTCTCAGCTGCAACACCAAGCGCCATATCCAGCAAACCTGCCTGCGGAGCGCCGCTTACCCGCCCCATAAAATCAGGCGCCGCACCCATGGCCGCTGCCGCATCTACCAGGGAACGGACCCTGGCCGTTTCCGGCGTTGCCCGCTTACCTAATACCGCTTCAAAGGCCTGGCTGAATTTCTTCACCTGTTGTTCAGCCTTAACCATTGTGGGCATCTCTTTAGCACCCCGGAACCTGGTGGGAATAACAAAATTAACCTGCGCCTTGATTACCCGGGCCAGGTGCTCAACCGCGCCGTACTTGGGCGTATTGGCAAAATTAACGGTTTCCAGATCCGCTTCAACCACCGCTTTGAAACCACCCTTAGCCTTAAAGCTTTTTAGTTCACGCCGCAACTGTGATGCTTCCTGCCACACCTGATCAATTCCTCTCTCCAACTCCTTATTCTGATACATATTATCCAGCACCCGTTCCACCATATCCAGGGTACCATTGAACCGGCGTTCCATCATCTCATACGGGCTCTCGTATTTACCCAGTTCCGTTTGTAGTTCCGCGTCCAGCTTTGTTTTTCCCTGCTTAATCATATCTATATAGT
>CAZIXI010000237.1:0-5492 GCA_964543115.1 uncultured bacterium
GTAAGGCGCCCAGTGAAGCCGCGGTAATGAAAATAGAAAAGCGCGTGGAAAGTGATTTAGGTACTGCAGCGGCACGGGCGCTGACCAGAACAGCGGCACGCGGTTCTTCGCTGGAATTGAGCGGCAAAGAGTCAACATTGGAACGGGCAAGTGTCTGGGTGCTGAATGCTGTTTTTAATGCCCGCTACGCTGCTGCAGATGATGACAGCAAAGATACGGTTGTACGCTTGTACGTTTTAAACAGGCTCAAGGGTATGCATTTAATGGCCATTCAGCAGGAGGTTGGAGTGTTGGCTGATGAGTTGGGTACGGATAGCGAGACTATTCTTGACTATGCGGGCATTAAGGATGATGTACAGGCAATGCAGTGGAAGGGTAAGGCCCGGCAGGTTATTACTGGATTAACCTCCAGGCTGGGGAACGAGATTGAACAAAGGTACGATGAGCTTAACGAGAAGTTCCCAGCAGTGGCGGCAGATATTGCTGATATTTATGAAACAGTAACTGATGATAGCTGGCAGAAGATGTCCGAAGGCGCGCGGGCGGATATGCTGCATATCTGGAGCCGGAAATACGGTATTAATGTAAATCAAATAACCACGATGATCAATCCTTTGCTGGATAATGAAGTTAGCGAAGAAAAGGGATTGGCTGAAGCAGACAGTAAGTATCAAGGTAAGGTAGGTAACGATACATATAATGAAATAACAGCCTGGCTGAAAACAACAGCCTGTTCAGCGATGAGCGATGAGGAGCGGGAAAAGGCCATCCAGGGTATTATTAGTGAAGATTTGAATGTAACAAACAGGATGGTTGAACTCAGAGCTGAGGGAGAAGCGTTGGCTGATGCTGAATTGACGGATGAGGATAGAAATAAAGAGTTGGGAAGGATTACACATGATCTCCAGGCCTATCAGATGTTACAGCTGGTGCGGTCCGAAAATGAACGTGATGCTGTTACGCTGGAAGTACAGGAACTATTGCGGGCAGGAAAGTATGAAGATGTTATTGGTAAATTAGCGGATGTGGTGAATAGAACAGGTGTGCAGGAGACTATGCTGCGGCAGGCGTATTTGGCAACAGGTAATTTGGAGTATGCCGTTGATCTGGAAAGACAGAGGGAAGCTCTGGTAAGGCAGCGGAAGGTGGACGAGCAGCAGCTGGAAGATACTGTTGTTACCGCCACTAATGTTCAGGATCTTACTTTACTGACTCAGACCTATCTGGCACTGGGCAGGGTGGATGATGCAGAGAAGCTGGCGGCCAGGGTTGCCGTTTACAGTGCGGATGATCAGCTGCTCAAAGATACACAAGAAGCAATAAAACAAGTGCAGGCGGCGCAAAAAGGGATTGAAAAGCCTTCTACTCGGGGTCAGGTGCTTGTTGCCCAGAAGGTACAGAGAGACGCGGCAGGAAAGCGGGTAGAAAGAGTAAAGCAGGAAAAATCACAGGAAAAGGCCAAAAAATCCATTCTAAGATTTATCTCTTCTCAGCTCAAGGGTATATGGGCTAGCCAGAAAGCCAACTTTATGCAGCAGATGACGGAAGATGAAGGCTGGAAGGGTAAGGTGGCGGGTATTAGTAAAATGTTCTTGGGTTCCGGAAGGGCAAAAATTGTTATGCCGCTAGTCGGTACGGCTGTCCCGGCTGCTCAAATATTACTTGGCGGATTATCCTTAAGTTTTTCCGGTTTCTTGCCTGCTGTTATGTCAGTGGCAACTCTGGCATCTTTGGCTGCGGGTTCAATTTATCTAGGTTATCTTGCGTATAAAGGCATCAGGGGCCTGCATGAAAGTATGCGTTTGGCCCGTCCGGAACGCCTGGCTGAAGCTTATGCGGAAATAGCGTTGACTGCGAAGGATGAGCAGTTGAGAAAGCTGGCTATGCAGGCGGCGGACCGGTTGGCTAATGATGAAAATTATGGCCGGGTGGCTGTGCGGCGCACGAAGTTGAATAGGGAATTGGCCAGGGAATTCAGTAAGGTAAAGAAGGCGCAGGAAGATGCGGCGGAATTGAGTAAAAAGGTGCAGGAGCTAGATGAGGCAGAAGATGAAGAGAGAAAGACTGAGTTAGCAAACGAGATAAAGCAACTACTAAATAAATATACTGGGGCCTTAAGCGGAGTATTGCGGGCGTTTGGTTATAAGATTGAAGGTAAACATGAAGATCTTATAGCAAAGATAAAGTTGGAATTAATGAAAGCGGATACCGTGGATCCGGAGGCTATGCAGCAACAGATGGCACAATTGATGCCGCTGCTTCAGTCAGGTGAGGGTATTGATCAGGAAAAGCTGCCGATGTTAATGCAAGAGATGCGGCAGAGGGCCGGGGCGGGGATGACGGCAAAGGCTGCCGCGCAGCTTGAGAAATTGCTAGAACAATTACCGCCTGAGGTGCGGTACCTGTTTAGTGAAGCGAAAGAGCAGGCGAAAGAGGCAAAGGAACGGGAGGAAGAGGCAGTATTTAACTCTGTATTGGAAGAAGGTGATATTGATGGGGCAGTAGAAATGGCTGCTGATATAAAGGATGTTGCTGTAAAGGTGAAGCGTTATCAGCAGATTGCCGCTAAAGCGCTGGAAAATGCCGATGAGGATAAGTCCTTGTTGACTAAGGCTGCCGGGTTACTGCAGCAGGCTAAAGATTTATTAATTGCTAATCCTCAAATTCAGAATCAAACGGAAAGTTTGCTAGCAATAAATGAACAACTATATAGCATACATAAGAAACAGGGAGATTGGCTGAAGGCATATGATTATGCAAGTTCAGAAGCGGTTGAAAAGAAAAGTGCTGCTGAACAGGCACAGATCTGCGCGGAGGTTGCCAATGGATTGCGGGAAACTGACGGCGCGCGCGCCGAAGAGATGGCAAATAAACTGAGAAAACTGGCCGAGGATAATGCTGACGATCTGAAGGTGCAGTTATCCCTGTTTTCAGCTTTGTTAGGGCGGGGAGAAATAGACGAAGCAGAAAAGCTGGCTGAAGAGATCGTGGCCAAGGTGAAGGATCGGGACAGTGCTGAGCAGGTGGAAGTTTATCAAAAGCTGATAGAGTTATCGCTGGATAATGATATCACCAAGTCTGTTTGGAAGCCGTTGGCTGAGTTGGAAGGAATTGCCGCGGAAGAATCTGCCGGATTGGGGATACAAATAACATTGTTGTCGTTTTATGTAAGATTGTCTAGTAAATTGGACAAATATAAAAAGAAGGCGGAAGAATCTTTTAGTTCTATCGTGAAAAAGATTGAAGGCCTGCCCAAAAAGGACCAGCAGGGGGCATTGATGAATTTGGACAGGTTGGTTAGCGTGTATTGGGCGGAAAAAAGAATAATAGACGCGGAGAAGCTGGAACGGATATTCAAGATGAAGATTGATTTGAAGGCTGATAATTATGCTGATTATGTGAATTTGGCGGTTGCCTTGCAGGTACAGGAAAAATTCGCAGAAGCAATGAAAAATTTCCAGGAAGGCATTAATCGTTCACCATCTCAGGAAAGAGAGCAATTACAGGGTCGGTTGGAGAAATGTAGGGAATATGGTATGGATAAGGCGGTTAGAGAAGCCTTAAAAGCTGTTAGTCAGCAGCAGTATGAACAGGCACTGGAGATTGTGCGGGAGTTAACGGCTGATAAGGATGCTGGAGTAACCACAGAAATGATCATCCAACGTCTAGAAGGCGAGACCGGGATTCCAAGAGAGCTGACAGCTATTTTGTTGGCTAAGTTGTATATGGAAGCGGGCAGGGATGCGGATGCCTGGGGTATCTGGGTTGATCAGTTGGGCGTATTGGATAAGGCGGCCTTCCCGGCGCTTAATCTAGAGGAGTTAAGTAGTACTGATCGAGAGGCGTTTGCTAAGTTAAGTGAGGCGATTGCCAGTTACCGGCAGGCGCGGCCGGACGCGGTGCCTGAACTGGAAAAGTTGATTAGCGTTGGCGGTAATGTGCGTAGCCGCTTCTTTACCACGGAAGACGGAAGCAGGATAGAGATTCCCCAGACCTATACCGTGCTGGAGGCGATTACCATTGCCTTTATTATCGCCCATGAAGAGGGCCATTACCGCAACAGGGACCTGGACCTGGACCGGGAGGTTGATGAGAATCTGGCCATGCGGGAGGCATTCGGATTTGTGCTGGGTTTAAGCAAGGCTGAGCAGGAGGCAATTCTGAATGATTTTATTGAGAGAGCCGGACCTGATTTCAGTGTAACGAGGATTTTACAGCGGATTGTGGATGGTGAAATTACCTCCATTGATCAAGTTGCCGGTGATATCTATGATATGGTGAGGGATGAACTGCTTCAACGGTTGATGGAACTGAGATTAATAACTGAAACGGAGCGTGAGGCTCTCAGCACCGTGGACAGGCGGGAAGAGATTGCGGCCCAGGCGCAAACGGTAAGTAAACCACAGGCGCTTGATCAGTACCGCAGATTAATTGCAGATAATATGTCTGAAGATGCAAGTTTGGACAGTAAATATACCGGCCGCACGGAAGAGGTGGAGGGGAGGATTGTTGCTAAGATCAGAAAGAATTTAGGTCCGAGAGAAAAATATCGCACGGCGGTGCATGAATCCGTGCATTTATTGGTGGCGCGGTTAAGTGAGGAAGACAGCGAAAGATTGCGTAATGCGGTTTTGGCTTGTCAGGGTGTGCATATGGAGTTTTTCCCTGCTTTGGCTGAGGTTGGTTATAAGCGCGGCCGGCAGGATCTCTGGGAGGAGGTAATTGCTTATTATCTGGAAAATCTGGGAACCAGTGAAGCGGTAACCGCGGTGCCCATTAATGAATTGAAGATTTGGCTGGAGATAGATAGTCAGTTGAAGGATCTGTTGAGTGAGTTGGGTTTCTTTAATCTGGCGGCTGCGGTTAATGCTGATTCCCGGTTTTCCTATGATAAAAATGTTGGCGTGAGAAAGGGAGAGGTCAAGCTTGATGTTGAGGTAGTTGATTTAAGTGAAAAGCTTACTGATAAACAATTGGTTGAAGATTTGTTGGCAATTGCCAAAGAGATAATTGTTAAAGGTGTTAGGGATAGGGTGCCGGACAAATTGAACCAGGAGGTTCTAGGTGATATGTTTGTTCCTCTTATAGATGCCTATGCGAAAAGACTTAAGTGGATAAAAGATGTAGAAGGTATAACTGGCGTGGGAGTGCGTCGGTTACGGTTACCGGGAATAACTCCGGCGCATATTTCCGCGGCGCCGCCGATTAGCCCGGCAGTTAGTAAGGGTGTGGATCCGTTTACCGGTGATTCCGGTCTTGGTGATCTGCCGCCGGCAAAGCCGATGCCGATTATGGATAAGTTAGCGGATGAACAAATGGCTGATGTATCAGCGTAAATTAAGGCAAGGGGGGTAGAACAATAAGGAGGAAAGGGATGGTTAAGAATATTTGCCCTCGTTGTACGGAAATAACGTTGAGTTTTGCTGATGATGATGAAGTATCCTGCCCGAAATGCACTCATGTATTTACTGCTGAGGGCGTCAGCAATAATG
>CAZIXI010000238.1:0-5478 GCA_964543115.1 uncultured bacterium
AGTTTCCGCAATCCCTGAGAAAATTTACCAGTCCCGGCATGGATGTGGAATTGCTGGCCAATAATAATATCTTAGTGGTATTTCCCAAAAAAGGCGTATATGAAATAAACCGTGACGGTAATATTGTTTGGCAGCATCTGGATGAAAAAATATCGCATGATGCGGACCGGCTGCCCAATGGCAATACCATCTATATCTGGGGAGTTGATAAAAAAGATGAAGCCCAGGTAAAGGAAGTTGACCCTTCCGGTAAAGTTGTCTGGTCCTGGAAGGCAAAAAAAGATTTTGACAAAGATCCCTATAAGGATCTTGCCCGCGGCGGCTGGACCCATGCCAACGCCGTCACCCGCTTGCCCAACGGCAACACCATAGTCTGTCTCCGGAACCTGAACCTTACCGTTGAAGTAAATCCCCAGGGAGAGGTTGTCTGGACCTTCGACTGGACTGCTTTTGGTAAAGATGTTGACCCGCACGAACCGGAGATTCAAGCAAATAACAACATGCTCATTGCCACCCAGCGCGATGCTCCCTATCAGGCCGTAGAAATAGACAGGACAACGGGAAAAACAGTTTGGAAATACGCTTATCCTGCTCCCGGGCTGAGAACCCCCAGGGATGCTGACCGACTGCCCAATGGCAACACCCTGATTGTCGGCGTAATCAAGAAGACGCACGAATCAATAATTTTCGAGGTAACACCGGCTGGTGAAATTGTCTGGCAGCTGGGTTTGAAAAATTGCCCGGCAAAACGCGGCGACAAAAGATCACCTGGCTGGTTTTACAAAGCGGAAAGGATCCCAGCAAAATAAATTAACGCAAAACCGCAAAAAACGTAAAAGCACAAAAATATTCAAATTTTATTAATTAATTTCGCATTTTGGCGTTTTTTGCGCTTATACTGAACTTGCCAATTGCTTTTCTATTATATCTTGACAGGAAATGTTTCTGCCTTTTTCCCTCCTTAATTTTTCTAAGCCAGCTTCATATAACCGCCGTTGGGCATCTGACAGCCAGCAAATAGCTTTATAGTCCGGTTGGTCAATAATATCCATTAATTCGTTCCAGCCGGAATGAATAAGCAGTGGACTAATAATAATTATCGTAAATGAGACAAAAATTCCTGTCGGTGTCACCGCTACTAGAAAAGCCGCAAGATATGCGACAACAATCATCATATTCATAACTACCGCGCCTTTGATTGACTTATCTTCTTTATGCTCCAAGATAAATGGGATCATTAGAAAACCCAGAGTAAACATTGTTACTAATGAAGTTATCGCAGCAACCGGAACAAACCCCAACAGTGTGAATGTAAGGTTTAAAAGGCCAAGCAATAGCGGAATTGTTCTGTAGCCGAAAAGATAGAAAAACTTACTAACAAAACTTAATTCTTCATCAAATAAAACGTCATTAATTATTTCTATCACCTTCTTGCCGCAATAATCTTTATATCCGGGACTAATAATATATTCTGCCAGCAGACCATGCTCTTCAATTGAGGGAGCAATAATATTTTCATATTCCTTGTCTTTGCCATATTCTCTCCCGGACCAGTAGGCAGAAGGGAAAAACCGGCGTAGAAGGGGTATTACAGCCTTAGCTGCTGGCGCGGCGCGTTTAATAGCTTTGGCAAATGGTTCCTGATTAGTCTTTTTCCCGAGAACTAGATAAATGAAATTACTAACACTATCTACCGCAAAATAACGGTAATCCACCGGCCAACCCCAGCCGGTTTCTTCTTCCGGCAATTCTCCGATTATATGAGGAAAGGCGCCTCGGCTATCATTGAAAACCTTTAGCATTTCCGCCATCAAATACTCGTATTGCTCTTCATTACCTGCTAATCTTTCCGCGTAGGCATGTCCCAGGGTACCTTCAACCCACACGTTGTTCCAAATATAATTAGGTAAATCCCAGCCTTCCCAGTCCTCTACCGAAGTGCAATCGCCGTTTAGCACCTTGCCGTAACCGGAAACTGATTGTCCCTCATACTCCACTGTGGACAAAAACTGTCTTACCCATTCCAAGGCGCTTGTATAATTACTATAATTATATTTATCTTCCGCGCTATGTTCATACATTTCCGCCAGAAAAATAATTGCCAGATGCTGTACATCCAGGGCCAGGGCCACATTATCATTTATCTCATATTCACCTTCATCATTAGCAGTAGTACCAATATCAAATCTTGTGCCATCCCACATTTTTTCAATCAGCCAATTGGCAATATCAAGGGCCAGGGCATAAGAATCCTCATTTCCCGTTAGCAGCCAGTGTTTCATCAATGCCCGGGCTGCCCTGATATTTTCTTCCGTACTTACCCAGGCTATATCCTCCCGCGAATCATCTACTCCGGCCCGGATGGCACCATGATTAATTCCTCCATCTGTATTCTGCCTTGCCTTTATCCAGGTCAGGGCCAATTCCGCGGATTCAAGATATTGAGCTTGATTGTTTACTTCATACAGTTCTAACATTGATCTGACAACCGCTGCCATGGGACCAATATAGGTACCGTTCTGCGGTACCAGATATGGCACTCCCGGCCGGACATAACCGTTATACCACCAGCCCTCTTCCTGCTGCAGGGCCAGCAGTGAATCTGCTATTTTCTTTGCATTTGCCAGGTATTCTTGTGCTTTTTCCCGGTTATTGCCCTCAGCCATGAAATAATTATAACCTTGAATAAAAGCAGAAACAGCCTCGGCATTATTAAATATCCAGGACACCTCCTGGCCCTCATGTTCAAAACTTAAAACCAAATTCCCATAACTATCATCAACCTGCCCCATCATCGCCGCCAAGAAATCAAATCCCTTTACTGCTTTGCCAATTAATAATTCATCCTGCTCTGGTTCCGTTTCTTCTCCCGTATCTTTTCCTGTGTCTCCTCCCGTTTCTTCCTCTTCTTCACCTGTCTCATCCACTATTTGCGTTCGGCAACATAACCCAACCAAACTCAAAAGGGCAAGCATGGTGCCGGAAAACAATAAAAACTGCCTGCGGTTCAATTCGTCGTCATTTAAAATCTCAGCTTTTGCTTTAAACATAAATTCCCTAATTTTTGCCATCAGAGAACTTACCGTCTGCGCAAACTGTTTTAATAATTTTCCTTCATCTACTACGGCAGCATGGCCAGCAACATATTTACCCCTTCCGGAAGCATCGGCCAGCAGACGCTCTTCCTGATCAAACATAGATCCCGGCGCCAGTGTGTCACGCTGCAGAGATAACGGCATAGCGTAGAGTGAATTATTGCAAATCAGAGTAAGGACACAAATAAGAGAAATAGTCTTCATAAACATTTTAGCAGTTTTCACTCTAGCTCTCACCTCCTTATACGCTGGTAAAAAGCAAAACATTAGAGGTTGATTTTGCCTCAGCGGGAGAAATGCTGCCCTTGCCGCCGGCCTGCATTCGCACCAGCGCTTGTACGCCGGCAAATTCTTCCATATCGGCAAACATATCACTATTTTTATGAACAGTATTTATGGTCTTTCGAAACGAAATCCCTGAAGTTCGGCAGGCCAAAAGCACCAAATCAAGCGCTGACATGTTCATCCGCTTCAGTCTCGTTGTGCGTAGTTCATTTATCCGGCAGCTTAAGCCCACAAATTCTTTATTACTGATTTTTGATTCCGCCGCGGCAACCATGAATTGCCGGCAGTCCGCATGCTCTGAAAGATATTTCAACATATCAATTCCGAGTAACGCATCTTTCACCTTCTGTATCATTAATTTCTTGGAGGTAATACTCATATTCAATCTTCTTTTATCAAGTGCTCTGAACGCGTCCACCATATCATTCATCGACAACAAGCTCCCGTATTCAAACAAATCCCCTGCTGTCTTTATCATGCCAGTTTTGGAAATTCTCGCCAGTAGCTCCATTGTATCGGAAAACATCCCGGGATTATCATTTGTCAGCTGGCACAGCAAATTTAATAACTGCGCTGACAACAATTCTTCAGGCAGAACGTGCATAAAATACCATAATTTATTTACTACTGATCGCGCTTCCTGCTGATAGATCTCGATCAATTTAGTAAACCACGCTTTGGCTGCCGCCACATTTTCCGGGATGATTACGCCTTTTTCACACATAAAGCGCACTGTCCCTGCCGCCTCTGTAACAAAATCACCGCACCACGGAGCTGCAGGCACCATACGTTGATTTAGAAACTCGTCATTAAATATTTCCTCTCTAAACTCGCGCGCGACATTCTCCGGGCTGAATTCCGCCGCTAAACCCCTTTTGAAAGTCTCCGCTGTTCTTCCAATGAACACTCTTAACAATTCCGGTTCATTAATCATCATGCGGATATTTGTTAACATCATTAAATGTCCCTCATTTTCTGCACCAATACAATCGTGCAATCTATTTATAAATACCCTAAATCTACTATCGCCAAGCGTTTCGCTGCTAACGACTAGAAAAGCAATTATATCTTCCAACTGCAAGGACAGTCTTTCATGTGCATATCTTATAAGATCAATAACTTTGCCTGCGTCTCTTCCGGAAAAAGCCAAGATATCATAAAATACCCCAAAATCATCTTCATCATCTACTGCCTGTGCCGGAATTGCCTCAAGATAGTCCTTAATTATCCGCGCGCATTCCATAAACGATGACAAGATAACAGTAATCTCATACGTTTCTATTTCATGATGCGTGCACAATAAACGTACAATATCCATGAAGGCCAAAGCGTTGTCCCGGCTCATGATTTCAGTCTCAGCCAGCCTGATCATTGTCTTTAGGCCTATGTAGCTGTCATATATCAAATACTCGATAAACTGATCTACTCTCTAAAATAACATCCAATCTGACACCTCGACTAGAATGAATTTCCGCATTAATAGCCCGATGAATCTGAAAAGAAGAGAAAAATTATCCACCTCCTCGCAGTTTAATTCATTTTCCGCCGCTCTTTCTGTTAAGGCAAATAATCTCTCACTTGAAGGGAAATACCCGCCCTGCACTTTATGATGCCTGGCCATTTCGACAAGCTCTGTTAACGTATCTCTGAAAGAATCTATCTCGCCGCCAGTCTCACCTACCAGTTGAAGCGCCAGCAATTCAAATAATTCCGGTGATGCTATTACCGGATTAAGTGCTTCCCGGTAAATATCATTAAAATAATCTTTCACTACACGCAGCAGCACTAACATGTCTTCGTCTGCGTACACATAACTCCGCATTGTTTCGTTTACAAGTTCTTCCGCTGAACCGCGACTATAACCAGCACGCATGAGAGTTGGTTTAACCCGTGTGTCCGCGTATTTCTTCCAACTCTCCTTTATTTCGTCGTCTTCCATTTCATCATCGACCGCTTTTCTACTTTTTCTATCCTTACCCAGTACTGCTTTATACCAGCGTTTACGTTCCAGATTAAGCACCGTTACCAGATTATTTGCGCCAATGTGGGCAAATAAACCGATATATAATACGTTCCAGATATTACCTCCGGCACAAAG
>CAZIXI010000239.1:0-5376 GCA_964543115.1 uncultured bacterium
TCAAAGTTAAGTCAGGCCCCAAGCCCCTGATATATGATGCATTTAACAGCCATCTGAATGGTGCTAACTTTGATATTAACAGCCAGATGCTGATTACACCCCATGAATTAACAATAAAAGAGACAAACAAGACCCTGGGCATAGATGTTTCTATTGAGTATTTCACCATACCGAATGATAATTACTGCGCCCTGGCAAGAATAGTAACGATAAGCAATACAAAGAAAAACGATTTAAACCTGGAAATATTAGATGGAATGCCTCAAGTTATTCCCTATGGTTTTAATAATTGGTGCCTGAAGTACATGGCCAATACCGCAAAGGCCTGGATTGATATTGAAAACCTCGAGAACAAAAGCCCGTTCGCAAAACTAAGAGTGGAGCCGACGGACACCCCAGAAGTAATCCAGATAGACGGCGGGAATTTCTACGTGAATTTCGATAAAAACGGGATAACAAAACCTATAATTGATCCTAGAAAAATATTTGGCCAGACTTGCGATTTTGTCTATCCTGAAAATTTTGTGTCAGCAAAAGACTTTAAGTATCCGAAAAACCAGGCCTTAAAAAACTACATTCCCTGCTGCATGTCGTATAAGAAAATAAGTATTAAACCGGGAACCCGTTATGTCGCCTATAGTCTGGTGGGTAATATGGACAATCTCGCCAAATTAAACAGAAATCTAAAAAGAATTTCAAAGACGGACTACATAGTAAAAAAGAAAAAAGAAAATAAGGACATTATCCAGAATCTCACTCAAGACGTATTTACCCACTCTGCCTCTAAGAGTTTTGACTTATATTGCGCTCAAAATTTCCTTGATAATATGTTACGCGGCGGAAAGCCTTTGACCTTACGGCATAAAGATAAGAGCACGCACCTTTACGTTTTTTCAAGAAAGCACGGTGACCTGGAAAGAGACTATAATAACTTTCTTATTGAGCCGAATTATTTCTCACAGGGCAATGGCAATTTCAGAGACGTAAACCAGAACCGCAGAAATGATTGCTGGTTTAATCCCGATATAGGAGAGGATAATATCCTTACATTTTTCAATCTGCTGCAGCCCGATGGGCATAACCCGCTTGTAATAAAGCCCGTGACCTTTGCCTTAGGCAAGAAATCCGGCATTATTAAGAAATTCTTTCAAAAGAGCGATCAGGGAAAAATAGAGGATTTCTTCAAAAGCCCTTTTACGATAGGAGGCCTATTTTCATATCTAGAAAAACACAGAATAGCCCTTGGCGGGGAAAAAGAGCTTTTTCTTGAAACCTTGCTGGCTAACAGCAGGAAGATAAAAAATGCCGAACACTCTGAGGGGTTCTGGAGCGATCACTGGCATTATTGCCTGGATCTTTTAGAAAGTTATTTGCGTCTTTATCCTGAGAAGCGTAAGCACATACTGCTTAATACAAAGGAATTTCTCTTTTACATCAGCCCCTTTGCCGTAAAACCGCGCGATGAGAAGTATGTATTAAAAGGCGATCGCGTATATCAGATTGATGCGCTAAAAAGAACCAGGGAATGCGGCATGACATCTACGTATCAGACGACACTTTTATCAAAGATGCTTGTTGTAATTTCAAATAAATTTGCCAGTCTTGACCCTTTTGGCGTAGGGGTTGAGATGTCCGCAGACAGGCCTGGATGGTGCGATTCCTTAAACGGATTACCCGGACTTCTGGGTTCGTCAACCTGTGAGACATTTGAGTTAAAAAGATGGATATTGTTTGTCAAGAAAAGCCTTTCGGCTCTTAATGAAGTGAAAATTAAATTACCTTTGGAGGCCCATGATTTCTTTGTCTCTTTAGGCAACATAGCTTCCATAGAAACAGATAAATTTTCATTCTGGGATGCCTCGCATACATTAAGGGAAAAATATCTTGAAAAGACAGCAGATGGTTTTCGAGGTTTTGAAATGGTAACAACATCCAAACAGGTAATCGATATTTTGGCAGTTATGCTTAAGAGGATTGATGTCGGATTAAAGAAGGCCTTTGATGCCAAATCTAAATTATATTTCTCGTATTTCATAAATCAAGTTACTGATTATACGATAATCAAGAAAAAAGATAATAGAACCTTTATCAAGGCCTCTAAATTCAAACAAAAGCCCTTGCCTTTATACCTTGAAGGCATAGTGCATTTTCTAAAGACAGTAGGCAACCCGGAGGCAAAGAGAACACACGATGCGGTTAAAAGAAGTGCTCTTTTTGACCAGAAACTACGCATGTACAAGGTAAATGCTCCGTTAGGAAATACTACACAGGAGATAGGCAGGAGCAAGGTATTTACGCCAGGCTGGCTTGAAAACGAGTCAATCTGGACGCATATGGAGTATAAATATATCCTGGAAGTATTAAAGTCCGGTCTTTATAATGAATTTGACAAGGATCTCAAGAATGTACTAATCCCCTTTAATGATCCAACAAGATATAAAAGGAGCATTCTTGAAAACTCGTCATTTATAATATCAAGCGCTTACCCCCAAAAAGAAATACACGGAGCAGGTTTCTATGCAAGGCTCAGTGGCTCGACTGCCGAATTTGTACATATATGGCTTATTATGTGCGCGGGCCTGAATCCGTTTTCCATTGATAAGGATGGCAAGCTTTTACTTTCATTTAGGCCTGTTTTATCTAACTGGCTGTTTAGCAAGAAGAAGGAAAATGGCTTTGCTAAGAATACTTTTGCTTTTCAATTCCTGGGAAAGACGCTTGTTGTATATCACAACCCAAAGAGAAAGGATACATACGGAAAGAATAAAGCAAACATATCCAGGATCATTGTAAAGCCGGTTAATAAGAGAGAGCTTATACTTAATGCGCCACACATCCCTGATCCAATATCCCGCCAAGTACGCGATGGTAAAATCGAAAAGATAGATATATTCTTAGGTTGATTTACCCCTGCTTTGCTCACGCCAATTTACTAATTGGTGTGAGGGTTTACACACCAAGGTATGTTTGCAAAATAAAGAAGATATACTTGCGGTAATTGATAAACAGATAAACAGGTTAGATACGGTGTTGCCTGAAACAGGGCAGCCATTAGAAAGTGCTGTTTAACCCTTTTACGTTTTTCTATAAACTAATTAACTAACAACGTCCCCTCTATCCCGCAAATCAAACGGGCTATGAAATCATGGCAAAAAAACTGGAGGGAGGCTATTGGGAAGTTGTAGATTCTAAGACTCCTTGGCTCAATTTCTTTAACATAAATAACACATTATCAAAATCATCATACATCCCAATCATATTGGACATCAATCTGTAATCTGTATTATCAGCAGTTTCACTAGTCAAAATTTCTTTAATTTTAATCAAAGTAACAGGATTAGAAACTTTCACCATATCACGGCCAAGAAGTCTGATGCTAGCCAATTTATTGTCGAAACCTTCCTCTTTAAGTAAAGTGATTTCTCTTTCATATAGACGTGTTTCAATGTCAGTGAACTCATAATTTTTCATAATGAATAATAAATCTTCAGCATCTCTTTTTCTTTCGGGATATTTTTCATTCCATGATATCAATTTCATGATTGTCAGCCCAGCAATTGTGGGGATTCTTATGTCTAGTTCCGGTTCTTTACTAAGCCTAACTGTTACTGCATGTTGATAAGCATCTTCAAAGCCGAGTGTACTCATAATTACTTCGTGTTCTGGCGGCCATGTTATTTTTTTCTCCCTGCCGGCAATTTGTCCAAAAGGAATAATGTCGACATATGAATTTTCATAAATATATCTATGTTTTTCTTTTGTCTGAGAAAATTTTCCACTAGCAATTAATGCATCTGACAATGTTTTGAATTTATCCCAACCAGGAACTTTTACGCCTAGATCAATATCTTGTGTTATCCGGGGTGATTTAATATCGAAATAATGTTCAAGAATAAAATCCCTCGCCATTGCCCCGACAACAAAGTAGGGAATGTTTAAAGAGTCAGCAACATTCTTAACTTCTACAAGGGCATTAATAAAGGTTGGATCAACCTTCCCCGATATATCGTATAAGACATTTTCCATAAATCACCTTAGCGGTTTCAATGTTTCTCTCGTTACCTGTGGCCATGAGATCTGCATAAATAATAATTGGATGCACAATATCCTTATCCCTATATTCTCCCCTAGGTTCCCAGAAACGCTGAAGAATTTCTACTTCACCATTAACGTCTTTTTTCAGTTTATTTTCTATTAATAAATTGTCGAGATGCGCTTGTTTTGTATAGATAGTTATATTTTCTGGTTTTAGAAATTTTGTTAGTCTGGCGGCCGCTACTTCAGCACCCCATTGAGCACATTTACAATTAAGTATTTTTTCCTTCCACCATCCAGCATTTCCTCTAAATCGGCCTAGTAATAACTTTGGCCTTAGCCTTTCTGGATATTCAGTAATCCATCGATCTAACAATTTTTCCTTTTGTATTAATTTATATCCCATTCTACCCATATCGATTATGTAACCTAATTCTTTTAAATCTCTTATGATCCCCACTATATTACCCACAGCCACATTCGCAGTTTCTGCAATCTTTCGATAGGGTTTCTTTACCAAATCTGGATTGACCAAAAAAGCAAAAACGACCTTTAGCCCAGTAGGTCTGAAGACATGTTTATACGGAACTTGTTTAAAAACATCTGGGGGGCTATTTCCTTTTACAAAAATATAAATAGGAGGGTAATTAATAAATGCATTTCCTGCTGTATCAATAAAGCCTATGTTATTCTTCCTCAGTTGATCTGCCATATATCCTGTTACATAATTAGTTGCTAGCATTAAAGGATAATGAATTTTATCTTTCAAGACTATCAGCTGTCCAATTAAAACCTTGCTAATGTTTGCCTTTATTGTCAGACAAAAAAGTATCTTTTTTCCGTCTATACGAAATTCTAATGTTCTATCCACCCCCAAATCTGGCTTAAGGAATTTCCCCCTTGCCTTAATAATATAATCAACTGGCATCGCAAGATTATTTTCAACAGCTTTCAAAGTAGCGCGCAACATCTTATTTTCTAAGTACTTATCCAACACGCACCCCCTCATTTGTTCATGTATTTGCATTGTTCAACTATCTTGAATATACAATATTTCTGAACAGAAGTCAAGCAATATTTCATTGCATGGAAGTTCAATGTCCTTCGTCCTACTTTAGTTGATTTATTCAGTGGCATTGTTAGTCGATCAGAAAGAGATATAAGTATAAACAAAGCAGATGGAGAATATGGTTATACCTTGAAAGAAATCAGGCAATTTCTAAATCTCCATTATTTAGTGATGAGCAAAGCGAATAAAATGGTTAAATGAAAGACCTGATCCCTATTGATTTACACGCCCAGGAGGGCTCTGAGGGTAGTTCTAGCGGTTCCCATGATGTC
>CAZIXI010000240.1:0-5368 GCA_964543115.1 uncultured bacterium
GCATCGGCAATGTTGCGCAGAAGTGTTTCTTTTTGAAAAAAAACGCTGTTATTTCCGTCGGGAAGTGATAAAAGTTCTTGTTCATGTCCGGCGGCGTCTTCTACCCTAAAAGGCAGGGCATTGGGCAGCAGGTCGTAGTTAAGGCTTCCCTGCTGGGCCCTCGCCACAGTCGGCCCGGGGTTGGCTAAGAGGTTTAAAACGCCCTTACTTATTGTGAACTTACTTTTACAGGCAGTGCACCAGATATATCCTCTCCTTATTTCTACGCTATTCTGTTTTTCCGCGACCACCTTAAATGAGCTTTTCTTGCAGGTTGGGCAATTTAGATAATTGATGAAACTAGTTTGCATGGCTAACTCACTATCATTTTTGTTAACTTGTTTTTGATTCTTCTAATAATGTCTTTAATATCAATCATATTTTTAGCCCATGTAAATCTGCTGCCGGCAAAAGTGCGCGGCCACTCGCGCCAGTCCGTCTCTTTCACGTTAAAATGTTCGGCCAGGCCGCTTTCCCCGGTGCCCAGTAAAAGGATCTGTTCCGGTTTTAAGCCACCGCCCACCGCGAGGATCATGGCATGTTTCCTGGCCGTTACCAGATAAGTTAGATTTGCCAGTACTCCTTTTAATTCTGAAGGAGTAAACGGGTATTTTAGCCAAGCTTCGCTATGCTTGTCCAAGCAGCCCAGCAGCCGGAAATACCTGCGCAATAATAAAATATCATTTTCAAATCCGGCATAGTAATGCCTGCACATAGGTATAGGGACAAGGATAAACTTGCCCTGATATTCCCGCAGAAGTTTCAGCAACCTCTCGCGGTAACCAAATTTGGCCAGACAAATACCGCATAATTTCTTTTCGGGAGGAAACCCGAACTTTTGCAGTAACTCTCTGCCTTGCTCTTTTGAAAACGATATGTTGAGAGCAGGGTCGGTCTCTACCTTTATTTCTCTCTCTATACTAAGATGTTTCTTCATTCGGGCCAGGTCTTTTTGTGTGCGGACTGAAAAATAATCAGCTTTTTTGATCACTTCATTAAGGATCTGCTTTTCTTTCTCTCCCATTTCTCCGGTGCCGAAGTTGTCCTTTCCGGCTACTTCCGGGGTGGGCCCAATGGCCTTAACAATCAATTTGGCCCCTCTTTCTTTTAAATCGAGGCATATTTTCAGGGGAATTTTATAATTTCCCGGGCGATAACCGCCGCCGCCAAGAATTACCGTTGAATACTTGTTTCTGTCGATATTATTCAGAGACACGGCTTTTATCCCGTGCAGGCGTTCAGTTTCTTCGGGTGTAGCACTGAGCGCTTCTACATCCTTTCTATCAGCCATTTCCTCCAGGATACCCTGCAGGATGGCCTCATCGCCCATATTCCCGTATCCGTATGCGCCAATGATTAATGTAGTTTCGCTTTTCGTCATAAAACCTGCTCCGTGTATATATTTATTATGAAGACCGCGGCTTAGGCCTTCTTAGCCGCCGGCGCGCGGACGTCGCAAAAGTTGAACGCAGGGTTGCCGGGGTAATGATATCGGGGTAGATGCATCTGCTGCAGCGTTCATGAGTGCCGGAGATAATTATTTTTCGCCAATTCCTATAATCTCGGTAGATATCTTTAAGTTTCTTTCCCTGAGAAAGGTTGCCGACAGGAGCGTCGAAATTGCCGCAGGGGTAGACATCTCCGTTAGTAAATATAAGTATGCAGTTAAACGGGGATAAGCAAGTTTGGGGAGCGCTGCCTTTTTCCATTTTAGTTAAAAATATTTTCAGAAAGGAACGATTGTTTAACAGGTTGCCCACTTCTATTGCTTGATCAATCAACTGTTTTAAGAGGGGCAGGTCAAACTCTACCAATTCTTTGGCTAGGGTAGACTGGGCAGCCAATTTAAGACTTACCGGTATCAGGCTTACAGGCAGCCCGAGCTTCTTAGCCAAGCGGCAGAAATCTACCAGTTCATGATAATTATCTTTTTGTAAAACAAAACTTAATTGGCTTACCCAGCAATGTTTTTGGGCGATCTTTACGGCATTGATAGCCTTCTCCCAGCTTCCCTTAACTCCCCGGATCTTATCGTGGGTTTCGGCTTTTACTCCATCAATGGAGATTTCGCACCGATCCACAGGAGGAAAGGGAACTTGACCTACCAGCCAACCGCTGGTGGTTACGCTGCAAGTTATTCCGTATGATTTAACCTCGTTAACGATCTCCGTCAGGTCCTTGCGGATAAATGGTTCACCTCCGCCGATGTCTATATCCTTGATGCCGAAATCGGCCATTTCCTTAATCCAGTATTTTATCACCTCCAGGCTCGGTTCAGGGGAACGTGTGTGCCAAAAAGTACACATCCGGCAGCGCAGAGGACAATTTTCAGTCACAATGATCCGTCCTGATTGAGGACGGGTAAGTGCCGGATTGATAAGCTGTGTCAGGAGTCTTTTAGCGAGCTTGATAGTTTTCCCATTCATGTTCTCTCCTGGCCAAGACGGCCCGTTTTACCAATTTCAACTCCTCTTCTGTTATTCCTCCCGCCTGATAAAGTGAGAATAGATAGATAACCGCTCCCAAAAATATCAACCAAAAAAGATTGAGTTGTAAAATATTTAATCCCGCGTAGAGAAATATCGCCATTATTATAGCAGCCAGCAACGGTCTAAACAGAAACTTATGGACGTATATCGGGACTATTTTACTAAATTCTCTTTGAAACATAAAGAAGCCAATAATTCTTACTAAGACTGTGGCAATTGCCGCCCCTTTAAGGCCAAAAGGGGGAATCAAGATAAAATTAAGTACTACATTAGCTACAGTCATTATGGTGATTATTTTCAAGCGTTCTTTGTCCCTGTCGCAGGCCAAAAGTCCCCGGGCAAATACACTGTATGTATACTCAAAGGCAAAAAACCAAATTAGGATTTGCAGGGCGATGATGCCTTTATCATAATCAGTTCCGTAGAGCAGATTCATTAGCGGGCGGGCCAGGATCACTCCTCCCACTGCCAGGGGTAAGGCGGTAGCCACCATCAGTTTGGCGGAATAAGTTTGCACCTTTTTCAGCAGCTCTTGTGATGTTTTATAGAACTTGGAAACTATGGGATATACAGCATCCTGATAAAATACGCTGAACATTACCAAAATCATGCCAATCTTGCAGGCGGCATTGTAATAACCGACTTCGGTGTCGCCGCGCATAAAATCCAGCATTATAGTGTCAGTATAAAGGATGATCGGGCCGATAATGAAAGTTAGCCCTATGGGTAGGGCTTCCCTGAGGAGGGATTTTGCAGCAGCTAGATTAAGTCTTGGCCTTGGTCGGCCAAAACGTTTTATGAAAATGAAAAAAAGCAGGCCGATCATAAAAATATTACCGGTCACACAGAAAACAGGTATGCGGAGAATATTCGCGGAAGTTTTTACCAGCCAGAGTACCAATGCCAAATATATCCCCGAAGCCAGAATGCGCCCCAGGCCAATATACTCCATTCTTTCCACGCCCTGAAATGCCCAATCCAAAAGTAAGGCCGAAGGAATTATACCCAGGCCATAAAGGAGAATGAGATGCTTCATTTGAGCGGACTTAGGTAACAGAGAAGTGACCAGAAGCAGCAAGCCAAAACCCAGACAAGCCAGAAAAATCCTGATTAGGAGAATGTTGCCGCTGTAATAATTTATCTTTTCTTTTTCTCTGGCTATTTTCCGTGTGCCCAGAAGAGGTAAACCCATATTATTAATCAAAGCAAAATAGGCGACAAGGGCCATAGCAAAACTTATTTTACCAAAACCATTGGGCCCTAAGATGCGGGCAAGATAGACTATAACCACAAAACCAAAAAGTCTGGCAATTATATTCCCGCCTAATAAAAAGAGGGTATTTTTGAAAATCCTTTGGACTATATTCATCTTTGTACGGTTATTTCTTTTTCTCTTCAGGGGGTTCGCACTCTTCGATGAGCATGATCGGAATGCCGTCGCGGATGGGATAGCGGCGGCCGCAGCTGCTGCAGATAAGTCGGTTATCTTCCAAACGGACTTCTGTTTTGCATAAGGGACAGGCAAGAATGTCTAATAGTTCTTTATCGATCATTTGGTCCTCCTTATATAATTTATATATATATTATAATTATTATAGTACTTCTGTCACTAGTTCTTTTTGTATGTCCAAGCAGAGCAATATTATAGGACAGTCTATATCCATTCATATAATGGCAGTTTATAGCCATTCCAATAATAGCAGCCCCGCGAAGCGGGGCAGTCCCCCGATGGAATCGGGGGACAGTCTCGAAGCTTGGGGGAGATCAAAGATTGTTTTTTAGATGTGCTGTTAAGGCCTCCGGCCAGTGGCGGAGAGTGCTTTTAGTCTGATTCTGGAACCTGGCTGTGCTGAGGACAGAGTAGAGGGGCCTTGTGGCCGCGGTTTTAAATTCTTTGCTGGTTACGGGTGTAATCTCAGTTTTTTTCCCGGCTAGGGCAAGAGTCTTTTTTGCCAATTCATACCAGGTAGATGTGCCGTTGTTTACCAGGTGGATTATGCCGATAAAGTCTGTTTCGAGGAGAGTTCCGATACCTTCTGCCAGATCAAGGCTATAAGTAGGGGAGCCGGTCTGGTCATTTACAATTCGGAGTTCTTCTTGAGATTGGCTCAGCTCGAGTATACGGTTAACAAAATTTTTGCCGTGCGGGCCGTAGAGCCAGGCGGTGCGGATAATCAGGTGATTGGGGCAGATGGCCTGGATGTGTTTTTCTCCTTCCAGTTTAGTTTTCCCATAGGTGTTAATGGGATTAGGAATGTCCTCTTCGACATAGGGGCTTTTTTTTGTTCCGTCAAAAACGAAGTCTGTGCTGATGTAGATTAATCTTGCCCGGCAGAGCTTGGCCGACTGGGCGATGTTTTCTGTGCCGGCGGCGTTGATTTTAAAGGCCAGTTCCTTGTTAGCTTCACTGCCGTCAACATCAGTATAAGCAGCGGCATGAATGATTATGTCCGGCTGGAGCTGTTGGATCTTTTGCTGGATTTGCTCTTTATCGGTGATGTCGGCATCTTCAATATCAATTCCGGTTAGTTGGTATTCGGAAGCTAGTTTAGCGGTCAGGGCCCAGCCCAGCATTCCTTTGGAGCCGGTAATGAGGAGTTTTTTTTTATTATTAGCCACGAATTTGCTATTTGTATTGTTTTTTATAATAGTCTTTGAACTCGCCGGATTTTATTTTCTGCCACCAGGAGGGATTGTCAGTATACCATTTTATTGTCTTAGCCATGGCGGTTGGGAAGTCGCTGGTTGGCTGCCAGCCTAGTTGCTGAATTTTACTGCTCTCCAGGGAATAACGACGGTCATGTCCAAGGCGGTCAGTAACATGGTTAATTAGTGTTGCT
>CAZIXI010000241.1:0-5358 GCA_964543115.1 uncultured bacterium
GGAAATTCTTCATAAGCAACCGGGGCGCGTTTCTTTAAATAAGAGCCCGCAGGGCCCGACGGTGATTTTGGTGCTGGGGGTAAACGGTACGGGGAAAACAACCACTATTGCCAAACTGGCCTACCGGTTAAAATCAGCCGGCGAGAAGGTGCTGCTGGCTGCTGCGGACACGTTTCGGGCAGCGGCGATTGATCAATTAGAAATCTGGGCCAGGAAGATCGGGGTTGATGTAATTAAACATCTGCATGGTGCCGATCCCAGCGCTGTCTGTTTCGATGCTGTTAAGGCAGCCATCAGCCGGAACATAGATTATCTGATTATCGATACGGCGGGACGGTTTCATACAAAGATAGAGTTGGTAGAGGAACTTAAGAAAATCAATCGCACGATCGGTAAATGCTCTCCCGGAGCGCCGCAGGAGAGGTTATTGGTTATTGATGCCAATACCGGAGGTAATGGATTGATTCAGGCCCGGCAGTTCAATGAGGCCCTTTCCCTTACCGGACTGGTAATGGCCAAGCTCGACGGGACGGCCAAAGGCGGGGTCTTGGTGTCTATCCAGGATAAGTTAAAGGTACCGGTAAAGTTTATCGGTATCGGTCAGGGTTTGGATGATTTAGAGGAGTTTGATCCTGCCGCTTATCTGGAGGCGATCCTATGAGAAACCAGAAAGAAAAAGATCGGTTTTTTATGCGGATGGCACTGGATTTAGCGCTGAAGGGAAGGGGTAAAACCAGTCCGAATCCAATGGTGGGAGCGGTAATTGTCAAAAATAACCGCGTTATCGCTAAGGATTACCATAAGAAGGCCGGGTTGCCGCACGCCGAAGTCTATGCCTTGAGGGAAGCAGGCAGAAAAGCGAAAGGGGCCACCTTATATGTTACTTTAGAGCCGTGTAATACCTCTGGCCGTACTCCGCCCTGTGCGCCGGCAATCAGCGCGGCGGGGATTGTCAGAGTAGTTGTTGCCTCCCGGGATTCTAACCCGCTGAATAAAAATAAAGGTATTAGGTATTTGAAAGGAAAGGGGATTCAGGTAAAAACCGGGGTGTTGAGAAAAGAGGAACAGCGGGTCAATGAAATATATCATAAGTTTAATGCCACCGGTTTGCCCTGGGTAACGGTTAAGGTGGCCATGAGTCTCGACGGTAAGATTGCCACCAAAACAGGTGATTCACATTGGATTTCCTGCGGGCAGTCGCGGATGCGGGTCCGTAAATTGAGGAATGAAGTTGGCGCGATAATCATTGGCAAGAATACCTGCTGGCATGATAATCCTTGTCTTTACTCCGGCGGTAAGGATTTTTACCGGGTGGTGCTGGCCAGCGGGGCGCAGCTGGATCCACGGGCCCGTATTTTCGGGATGCCGCGGGTATTGGTGGCGGTAACTGATAAGGCGTCAAAAAAGAAAATAGCTTATTTATCCGGTAAGGGCGCGCGGGTCGAGGTGCTGCCGGAAGATATAAATGGACGGGTAAATCTTAAGGCGCTGGTGCGGCGTCTGACGTTGTTGGGTGTGCGGCACGTGCTCATTGAAGGGGGCGGGGAAACAATTGCCGCCGCTTTCCGCGGCGATTTGGTAGATAGTTTATATTGTTTTATTGCGCCGAAGATCATTGGCGGCAGGGAGGCCCCGACGCCGGTAGATGGTTTGGGAATAAAAAAGGTAAAAGAGGCGCTGTGGTTAGAAAGAATGGAAACAGTAATAATAGGGTCAGATCTCTTGGTTAAAGGATATGTTCACCGGAATAATAACTGAAATCGGTAAAGTAAAAAGCCTTAAGGACAGGCAATTAACTGTTGCTGCCCCGGATAGTGCCGGAGAGTTGCGGCCCGGTGACAGTGTTTCCGTTAATGGTGTTTGTCTTACCGTTGCCTCCCTGGTTAGAGACGGTTTTTCCGCGGATTTGCTTGCCGAGACAGCCAGCAGGACTAATCTGGGAAAGGTCAGAATCGGTGATTCCGTGAATCTGGAATTGGCCCTAAGGGCCGGTGAGCGGTTGGGCGGGCACCTGGTGAGCGGGCACGTAGACGGTATTGGTCGGATAAGAAAAACGTTTAAAAAGGGCCGGGATCGGATAATGGAGATTACAGTCTCCGGTAAGATAATTAAGTATGTCAGATCAAAGGGTTCAGTAGCGATAGACGGTGTTAGTCTGACTGTTGTTCGTGTTTTTAGTAACAGCTTTACCGTTCATCTTATTCCTTATACTGCCACTCACACTATCCTGGGGGGGAAGCACCCGGGGAATATCCTCAATATAGAAGTAGATATGCTGGCCAGATATGCCGTAGCGGAATACGGCGACAGCCGCCACAACAAAAACAAAGGTTGCTGCTCCTGAATATTTAATATCTTAATTCTTTCCTATCAATATGGTTGCATTTTATAGCTATTATGATATTATATATAACTTATGAGTAAAAGTACTATTCACGTAGCATTGCGGGAGGATACTGCCTGGGTGAGGGTAGTTGGTCGCGGTGTTTTCCTTGTTTCTCATTCCCTGAAAAGCTGGCTGTTAAATCAAATGGCAAAAGGATTCACTAATATTATAGTGGATATTAGTGAGTGTAAAACCATTGATAGCACCTTTATGGGGATGTTAACCGGGGTTTCTATACGCTTGAAGCGTTCCGGCCGGTCCCCGTTAATCCTGGCCAATGTTACCCCGCACAGCCGCCGTCTACTGGAAACTCTGGGTCTTGATAAGTTTCTACGGCTGGAGGATTCACTTGAGCTGGATAATACGCTGAAATGGGAGGAGTTATCCGTAGAGTTTCTTGATAAAATGAGTACTACTGAGAATATGTTGGAAGCCCATAAACAGCTTTTAGATACGGGAACGCTGGCTGAAAAACAATTTCGTAATGTCTATAAAATGCTGGAAGATGATTTAACGAGACAGAAAAAGAAGAAGGCCGATGGCCGGTAATCAGTGATCGGTATAAAATATGGACGTATTGTTAATTATTTTTGTTTTTGTTAGTTTACTTGCGGCTGTAGTTGCCTGGAAGCTTTTTGAGTCTTTCAAAAGGTGTAAACAGGCTCATCGCAAAACGCTGCAGGAACGCCAAATAGTGCTTTCTTTTTTGCACCGTATTGGTTCTGCTTTTACGGAGAGCATCGATTTGGATGGTTTGCTGGATTCGGTTGTGCGCTGTTCACTGGATATTTTAAAGGCCGCCAGCGGTGCTTTGTTTCTGGTAGATGACAGCAAATCTTTTTTGCAGGCACGCATTATTGAAGGTGTTTTTCCTCCCTGGTACCAGTTGGAGAAGTCGGTGCTGGAGAAGGTTTTGACTAAAACAGAGTATCTGGAGAGGTATCTGAAGGCCCAGAAAATTCCGATTGGACAGGAACTGATAGGAACCGTTGCCACTACCAGTCGTTCTTGCCTGGTATCTGATGCCTCAGTTGATGCCCGGATCCCCAGGTTCAGGGAGCCGGTGCTGCAGATAAGAACAATGCTTTTGGTTCCGTTAAAAATACGTGATGAGGTTCTGGGTGTGTTGGCGCTGGTTAACAAAGAAGATGAACAATCATTTACGGAAACTGACCTTAATCTTCTGGAAGCGCTGGGAGACCAGGCGGCAATTGCTATTCGTAATGCCAAATTTTACAAAACGGTGGTTGAAAAACATAAGCTTGACCGTGATCTTAGTATTGCCAAGGATATCCAGCGCATGCTTCTGCCCAAGGAATGTCCGGTGATCGATAACTGGGATCTTGCTGTCTGGAGTAAGAGCGCGATGGAGATAGGCGGTGATTACTATGATTTTATTGATGTAGGTAAAAATAAACTGGGAGTGGCCATTGCTGATGTTGCCGGAAAAAGTATTCCCGGCGCGCTGGTTATGAGCATGACCAGGAGTATTCTCCGGTCCAAGGCGGTGGGTATTCATTCGGCCAGCAGTTTGTTGATGGCGGTGAATGAACTGGTTTGTCAGGATATTGATCCTGATATGTTTATCAGCCTGTTGTATCTGGTTATTGATACGAGGTTTAATGAGGTTACCTACGGCCGGGCCGGTCATGAGCCTCTGATTTTGTACCGCGCGCGTCAGGGCGCCTGTGAGGTGATTAAAGCCGAAGGAATGGTGCTGGGCATGGATGACGGGCCATTATTCAATAATTCCCTGCGGGAAATAAATCTTCGGTTAGAACCGGGGGATATAATTGTTTTATATACCGATGGGATAACCGAAGCGGTCAATGAAAAAGAAGAAGAATTTGATCTTAAAAATCTTATTGATGCTGTTCGGATTTCCAATCAGGGTTCGGCGAGTAGTATCGTCGCGAACATCGCTCAGCGAATAAGCCGGTTTACCGGTAATATTCCGCAGCAGGATGATCTTACTCTGCTGGTTTTAAAAGTTAAGGGCAGCGAAGCAGTCCCATCCTATAAGTTATAATTGAGTGGGGGTAAAATGTATAATAAAATTTATAAATTTCGCTTTTGGATCTCCGGGGGGATACTGCTGGTGCTGGGAACATGTTTTCTCGGCGCGCTGGTGAAAAAGACCGGCGTATTTTCATTGCCGCGAGCCGATGAGGATTCATTGCTGTCGCGGGCGCGGGAATATTACCTGAGCGGCGATTATGTTGAAGCGGCCGATGTTTATGAAAAGGTATTGGTGCTGGAGCCCGATCGGGCCAGCGTTTATCTCGATCTGGCGATTATATATGATGATTATATCGGAAACAGAGACCAGGCGATTAAACTCTACCGCAAGTATCTTGAGCTTCAGCCTGATTCCGAAAAGAAAGAACTGGTTGAAGAATGGATCCAACAGGCTGAACGCAGGTTGTTGGGAGTGCCGCGGTCAGGGAGTAAGGCGATGGGTGAGCGATTACTTATCATCCAGGAAGAGATGGAAATCATCAAGGCAGAGAAGATGAAGCTAGAAACAGAAGTTGAACGGTTATCGGGCACCTTGTACAATATTCAGGCAGACCAGCAGAAAGAACTGCAGGAGTTTCAGAAACAACGTGAAAAACTTGCGGGTGAGCTTAACAGCAGCCGGACGAGGATTAATAAATTGTCGCAAGAACTGAAAAAAGCCGAAAAGTCCAGGCAGAAGCTGCAGGAGGAATTATTGGCGATAGAAAAAGCGGATGAAGATCTGGATTATTATTTAGACCGGAGGGAGCGGAAATCTAATAGTGGCCGTACTAAGACCTCTTCAAGCTCCAGATCTAAATCCACGGCTAAACCCGTAAAAAAGAGTAAGAGTGTCTCCGAATTCATCGAAGAGCAGGAAGAGTTTTCCGCGAGTGAAAAGGAAGAAGGCCTGGATGATTAGTCGCTAGTCGCTAGTCGCTAGTCGCTAGTCGCTAGTCGCTAGTCGCTAGTCG
>CAZIXI010000242.1:0-5326 GCA_964543115.1 uncultured bacterium
GCCGGCTTGTTGTTAAAGAATCTACAGTTATTTTATGTTGATGAACTGGGGTTTTTGCATGTTCATGCCGGTATTCCGGCGAATACTGCTGCAGAGCCGCTCATTACCAGAGCCACGCTGGAAAAATGGCAGGGGGTATTGGCAGATATCCAGAGCGGACATGTTGAAGAAGGGCGGTTAGGGAATTTTTTCAGAATTACCAGGCCTTTATATTGGATACAGCAACAGGAATGGATCAACCAGCTGGCAGATATCGATGTAGCGATCAGTCCCTTAGAAAAGACGAATTTATTTCAACATCTCAGATATATTGTGGAAGGAATACTTGTTGCCAAAGGTAAACGCTTAACAGAAGTAGATATTGATAGGGAAATTCGGGAAAACTGGCAGGAATATCTGATTGATTATGAATCGCTTTGTTCCCAGTTTGGCGTAATATTTCGTTTACGGCGTAATCTGGATCAAGATAAGCTGGACAGGTTTTTGCGGGAGTTGGGTGTGTTGGGGGTTGTTTTTGGGCATATTCACTATCAGGAATTACTCAATTACCGTGATCGGCTTTTTTGTATAGATGTTGAAGATGGTGATGCCGGCCATCTGGAGTTTAATAAAGATGGGCTATGGTTTAATTCTCTTTATCGGCCAACGCGCACGTATGAGGATCTGGTGGTTAGTGCTGAAGATATGCTGACGGGGATTCAGGCGGAGATTGATCGCTGTCGGGAGAAGCTTAGACAGCGGTTAGTAAAAGCGGAAACTGTTGTTGTTGATGAGGCAATTTGAATTAGTTAATGGGAAATAATTTAAACGGGCTTCCCGGATTTCCGTTTTGTTGCTGCCCGGGATAACCTTAACCGTATAGATAGTGCCCCGTACCGCGGCAACGGCGGTCGGGGTGTAGGTTTCCAGTGTGGAATCTTTTTCGATGAAACGGGCATCTACGGTGATTTCTCCCATTGCCAGATAGATAAGTATTTTCTCTGATTTCCTTAGCTTACCCTCGGTGATTTCACGTAAGGTCACTTCAGTTTCTTCTTTAACAATAATATTGCCGCCAACGCCAACTTTTAGATGGAGGGAGGAGTTTTTGCCGGTTTTAATGGCATCGGTTTGAGAGAGGGACATGTTTACTTCTGCCGGTACCCATTCTTTAGTGCCGCCGACTTTAACGAAAACCTTTCCTTGCATTTTTTGGATAATAGCCCGGCCGCGATATTTTTCCCTCTTGGCGGCAAGTTCATCCGCGGCGACGGTGTCGCGGTTCATTAGCTGGGATAATAGATCCGCTTTTTCTCCCCTGCTGATTGCTTTTTCCGGGGCCATATCCGCCGGCAATTTAAAACCCTCTTCCGTTAATAGCTTGACATAATCTGTAAATTTCGGGTCTTGGGGGAGTTTGTGCTGTATATGGAGGTAGGCTACGATATTAGCAATGAATTTGGCTTGAGTCATCTGTTCCTGGGCGGGGGAAGGAAGAATGAATATGGCAGATATGATAATAAATAATGAAGCTATAATAAATAATTTTTTCATGCTATACCTCCTCGTAAAAAAGGGTTACTTAGTCCTAAGTAACCCCTGCGCGATATAAATAAGAAATGTATCTTTGATTAATTTAACCGGTTCCGGCTTTAAAATCTTCTTTAGTGAAACCGTATTTTTTCATTTTTTCATAGATAATTCTTCTGTCCACTCCGGCTTTCTCTGAAACTAGTTTTATGTTGCCGTAATATTGTGTGAGTAGTCCGATAAGATAGTTTTGTTCGAATTCCTCCCGGGCGTCCTTGAGCGATTTGCTTAGGTCAATGGTTGGCTCAGTCGGAGAATGTTTTTGCGAGGCCAGGTAGACGGTGGCTTGTTCAAAGGAGATATTGTCATCTTCACAAAGGAGCACAAGACGGTCGACAAAGTTTTCCATTTCGCGGATATTGCCGGGCCAGGGATATTCATTCATTTTTCGTAGGATTTCCGGCGGCATTGCCTGGATATTGCGGTTGTATTTGACATTGGAGCGTTTAATGAACGTGTCCACTAATAGTTCCAGGTCGTCAAACCTCTCCCGTAACGGTGGGACCATTATCTGAACGGCGTTTAGGCGGTAGAAAAGGTCTTCACGGAATTTTCCTTCTTTAATCATTTCCGGCAGGTTCCTGTTGGTGGCGGCGATTACCCGGACATCAGAATCCATTTTTGTGGTTCCGCCGACACGTTCAAAGGATTTATCCTGCAGGAACCTCAGCAGTTTAGCCTGCAGATTGGTGGACATATCACCGATCTCATCTAGAAAGAGGGCGCCGGTGTGGGCAAGTTCTACTTTGCCTTTCTTTTGGGCGTGGGCGCCGGTAAAGGCCCCTTTCTCATGCCCGAAGATTTCACTTTCCATCAAGTTTTCACTGATCGCCGCGCAGTTAACGGCGATAAACGGCTTGTCACGGCGCTGGCTGTTGAAATGAATTGCTTTGGCTACCAGTTCCTTGCCGGAGCCAGTTTCACCGCAGACCAGGACGGTAACATCAGTGTTGCAGACCTTTTTAATGATCGCGTAAATTTCCTGCATTTTGGCGTTTTTACCGATAATATTTCCCAGGCCGAAACGTTCGCTGAGAGAATCCTTGAGGGCCTTAATTTCCACCAGATCATCATGCTTATCAATGGCTCTGGAGATCTTAAGCGATAGTTCATTATCATCTATGCTCTTAGTCAGGTAGTCATAAGCGCCTTTTTTAATCGCTTCCACGGCGATTGAGGCAGAGTCCACTTCGGTGATCATGATGACTACAATATTAGGGTCATAGGTTTTTATCTGGGGCAGGACATCCAGGCCGGAATCTTCACCGATTCGCAGGTCCAAAAGCACAAGATCGTAACGGGCTGCTTGAAGTTTTTCCGTTACCTGGGAGGCGGAATGAATCTTATCTACCTTATAGTTTTTCTTTTCTAGTAGATAAGTGATGGTCTCGCAGAAATATTCATCATCATCAACTATAAGGATATTTATTTCTTTTTTATCCATAAGAATATATTATATAAAAACTTATCTGAGTTGTATAGAGATAAATTAGCAGTTAATATTTGCCGCTAACCTTGAGAAACCACCCTTTGGCATCCCAATTGTCTTCGTCGCGAAGGTCGTCGTCGTCCCATTCAATTGATATACTTATAGGATGGGACTGCTCCTCTTATTATAATGCTAGTACTTGCCATTAATCTTGACAAACCAGCCTTTGGCATCATAATCATCATTTCGTAAATCGTCGCTGTAATCGGTGAAGTTATAGCCCACACCCAGGAGCAGGTATTGGCCGATATTTTTACTTATGTCAACCAGGAAACCTTTTTTCTTGTCTTTAATATCGGTATTGGCCAGCACGCGGTACTCAATTCCCAAGTCCCAGCCGCGCAGCAAGAATGGTTTGTCGCTGTTATTCTGCATGATATGAAAGTTTGTCCGCCCAAGGTAGAGGTGCGTTTTACTTTCTGCCCAGTCGGAACGCAGGCCCACTTTTTCCCGCAGATCGCGATAAACATATTTGCCTACCAGCTGGATGTAGCGGCAGAGGTCGTAGATGCTTTCGATAGCATATACGTGTTTGCGGGATTTTGTCTCTTCCGGGAAATCCCATTGTACATCCGGCGGCAGATCAGTAAGGTAACTGTATTTGCCGAGGATGTTCAGTTTGTCCCAGGTTACCGGCCGAAAACTAAAACCAGCTCCTACCTCATAAAATTCTGCTTCGTCAATTTTTCTTGTCCGGTTTTCGGTCCAACCCCAGTTGCCGCGGCCGGTCAGGCTCAATGATTGGGTCAGCCGCCAAAGGATGTCGTTTTCCGTGAACCATTGGCGAACCTCACTGGGGCCGCGGTCATTACGGCATTCCAGTTTAGTATAGGCCTTCAATCCTTCCATGAAATCCAGGTTGAGATAGGTAAGCGCGATACTGCCGGCGTCCCGGTCAATCACCCGGCTGATGTTTTTCACGTTACTGCGCTCATAGGTCAGGCCCAGGGCCAGGGTATTGGAGATTTTCTTTTTGTAGCCAAGCACGTTGCCGCGAACGATATTTTCCTGGTAACTGGAATAATCTTCTTCTACGTAGATGTTTTCGTTGAGGCCGAGGATGGTTGTCTGGCCGTAGGTTGTTTTAGTATATTTACCAAGACGCAAATTGTTGCCTACTTCCAGGTTGGCATAAACATCCGTATCTTTATTAATGCTGCTGCTTACCCCGAGCAGGGTGCTATTACCGAGGTTGCCCACGGTTTCGGCGAGGTTAATAATCGTGTTTTTCCAGAGCCGGATATCCGCACCCACGGTTCCCTGGTTATCTGTTCTGCCGCTGAGCGTGCCCTGGCCGCGAACGTAAGGATGTAACCAGTTAAATAATTGATAGCCGATACGGGCGGCGATGAAATCGTTGCTGACCAGAGGAATAGTGCCAAAATAGGTAAAATCCGTTACCGGCTTTTTGGCAACCTGATGTTGGTACTCGGCGCGCAGGTCCCATTTGCCGCGCTGATAGTTTAGGGTGCCGGTAGTGGTATGGATGTCGCGCGCGCCCAGGGTATTGCCGGCGATGGTATGTTTAAAATACCTCTGGGTTACATGACTGAGGCCGGCAGACAGGTTCTCAGTTAATCTGCTGATGGCCTTAGCGATGTATTTTTGGGAGCCCTGACTGGAGATGCTGTTGGTCACGCTGTAGAAGGGGTCTTCCCGGTTGTAGGCAAGATAGACATCGGTATTGTTAAACAGTTTTGTTTGTCCGTCAATACTGACCGCGCTGCCGCTTTTTCCTTCACTGTAGCCGGAGCCCTGTTCAGAGAAGGTAATACCGCCGTCGTAACTCATGCCGCTGTCCAGTTGGGTGTTAGCGCTGTGGGTGTATCTGGCGGTAACGTGCGTATCCATGTTTAATTTGACGGTAGCGTCGCCACCGGCCAGGGAATAATTGTCTCCGGGTTTTTGTTCTTCGACATAGGTGCCGCCTACCCGGAAGTAAGGGCCCAGCTGCTGGCTGAGACGCGCGCCGTAACTTTCGTTACTCATACCGCCGCCGTAATACTCGTAATCCACTACCAGGTAAACGCGTTCTCCCATTAACAGGTCGTTGGAAATGATGCTGCCGGCATATGTTTGTTGAACGCTGTTCAGGGGTTTTTTCAGGATAACGCGGCCGCTGTCATAATCTATTTCATAATCAATTTCTTCTTTAAGATAAATAGTATGAATGGTTGTTTTGCTGAGCCGGTCCCGTATCTCAACCCGGATTTTTTCACTGCCCTCAATCACATCACGGTGGCGCAGGTAGTAAAGGCTGCCGCCGGT
>CAZIXI010000243.1:0-5310 GCA_964543115.1 uncultured bacterium
GTTTTCTCTGGCTAGATAGTCATATATATTAATAGAAGGATAAATGAATATATACACCAGTAAGCTGGCGATAAGAGCCAATAAAGCAATAATCGCAAATAAGAGAAATTTTGTCTTCACAACACTATATTTATATCATAAAATCATAAACATTGGCAAATAAAAGAAAGAAAAGGAGGAGACGCTAATGGATAAATTAGAACATATTTTTCAGATGCAAAAGGACCTGAATAAACGTATTGGAGTTGAGACTGACACGCTTGATAAAGAAGGACAGATTAAATGGGCGCTGAATTATGCCCGGGCGCTCAGTCAGGAAACTGCCGAGCTCACTGATAGTGTGCCCTGGAAATGGTGGGCCAAGTATCAAAAATTCGATATTGATAATGCCCGGGTAGAAGTGGTAGATATTTTTCACTTTCTCGTTTCGCTGGCTCAGGTGCTGGGGTTGAGCGCGGAGGATGTTTATAACGGTTATTTGAAAAAGAATAAGGTGAATTTTAACCGCCAGGAATCCGGCTATACTGTGAAGAATGAAGCGGACAATCAAGGAATCTTCTGATTTCGGATTTTAGATTTCGGATTTCGGATTTATTAAATCTGCAATCCGAAATTGCCTATCCTTTCACTAACGACTTGCCTATATAGTAGAGCAGTTCCTCTTTCTTAACGGGTTTACCCAGAAATCCCTTAACGTTTTCAGTGAGAGTATCGCCGGGCATGTTGTAGCCGGAAACCATGATGATGGGGATCTTCCTCCATTTGGGATTTTTGTAGAGGACCTGCGATAAGGTTTGTCCGTCAATAAGAGGAAGATTCAGGTCCAGCAGGATCAGGTCGACGTTCTGCCGGTTGAGGATATTCAGGGCCATCAGGCCGTTGGTAGCGTTGATCAATTCAAATTTGTCTTTTAAAGATTGATCAAAAGCGCTTAATGTGCTTATGTTGTCGTCGACAGCAAGAACCCTTTTTTTGACACTCATCTCGTACCCCCTTTGCGAATTGTACTTGTAGGAAGGGGCTGCTCTTCGAGGCTGCCCCCTTTGCGAATTGCGATAATTCTACGTTCTCAACAGCACTTTGCCCGGGCGCGAACCGGTAAGCTGGTTGTTACGGAAAACAATTTCACCGTTAATTATAACAAATTCTATTCCTGTTGGATATTGAAAAGGTTTTGCATAGGTGGCTCTATCCTTAATCCTGGTTTTGTCGAATATTACCAGATCGGCATAATTGCCCGTTGTGATTGAGCCGCGTTGCTTAAGGCCGATTGTCCTTGCCGGTAAAGCGGTCATTTTGTGAATGGCCTCGGCAAAAGAAAGTTTGCCGGGGCCGGTGTATCTGGCCAGAATCCTGGGGAATGTTCCGAAGACCCGCGGATGAGGGTGGCCAAAGGCCAGCGGGCCGTGGGTGGTTCGCAGGGAACTGTCGGAACCTACCATCACATATGGTTTTTTCAGTATGCGGAGCAGGTTTTTTTCATTCATGCCGAAAAACATTGCCTGTACCTGGAAGTCTGCCGCCCGCAGAAGGGTGATAACCATCTCTTCGGCAGACCGGTGTTTCCGTTGGGCGATTTCGTTTATGCTTTTTCCTTCGGCCCATTTATATTTACTATTCCTGATCTGGCCGATGACTATTTGGTCAGCCCAGCCGGCCGGCATGTTTTCAGTCAGGTGATTAATTAATTCCCGATCATTACAGGCAGGGGCATTGTCAGGCAGAATGATATCAAGATCACTGTTGCCGGCCAGGTAGGGGTAGCGGTCGCAGCTTATTGAGGCGCCCCGCTGTTGTGCCTGTTCAATAATCTGAAAGATATAGTTTAGTTTTGGCCAATTTTTTTTACCGCTTACTTTAAGGTGTGATATCTGGGTATTAACGCCGCTTTCTCTGGCCACGTCAACGGCTTCTTGGACGGCACTAACGGCATGGTCGCCTTCGCCCCGGATATGTGTTGTGTAGAGCCCGCCATAGCCGGCAACTATCCGGCAGAGCTCAATTATTTCTTTTTTGCCGGCATACATGCTGGGACGGTAAATAAGGCCGCTGCTCATTCCCCAGGCGCCTGTATCCATATCCCGGATGAGCCTGCCGGCTAAGTTATGTTTTTCTTTACGGGTAAGAGGCAGGGATGAAAATCCTTTAACGGCCGCCCGGAGATTTCCCTGACCCACTAAGGGAACAATATTAACGGTAGTCGGATGGTCCCTGATTACTTTGATATATTGGGTGAAATTTTTCCAGTTGACTTTGATGCCCAGCGGCTGCCATTGTTTTTGCCGGTGTTTTCTAAAACTGCCCAGTAACGGCGCTGCCGATGCGCCGCAATTGCCGATAACCTCTGTAGTAACACCTTGTCTTATTTTGCATTCGGCCGGTGGGTGAGCCAGATAATAGACGTCAGAATGGGAATGGATATCGATAAATCCCGGCGCCAGATGAAGGCCGGGGATGGAGATCTTTTTGCGGGCTGGTTTTCCTGTCAAATTGCCCAGGGCAACAATACGCTCACCTTTAAGTGCAATGTCGTATTTTCTTGCCGGGGCTCCGAAACCGTCAAATACTCTACCTTGTGTGATTACGAGGTCGTACATCAGCTCTCTAGCTGTATCTGGAACTCTTTACCCTGATAGTGAAATTTTACCGAATCCTGTTCGATGGAAACAATCCGGGCTCCCTTGATCTTTTCTCCCGGAGCCAGCAGTTTATTGTTGATTAATGCGGTAGGGCCCTGCTCGTCCCAGATAATACCGCTGACTTGCAGGCGGGGCATGATTTCTTCACTCTCTTTATTTTGCAGGAGTGCGACAATATCAATCTTTTCCGGTTGAGAAATTTCGGGGAAGATTTCGTGTTCTGTTTTTATGTCCGTTAAATCTCTATTTATATAGTTGGCTGCTATGATAGAGAGCAGTAAAACAGTAGTAATGCTGGAAATGGTGAGGATCAACGGAAAATAAATAGTTTTTTTCCGTCTGGTTGGGGCAGGGGCGGTGCTGATAAGCGGATGGTGGTCCGTTTTCTTGGGGGTGAGTTTTATTTCCTCCTGTTTCTTCTTGGTGTTCATCTTGTTCAGGGCTTCGAGGATAATGCTCATATGTTTACCGGCCTCCTGACAGATAGTCCCTGGTATTCACTGATGGCTTCTTTGACCATTTCTTGATTAATTACCCTGGTTTCATGGAGGTAGCCGATCATTAGACAGTAATCGGCAATAATATTTATTAACCGGGGGATACCCTGTGAATGGGCGAATATCTCTTCCAGGGCATCTGGTTGGAACCAGATGCGGCCTTCGGCTCCGGCAATATTCAAACGGTAATAGATGTATTCACTGGCCTCGCTGCGATCCATGGGCAGGATATGGTAACGGACAGCAATTCGCTGCTGAAGCTGCTTAAGTTTTTCTTTCTGTAGGATCTTTCTCAATTCCGGCTGGCCGACAAGTATTAGCTGGAGTAATTTTTTCTTTTCTGTTTCCAGGTTGCCCAATAACCTTACCTGTTCCATAGCCGCGAGACTGAGGTCCTGGGCTTCATCTATAATGACGATAACTTCATTTTCTTCGAGGAGGTAGTTGTTAAGAGCGTTAATGATTCCCTGCTTGGTTCGGCTGCGGCATTCAATATTAAGATCATCGGCGATTGCCCGTAAAAGACCGCAGGGAGAGACCATCGGGTTAATGATCAAGGCAATTTTGAAATTGGGATCCAATCTTTTTATCAGGGCCCGGCAGACAGTGGTTTTGCCGGCGCCAATCTCTCCGGTAATCAAAATAAAACCTTTTTTCTCCTGTAACCCATAGGTTAAATGGCCGAGGGCCTCATTATGTTCCTGGCTCTTAAAGAGAAAATGGCTGTCCGGAGTAAGGTTGAATGGCCGTTCTTTGAGGTTATAAAATTCTAAATACATATTAAGGTTTTGTCCTGCGTGATATTCCTTTTTGGCCGCGGCCCGCTTTCCTGGGCTTCCGGGAGCTAATTTTTCTGAAGCTTTTCTTCTGGTGTAATTTGCGCAAGGGAAATCGGGCAGTAAATCCCTTTTGGGCCAAAACGTCCTCCTTCTAATAGATAGATGACTAATTCGTTTATATCATGACATTAATTATAAAGCAAACAATTATTGCGAATTTAATGAGGAGTGGGTAAAATAAGTTATTCAATCAGTTAATATATTATTAAGGAGAGCAGATGATTAGAGCATTAATATCACAAAGCAGAAGTTTCAGGCGGTTTTATCAGGAAGAACAAATGAGTACTGATTGTCTGAAGTCACTGGTGGAATTGGCCACGCTCGCGCCTTCGGCCGCTAATCTTCAGCCGCTGAAATATATATTAATAAATACCGAAAATAAAAATAAGTTAGTGTTTCCTTCCTTGTCCTGGGCAGGGTATTTGAAGGAATGGTCCGGGCCGGAAGAAGGAGAAAGACCAGCCGCTTATGTTATCATGCTTGGGGATAAGGACTTGGGTAAATCTTTTCAGTGTGATGCCGGGATTGCCTGTCAGAGTATTCTTTTAGGGGCAGTAGAGCAAGGTTTTGGCGGGTGTATTCTTGGGCTTGTTAATAGAGAGATGTTACAAAAAACGTTTTCTATTCCGGAGCGATATGAAATTCTTTATGTTATTGCTCTTGGACGGCCAAAAGAGCAAGTTGTTTTGGAGCAGGTAGGAGCAGATGATAACATAAAATATTATCGCGATCAGAGTCTGGTTCACCATGTGCCGAAGAGGGCAGTAAATGACGTTATACTTGATTACTAGAAATTCCATAATTACCTTCTGTGCAGCACTATACGCCTAATACGCTAGTTGTTTTTTCTCGTTTTCCTGCCCCGAATTCAATGATTCCTCCCTGTTGACTAATAAAGTTTTTATACTCTTTTTCTTCCTCTTGAAAAAAAAATGAAAAAAAGGTTTGACAAAAGTTTTAATTTATATATAATATGCGCCATATTAATTTTAATGATTAAAAAGAGTTTCTGCTGGTTATAATTACATATTTAGCCAGAGAAAGTATAGTCTCCCGCAAAAAATTCAGTTAAACTGGGTTTTTTACGTACGGAGGCGTACGCATTTTTATTAATACTTTAAAACAAATTTTCTTAAAAAAAATAACTTTACTAGCTATACTTATTTGAAAATTATTGCCCACGTAGCTCAGTTGGTAGAGCACGTCCTTGGTAAGGACGAGGTCACCGGTTCAATCCTGGTCGTGGGCTGATAAACGCGTTAAGTGAAAAAGGAGGGAAATATGGCCAAGGCGAAGTTTGAAAGGACTAAACCGCATCTGAATATTGGAACGATC
>CAZIXI010000244.1:0-5226 GCA_964543115.1 uncultured bacterium
AATGTGCCGCTTATTTATTGCCAGTTAGCGGGTGAGTGGATGAGTGAAGAAAAAGATCAAGTTGCTCTAATTACCGAAATGCTGTTTTTGCTTGGCAGCGGGATAGTTTTCAGAACGCATACTTTTTATGCTTTTGCTGAACTGTTGGAAAAATGGGTTAATGATGAAATGAGACAAGAACGGATACTTAACAGAATTAAAAAGGGGCTGAATAAGGCAAAATGGCACACACGCCAAGGGGCAATAATTCTTTGCCGTTGTCTGGGGCCTGCCTGGTTAACTGATAAAAAAGAGCAAGAGGAAATGTTAGAACTTATTAAGAATAAAGTTAATGATGATGATATTGTTGTTCGCAATAGTGCGCTTTCTGCTTATGGCGAGTTAGTTGCCGTCTGGGCAGAAGAAGAGGAAATGCAGGCTGAAGTGCTAAGTTATCTAACAGAAATGATGCAGGTTGAAGATGTGCGAGAACAAGCAGTGGAGCTTCATGGTAAATTAGCGCTGGAGTGGAACAAACAATTGCCTGCTGGAGAAATTATATCCCTTGGTATTAATATCGATTGCAAGCCGAACAGTGATGAGGAAAAATATTATATGTGTAAAATTGAAGAAAAGTGCAAAATGGCCAAGGAATGGGTAAAAGACGAAGCCTCACAGAAGTTAATGCTGGAAAGATTGAGAAATGTGCAACGCAGCAGAAGCGCAGGCTTGAAGTCAGAGGCGGCAGAGGCCCATGTTGAGCTGCTCGTTGCTTGGGCGAGGAAGAGAGGTGAGATAGAAACAACCATTGCCGAAGTAATGGAAATGTTAAGGGGCAATGATTGGTATTATCGTCCTAGTGCAATAAAGATATTAGGTAAATTAGCAGAAAGTGGGGAATTAACGGAAAGCCTAGCAGAAGAAGCAGTTAATATAATCATGGATATGTTGATTAATGAAAAGGTACAAATTCTTTCTGAATACGTAGAGACAGGCAAAAGTCTGTTAGTGTTTTTAGGTGAACCTTTCTTAACGGAAAAAATAAAAGATGCATTAGAAAGTGATAAATTAGACAGTTCCCGCATGTTAGAACTCGGTATGCTGCTAGAGGCCGCGGATGAATTGGAGAAGAAGTTGAATGCTGAAGAAAGGGAAAAACTCATGGAGCAAATTACCGCCAGAATAAGCGGTGCGCAGATGCAGGCACCGTTAGCAAAGATTGTTGGCGGGGAACGAGCTGAAAAAGAATTTTATGAGATAAGCGTAAACGCCGCTGAGATAACTGACGATGTTTTGGTGATTAAGGAAAGTCCGAAAGATGCAGAGATAACTATGCTGCATTCGGTAGTCCGGCAACTGGCTGAAGAACATGGGTCGGGAATTCTGGCGGCGATAGATGCGGTTAGGGTAGTTAATAATGTTGATCCGCTCTCAAGCGGAACCGTACCCTATGGGATGATCGCTAAGGAAGATGAACGGAAGATATTACTGTTGGATAGAGACTCGTTTGCCAATGAGCAACTGCTTTATTTGGTTTTGGAGCATGAGCTAAAGGAAAGTATTATGACTATAATCCCTTATGAAAATGAAGCGGTAAGGGAACTGACTACAAATTACCTGAGCCTTAAAACAGCTCTGGCAAAGGAGTTGGATATTGATTACGAGAAGCTTAAAGACTTGGGCGCAGACCTGCAATTTTTTGCTGCGCTAGAGGTATTGCAGGCATACAAGAATGCGGGAGAAGAGGTTACGGATAAGATGATTATTGCCGCGGCCTTAGAGCATATGCGCGCAATGCCGTATTATGAGAGTCTCTTCCGCCAGTTTCCTTTTGCCGCAAAATGGCAGGATAGTATGGCTGCCGTTAAAGAAGCCAGGGCTAGATACAAGGCGGCACTGCGGGTATTTAATGAAATAGCTGAAGCAAAACAAACGGTGAAAAAGGTCAAACGCACAGCAGGCAGAGCAGTGGTAACTATAGCTGGATTTAGTAAGTGCGCTAAAAAGGTAAAGATGCTTATGAGCAGATTGCCAATAATAGAGATGGATATGGCCGGCGCTTTATTAGAAGAGGGGAAATATATAAAACTCGATATAGATGAGTTGATAAAACCGGGAAATACCCATCTACGCGCGTGGTTAAAGAGCATATTGAGGGGAAAAACAGAAAGCCCGTTTGTTTTCTTTTCTGCCAGCGGCAAAAATGAGATGAGGGAGTTTTTAAGGAAATACGGTTTTGACAGCAATACCATGTTTTTAAGTGAAGAGCAGCTTCTGGCCAAAAAAGCGGACCGTCGGGATATTATAACAGTCATAGATTTGGCACAGTCTAGGGACAAGAAAAGGTCCGCGGACAGCATGTATTTACCTTTGGTTTACTCAATCAGCAGTGTTTATCTTGCCTTTCAGGTAGTGCTGGCTGATGGGGATATTAACGAGATAGATGATAAACTGGCTCGCAGTTCATTAAAAACCTTCTACGAGTTATTATTTGGCAGATCATTATGGGCCGAAGAATGGCAGCAGTTATTCAATGGTGAGCTCCTGCCGCCGGTTAAAAAGCAGAGTGACATGCTGGATAATTTACGCAAAGCAATTGTCGAAATCGAAAAATCCGCCTAAAAAACTACAAAATATGATTAAATAGTGTCTGTCCCTATTATTTTTTGTCCTTGTCCCTTGCCTTTGCCTGTAGCGTTTCAGCGTCGATAAGGTCTTTGGGTCTGCCCGATGCTTGCTTATTCTTAATAAGATCATTAATTGATAATACTTTTACTTTGATGCCTTCGATGATTACTTCTAGTGCGTTTTCACTAGCGGCGGCAAAGGAAAGGCCGGATGCCCCAGTAATGATATCTATTCTGCGAGGGGCAATGCCAATTTGAAAAATCGTGTCATTTTTTGTTAAATCAACTTTGGTTAAATTGAGTAAAGGAGCTCCAAATTTCTTTAAGGCCTTCAGAACAGCTTCTGCATTAATGGCAGATGGCCTAACCCATATATCTATATCCATGGTTGCTCTGGGGTAACCATGGACAGCTAAGGCATAAGCCCCGACAATAATGTAGTCAACCCGTTCTTCGTTTAATGCTAATAATATGTCTTTGTAATCTTCGTTGAGCATTGTGTTTTTGACTAAAAGAAATAATTTCCTCTGTAAGTGGCCAAACAAGACTAAAGAGATAACTAGCTGATCCAGAAACGTAATTGTCATCCTGATGATCAGATAGTCTTCCTAAATAAGTATGTTTTTTATTGATTTTCACTTTTGCGATAAATAAGATTAATAAAATATTTAGTGATAATTATAAATCATTATATCAAAAGATAAAGTTGGTATCAACTGATTTCAATCATAATGACAAATTAAACTAAAATAGATTTGGATAGGTGTCGTTTAGTTTTTAATACTTGCCGTTTACACGTACGAATAGACCTTTGGCATCCCAGTTGTCGTCTTTACGCAGGTCGTCGCTGTAGTCGGTGAAGTTGTAGCCAACGCCGAAGCGGAGGTAGTTGCCCAGGTCCTTATCCAGCTCAACCAGGAATCCTTCCTTGCTGTCTTCTATCTGAGTATTTCTGAGGATGCGGTACTCGATGCCCAGATCCCAGCCGCGCAGGAGAAAAGGTTTGTCTGGAGTGCAGTTCACAATATGGAAGTTGGTTCTTCCAAGATACAAATAAGTATCACTGTGCGTCCAGTCCCGCAGGCCCACCTTTTCTTTCATGTCCCGGTAGGCCACTTTGCCTACTAATTGAATGTAACGGCAAAGATCAAATATGCCTTCCAGGGCATAAACGTTTTTGCGGCTGTCCATTGTTTCGGGGAAGTCATACTGGCTGTCGGGCGGCAGGTTGGTAAGGTAACTGTATTTACCCAGTATATTTAACCGGTCCCAGGTGGCCGGCCGGAAACTGAATCCCGTGCCCAATTCATAGAATTCCGCTTCATCAGTGTTATTGGTGCGATTCTCCGTCCAGCCGTAGTTACCCCGGCCGGAAACCGTCAGCCCCCTGGTCAGCCGGCAGATAAGATCATTGGCGGTAAACCATTGTCTCACCACCGATGTGCCCCGGTCATTGCGGCATTCCAGCTTGGTGGAAAGTTCAATGCCGGAAAGGAATTCCTTGTCCAGCCAGGCCAGACTAACACTGCCGCTGTCCCGGTTAATGGCCTCACGCGATACATGCCGCTTTAGATAACTGCGTTCATAACTAAGCCCCAGGGCCAGGGTGTCACTGAGCTGTCTGTTATAGCCCACTACATTGCCGCGTACCAGGTTTTCCCGGTAACTGCTGTAATCTTCCTCAACATAAATGCGGCTGTCCGGACAGAGATAGGTTGACTGGCCGTAAGTGGTTTTGGTGTATTTACCCAGTTTCATGTGGTTGCCAACTTCCAGATTGGCGTACACATCCGTACCTTCGGTTATTTTAGAGGTAATACCCACCAGTGTGCTGTTACCCAGTGTGCCCACTGTTTCCGCTAAATTGATCTGGGTCTTTTCAGTAATCGCGATATCCGCGCCTACCGTACCCTGATTGTTAGTATCCCCGCGTACCGTGGCCTGGCCGCGCACATAGGCGTGCAGCCATTTAAATAATTGATAGCCCACCCGCGCCGCCAGGAATCATTGCTCTCCAGGGGCAGGGTGCCGAAATAGGTGTAATCGGTTATGGGATTCTTTACGGTCTGATGCTGATACTCGCCGCGCAGATCCCATTTGTCCCTGCGGTAATCAACGGTGGCGGTGGTGGTATGACTGTCAGTGGCGCCGAAGATACTTTCGGCAACCGTACCCTCAAAGTATCTTTGCGTTATGTGCTTTACCCCGCAGCTGATAGTGTCGGTGAGCCGGGTAACCACATTGGCCAGGTATTTCTGCGAGCCCTGAGAGCTGATACTGTTGGAGACACTGTAAAACGGGTCCTGACGAGTATAAGACAGGTAAATATCGGTATTGTTAAACAGGCGCGTGCGGCCGTTTACACCCACAGCGCTGCCGCTTTTGCCTTTACTGTATTCATCTCCCTGACTGTTAAACGAAAGACCGCCGTCATAACTCATGGCGCTGCCCAGCTGGGTGTTCTCTGTGCGGTTATAATAGACGTTTACATCGGTGTTACTGTCGATCCTGATGGTGGCGTCACCGCCGGCCAACTGATAATTATCTCCCGGTTTTTGCTCCTCCACAAACACACCGCCTACCCGCACGTGATTGCCGATCCATTGACTGCCGTTGGCGC
>CAZIXI010000245.1:0-5158 GCA_964543115.1 uncultured bacterium
AATAGTAGTCCCAAGCAAAGCTTGGGACAAACCTATAAAACTATCTTGAAAAAGCAGAGTTTTAAGCGTTTGTAGTACAAATAAATAGAAAATGGGGAAAATGTGCCCCTTGACAGTTGCCGATTTCTATGGCATATTATTACGGGGAGGGCGCTAACTTGAGAGTGAGAAATGATCCCACGAAAAAAAATACCTATAGAATTCTGGCATATTTACGAACAAATTCTTAATCCGACAACAAAGACTATCCCTAATAAATACCTGTTACCTTTACTTACCAGCCAATATCTTTATTGCAAATTAATCCAACAACCCCTATCTATGGTCATTCTGGATTTCCCGGCTTTGTCCGGATATAATAAGAAAAAAACAAATCACCGTCACGATTCTTTAATTAAGAACATATCTAAGACTATCAGAAACAACCTGCGCACAGAAGATGCCGTCCTCTATAATAACGACGATGAATTCATCCTGCTTTTACCAAAAGTAGCCAAGGGTACACTGAAAAGCCTTTTGGAACGCATACAGCAGAATCTCTCTAGAATATATCTCAATAAACATCCATTAATTGTCCGCGGAGCCTTCGGGGCTATCCCGGACGATGCCGTTTCACCCTGGGCCCTGGAAAAATGCATAAAAACAACCCTCACTATGGTCAATAAACTGCCGGAAAACAGAATTATCGGCCATTTTACAGAGAAACGTCAAGCCATACGCGTACCCCTGCAGGTTGAGATAAGATATATCACACCAAGAGGGAAACAACACCTCTGTTGCAGCCGCAATATCAGCACCCTCGGCATTCAGATATCCAGCAGAACAACTTTACCCTTAGGCAGGGATATTACCCTTAACTTCACGCTGCCGAACACAAAAAAAACACTGCTCCAGCTAAGGGCAAATACAGTCTGGAATAACGTCAATGCCCTTGATCAGAGCACAGATATCGGCTTATATTTTATCGACCTTAACCAGGCGGCAAAACAGCGATTAGCGCGTTATATCCGGAAAAACACCCCCTCCTCAGCTGCTGTATTTAATAACCACATGATTTCAAATAAAAATGATATCAAACCATTATCAAGCAAGAGAAAGACATAGCGAAATGACCCCCTTTGCTCCACCCTCAATCAATTAATCAAATCTCACGAAAAGCCTAATTTCATATTGAACTTCTGCGAAATATACGATAAAATTAGTAAATACGAAGCTAAAGGAGCAGAAGATGTTAGATACTAATTCCTCGGCAAAGATTATTGATGAACTCTCAAAAGTAGTTGGTGAACGCGAATTGATCCCGGAAGTTATCATGGATAAGCTCAAAGGGATCAAGGACTGGGACACCATCTTGGAACACCAAAAACTGTTAAGTGAAAATCTCCACCGGGAAATATCTCTTCAGACAGCCATCCTGGATTATATACTCAGCAGCGGCCTCCGTTTATCCAAGGGAAGCGGACTGGAGGTACCCACTTCAAAAAAGGTTCTTTACACCAGTATCATCGATCCCCTGACCGGTCTTTATAATGAGCGGCATTTCCAGACCATCACAGAAGCGGAATTGAAACGCGCCAAACATTTTAACACTACCTTAACAATTATCTTCCTGGACATTGATAACTTCGGTATCTATACCGGCCTTTACGGGCATGAAACATCCAGTATTTCCCTAAAACAAATGGCCTTTATAATCAGAAAAAGCTGCCGGCAGGAAGATCTGCTCTTCCGCTTACGAAAAAACCGTTTTTTGCTGCTCCTGTTAAATATCTCCCGTGAAGGAGCCCGCCGGGTGGCCGAACGGGTAAGAAAGAATGTGCATGATACCCGGTTCAGAGGGGAAGAAAAAATCCCGAGTAAGAAATTGACGGTAAGCGGCGGCATGGCCATCTATCCTGATGACGGAAAAAACTCTCATACCCTAATCACGGCCGCGGAAGAAGCACTGAGTACCGCTAAAGAATCAGGCAGAAACAGGATCCTGGAATATTCCGCCAAAAGACGCAAGGCCCCGCGTATCAAATTATTAGTCGATGCAAAATACAGAATAGAAGGAAGAAAGGATATAAAACCACAATTGGTCAGCATCCAGAATCTCAGTGAATCCGGCGCATTGGTTTTGGGAAAATCAGATTTACCTCTCGGCAACAACATCTCGCTGGGCTTCAAATTACCCAGCGGCCAGTCCATTAAAGCTACCGGAGAAACAGTCAGGATCTCACGCCGGGAATCAATAAATGAAGTTTCTGTAGCTATTAAATTTAACACCATGGCAGCAAAAGAAGCAACCAACCTTAAGGAATTTATAAGAAGCAATCTGGAAACCTGAAATGCGACCCGAACAAAAACCGGTTATCGGCATTATCGGCAGCTCCCAGCCAGCTGATTCCATTCAGGAACTAGCGTTCCTGGTCGGAAAAAAATTGGCAGAACGGGGATTTGTCCTGATTTGCGGAGGACTTGGCGGGGTGATGGAAACCGGCTGTAAAGGAGCAAAATCTGCCGGGGGATTGACCGTAGGAGTCCTTCCGGGAACAGATAAAACAGCCGCTAATCCTTATGTGGATATTGTTATTCCCAGCGGAACCGGCGAGGCCCGTAATCTACTGATTGTCCGGACAAGTCAGGCCCTGATTGCCATTGGCGGCGGTTATGGCACACTTTCAGAAATTAGCTTTGCGTTGAAGCTGAAAATCCCGGTAATCGGGCTGAATACCTGGGAATTAAACAAAATCAGCCGGGAACCGTTCAAGATCATTCCGGCTGAAAACCCAGAAGATGCCGTTTCTAAAGCTATAACAATAACAGAAAAAAACTAAATAAACTGCAATAACAGATTAGTAGGAAAAAGACAGGATTGCGGATTTTAGATTTTGGATTTCGGAACGGATAAATCCGCAATCCGAAATCGGAAAAGGAGGTTTATGATGCCGGAAAGAGCTATTTTGGCTATTGAAGAGGCCCTACTTTCCAGCCTGTTCACGCTTCGCGGACTGGTCGAGCTTCTGGTCAAAAAAGGGGTAATTGACCGCCACGAACTGGAAACTGAGATCCTGCATGGTGAATCAACCAGTGTCGGAGCCGGAAAGAAAAAGAAGCACGTCTACCTGGAAAAGAGAACCGGGAAAAAACGCAGAAAAAGAAAGAAAAAAATAAAACCGGAAAGACGCAGCCGCCAACGGAGAAAAAAATAGGATTAATATTCAATCCCCCGGCGGGCGAGCACTCGCTTGGCGAAATAGTGCTTTTTTTCCCGCATTTCCGTTACCAGATCCGCCTGCTCTAACAACCAGCGGGGAGCACTTCGTCCGGTAAAAATCAGCTCTACGGCCCGTGGTTTTTTCTCTACTAAAGCCAGGGCCTGTTCCCTCGTTAACAATCCCAGCTTAAAAGCACAATTTATCTCATCCAGAATCACCAGATCATATTTCTTCGCTGAAATAACCTCCGCGGCAAAACGCAGCGCGTTCTGCGCAAGCTGTTTATCTTTTCTGTTAGGTTTATAGATAAAACCTTTCCGGCCAAACTGTTTAACAAGGAATCTAGCGCCCATTTTTTTTGCGGCCCTATATTCTCCGCTAGCGGGATTCTTTTTCATAAACTGAATAATACACACCCTCAGGCCCTGACCCCAGCCGCGCAGGGCCAGGCCGAAGGCCGCTGTTGTTTTGCCCTTACCGCAGCCGGTATAAACCTGAAGATAACCGCTTTTTAATTTACTAGCCATATAAATCTCCTGCTCCTCCGTCCCAAACTTCGCTTGGGGCTGCCATTCATTGTACCATGAGTACAAATGAGAAAAAATAAAAAACTTGCTCAGAAGATGATTTCCTAGTAAAATCTTGATTGATAAACAGATAACTAAAGGAAACGAGGAGGAGACCATGTACGAAATCCTTAAGCTACTGGAAAAAGATGCCCGCACCAGCGCGGAGGAGATCGCCGCGATCACCGGCAAAAAACTCCCCCAGGTAAAGCAGGCCATTAAAAAATATGAAAAAGAGGGAGTAATCGTTAAATACAAGGCAATTATCAACAAGGCCCTCCTGCAAAAAGAAACCAGCAGCGTTCGCGCCTTGATTGAGGTTAATATTACCCCGCAGAAAAACGCCGGTTTTGACTATATGGCAAAAAGAATTTACAAGTTCCCGGAAGTAATCAGCTGTTATCTTGTTTCCGGGACCTATGACCTCTTACTGGTAGTAGAAGGAACGGACCTTCATACCGTAGCCAAATTCGTTTCCGGAAAACTTTCCCCAATGGAAAACGTCCGGGGAACGGTTACCCATTTCCTGTTAAAAAAATATAAAGAAGAAGGCGATATTCTTAAGTCGCCGGAAAAGGATAAACGGATAGCGATTACATATTAACAGTTCAGGGCGATCTTCGATCGGAAATTCGGAGTTAATGATACTGACCTATAATTGCTTATAGCTATTAGCCCTTCTAATAAAAGAGGAACAATGAGCACGATATCAAAATGTGTAGAGAAGATGCCGCCTTCCGGGATCAGGAGATTTTTTGATTTAGTTCTCGGGATGAAAGATGTCATCTCCCTCGGGGTTGGTGAACCTGATTTTGTCACACCCTGGAACATCCGGGAAAAGGCAATTCAAAGCATAGAGCAGGGCTACACTTCATACACCTCTAATAAGGGCCTGGTGGAACTGCGTAAGACCATTACTAAATATGTCCGCCAGAGATTTAAATTAGACTATGATCCGGATGAGCAGGCATTAATTACCGTAGGCGTCAGTGAGGCCCTGGACCTGGCCGTACGGGCAATTACCAATCCCGGAGACAAGATTCTTGTACCTCAACCCTGTTACGTTTCCTACGGCGCGGTCACCAGTCTGGCCGGAGGTAAACCTGTTTATATTTCGACAAAAAGAGAAAACGGCTTTAAGCTCACTCCTAAAGAGATAGACGCCAAATGCGACAGAAAAACCAAGGCCATACTGCTCAACTATCCGGCAAACCCCACGGGTGTATCCTATAACAAGCAGGAACTGCTGGCCTTAAACAGGGTTTGTAAAAAACACAATTTAATTGTTATCAGTGATGAAATATACGGCGACCTCACCTATGATTTTAAACACACTCCCTGGCCAACGCTGCCGGGCGCAAAGAATAACTGTATCTATCTTAATGGCTTTTC
>CAZIXI010000246.1:0-5148 GCA_964543115.1 uncultured bacterium
CTATACATATGTATAGTATTATGAGCTTGAAAGAAGAGGAGGTGGCTATGGAGAATTTGACCAGGAAGCAAAGAGATATTTTGGAGTATTTGAAAACGCAGATTGTGGAAAGACGGGTTCCGTCTTTCCGGGAAATCATGCGGAAATTTAAATTCAGGGGGATAAAGGCGGTACAAGATCATCTAGCCGCCCTGGAACGGAAAGGGTATATCCGGCGGGATCCGGGTAAGGCCCGGGCGATAGAAGTACTGGGATTAAGGCTGCTGGAAACAGTGGAATTACCGCTTATCGGCAGGATCGCCGCCGGCACTCCGGTATTGGCGGAAGAAAACATCGAGGGTACAATCGCCCTGGACCGCTCCTGGGTAAGAGGGGAAAACTCCTTTGTGCTGAAAGTGCAGGGTGACAGTATGATTGAGGCCGGCATCCATGATGGCGATTACGCGATCCTCAGACAGGAGTATACCGCCGAGAACAATGATATTGTGGCGATTCTAATAGACAATGAGGCAACCCTGAAACGGTTCTTTCGCCAGAACGGGTCGATAGTTCTAAAGCCGGAAAACTCCGCTATGGAGCCGATAGTGATTGAAAGCGGAAATTCCCATGTCAGCATTATCGGCAAATTAACTGGAGTTTATCGGAATGTTGAATGACAACGAGTTTAAAAATTTGAAATCACAAATTGTGATTTCAAGCTGGGGTGAGGAAACAGTATGAGCGAAATAATTAAGGACCCGGTCAAGGTAGGGGCGGTGTTTGGCAATACCCGGATTAAGCCAAAATGGTTTATCTGGGGAACAAGGAGGGTAAACATTACAGAAATAAATTATACCTGGAAGACCAAAGAGGGCAGGGATATCATTTATAACTTTGCTGTTTCAGATGGCAGAAATGTGTTCGAGTTGGCCTACAACGCGGCAAAGTCCCGCTGGGAACTGGTGAGCGCAGAACCGGGGTAACGGTTTTGCGTTAATGATTTATGCAAGCAGAACGCACCATTATGCACATCGATATGGATGCCTTTTTTGCCTCGGTGGAACAGCGCTGTAACCCACATCTGCGGGGCAAGCCAATAGCGGTTATTGGGGCGAAAAAACGCACGATAATCACCACTGCCTCTTATGAGGCGAGGAAGTTCGGCGTAAAAACCGGGATGACCGTACCGGAAGCAAAGAGTTTATGCCCGCGGATCATTTTCGTTGTCGGCAATAACGAAAAATACACTGATGCCTGCGTACGAATTGTGGGAATCCTGAAAAACTATTCCCCCCTGGTCGAGGTTTATTCCATTGACGAATCCTTTGTTGATTTAACGGAAATACAACAGGACCCGCTAGCTGTCGCCAGACGCATCAAAGAGGATATTCAACAGGAGATTGGGATCACCTGTTCGGTGGGGATCGGGCCCAATAAGCTTATCGCCAAACTGGCCAGTGACCGCAATAAACCCGACGGCCTGGTACGGGTTAGTTCCACGGAGGTGCCGGATCTGCTGGAGAATCTTCCGGTAACCGAACTATGCGGTATCGGTAATAAACTCGGTGCCCGGCTGGGTGTGCTGGGAATAAAAACATGCGGGGAACTGGGCCGGGCCCCGGTATATATTCTGCGCAGGCAATTCGGTATTATTGGTGAAGCACTCAGTCTGATGGGCCGGGGCAGCTATAATTCTCCGGTTATCCCGCTGGAGGAATCTCCCGCGGCCAAATCTGTTGGTCACAGTATGACTTTAGCCAAAGATGAATGGGACAGGGGCCGGCTTAACCGTTACCTGTTACAATTGGCGGAAATGGTGGGCAGGCGGATGCGGAAAGAAGAGTTTTGTGGCAGGACAGTCTGCCTGACCGTGCGCTACAGTGATTTTCAAACATTTTCCCGGCGCACAAGCATTAAGGAATACATTAAGGACAGTCGGGTAATCTATTGCATAGCCCAGAATATTTTTACTGACATAAAGATGGAAAAAGCGGTAAGATTATTGGGGATAAGCGTTTCTAATCTAAGGAAGGATGTAGAAATTCCTCTGCTGGAAGAGGACCAGGCGCGGGAACGGTTAATCAAGGCCGTGGATCAAATTAACGATATTTATGGAGAATTTTCCGTTACCCCGGCAACACTGCTTGAACGGTATCATCACAAGGGAGTGATCTCGCCCGCCTGGCGCCCGGAAGGAACGAGAAGAACATTCTGATTTTGGCCACAGATTTCACGGATTTTCACCGATTATAAAAACTGATTAAATAATTATAATATAAATTATCCAAATCCGTAAAAATCTGTGTAATCTGTGGCTAGAAAAGACCAAGACCACAAGCTAACAATATGATTAAAATCGGCACAAGCGGTTATTCATTTGAGGATTGGGTAGGGCCGGTATATCCGCAGAATATCAAGAAGCAGGGAATGCTTAATTACTATGAAGAACAGCTGGGCTTTAATGTTGTTGAGCTAAACTATACCTATTATACCCTGCCAGCCCAAAAAGCAATTGCCGGTATAATGGATAAGACATCTGCCGGCTTTGAATTCGCCGTCAAGGCAAATAAGGAAATGACCCATAAATTTTCCGGCAACAAGGATGTTTTTAAAAAATTCTGCTATTCACTGGAACCGCTGAGTAAAGAGAACCGCCTGGCCTGTGTGTTGGCCCAGTTCCCTTATTCATTCCACTGCCGCCGGGATAATATCGTCTACCTGGAAAAATTCCGTGAGCTTATGGGGGAAACCCAGCTGGTAGTGGAATTCCGAAACAACGGCTGGCACAAAGAGGAAACCCTGGATCTATTGCGCCGGTTGGATCTTGGCTATTGTATTGTCGATGAACCTAAAATCAAGGGCCTGATGCCTTTTCAGCCCGCGCTGACAACCAAGATCGCCTACTTTCGTTTTCATGGCCGTAACCCGCAATGGTATGATGTGCCCACTTCCGTCAGGTATGATTATTATTATTCTAAAGATGAACTTAAGGGCTTTATCCAACCAATTAAGGAAATTGATAAACGAGCCGAAAAAACACTGATTTTCTTCAATAACTGCCACGCCGGCAGTGCCGCCAAAAACGCCGTCCAACTGGCTAAAATGCTGAACAAAGAATTTCACAGTATTCTTTCTAACTGAGTTTGTCTAGCTTGACAAACCTTCTCTTTTTTAGTATAATTGTAACTGTATTCATCCTGCGAAAGAAAGTTGATTCTTGAACCACTTTCAAAATTGCATTAAGAGGAGGCGAAAGTGAAAAAGCATATTGCACGGATAGTTATAGCGTCTATTTTCGTAGGTATGTTTTTATTCTCTAACGGAATCGCGCAAGCACAAGGAACAAGAATAAGCACGGAGTTTTCTGCAGCCTGCCGGACTTTTAATCTCAGCTTCTCTCCTGATGGAAATTATCTTATTTGTGAGAGACAGGCTGGTGCTGTCGATGTCGCCACTATTACATATTACAGCTATGATGTGAACGGCAACTTAGTAGGAGAAACGCAAGAAACATTAACGTTCTCAGAACATCTAATTTCTGTTATTCCTATCACCTCTTCCGCTGATGTTATCTATTATGGCCAGGAACATTTTACCGATCCGGAGATTCCTGGCGCTGATACCCTGTGGCCGCTGTTTAACTCGGCAAGCAATACGGTGTTTTATCGTGATGGGGTTGGATCGCAACTGGACATATTACCGATCGGTTTTTCTTTTGATACCGCCAATAACCGAATCCAGGGAAATCTCGGCAACGACAATACGCCATTATTTGAAGGAACCGCCATTAGCGCTACTTATGGAGGAGATGTAATCAGGCATATAAGTTCCCCTGTAAATAATGAATTTTATTTTGTCGGGGCCATCGATACGCTGGGCGGTGGTGTCGAACTGTTTCGTTATAGTTTTGTTACCGACACGGTAACGCAGATATCCAATGACGAACTAAACGAAATTGGAGGAGTTAACGACGCGGATACTATTGTAATGGCAATTTCCTCATCAGGCAACTATCTTGCGGTAGCAGTGGGAGATTCAGGAGGCTCAAAAGTATATTATTACAATATCTCTGTTGTCTCGACTCCTTCACCTACCGTAGTCACTTTTCGATCTATCCAGGCTGTGATAGACGGTATGCAGTTTATTTCCGATAGCGAAGTTATCCATAAAACATTTACGGAATCCGCGCAAATACCTGATCAGTTATATTATTTAAATCATGTAGCCAGTACTTTTGGAGCGTTTAGCGTTACTAACAAAAGTAGCTACTCAGTCTATGATCTAAAAGACATGTTGGTATTAGACGCTGACTCACTTCTCTTGCTTTATGAAATGGTCGACGGCTCTAATAAGTTGTACTATGCAGACTACAGCGTATCCGGATCAATTTACAATGTAACTATTACCCAAGATACGGGAGCTAATGAACCCTTTACTCTTGATCCGCGCACTGTTGCTGTATCACCTGATGGAAACCTTATCTGCTATGCAGGAGATTACATTAACGATCCGGCGGTTTATGCTATCGCAACGGGGGAGCAACAGATTCTCCCCGGCGGTTCCGTTAATTTTTATTTAGCAGAAGGATGCACAACTATTTTTGACAGCTTTGTTTTAGTGCAAAATCCCAGCAGTATTGATGCCGCTGTCACCATAACCTACATGGACCAGGACGGCAATACAGCGGTGCAAACAGAGACAGTTCCGGCGAATGGCCGTTTTACGCAGAAAATAAACGATTATACTGTAGACGGCGCTAAGGTAATGAATAATAAGGGCGGGGTGTCCACTACGGTAACATCCACTACGGGTGTAAACATTATCGCCGAGCGGTCGATGTACTGGTATGATCCAAGCGGCATTTATTGGACCGGCGGACATGACTGTATTGGAACAACTTCTCCGGCCACCACCTGGTATTTGGCCGAAGGAAGTACAACTATATTTGACACCTATATCCTGGTGCAAAATCCCAGTGCCACTGACGCCACAGTTAGTATTACCTATATGGATCAGGACGGCAATACAGCTGTTCAGACACAGACAGTTCCGGCAAATGGCCGCTTTACTCAGAAAATCAATGATTACACAGTAGATGGCGTTAAGGTGATGGATAATAAAGGCGGTGTGTCTACTAAAGTAGAGAGCACCAACAATGTGGAAATAAAC
>CAZIXI010000247.1:0-5049 GCA_964543115.1 uncultured bacterium
AAATTAAACGCGAAAATGCTCCTGCAGATTCATGACGAGCTTATTTTTGAATCCGCGCCGGATAGCCTGGAACGTCTGCAGGCGCTGGTAAAAGATGAAATGGAAAATTCCGCGGAACTAAAGGTTCCTTTACAGATAGACATTAAAACCGGAAAAACATGGGCCGAACTCTAGACAAGAAAGTACTGACCCTGGCAGTAACCGGCGGAATAGCGACGGGAAAAAGCATCGTTAACTCCATGCTGGCCCGTCTGGGGGCAAAAACAGTTTCAGCCGATAAAATAGTTCACCGTGTTCTGCCGTTAAAAAAAGCCGCCTTAAAGGGATTTGGCCCCGGGGTAGTTGGCAAGGACGGCCGGATAAACCGGCGCCTGCTGGGCCGGATTGTTTTTAAAGATAAACGTAAACGTGCCCGGCTCAACAAATTGATCCACCCGCAGGTAAAAAAAGAGATTAAGAGGATAGTCCGCGAAGCGGAGAGAAAAGATAAAACAAGAATGGTGGCCGTTGAGGTGCCGCTTTTATTTGAGGCCGGTATGGCCGGGGATTACGATCGGGTGCTGGTGGTTTCCTGCCGCAGGGACCAGCAGCTGCGCAGGGTAAAAAAGAAGTTTAAACTGAAAAAGAGAGAAGCGTTAACACGGATAACGAGCCAATGGCCGCTGGCCGGAAAGAAGAAGCGGGCGGACATTGTTATAGATAATAGCGGAACGCTATCAGCGACGAGGAAACAGGTCAGAGAGGCCTGGGAAAAACTGGTGTGACAAATCGAATATACTTAGGAGGTATAAAGAGATGAATATTAGGAATAAGAGCCGTAATGATGTTAAGAAAGATGTAGTAAAGAAAGCGGATGAAGTTAACATTGTGAAACTGCAGGAATTGACCATGCAGGATCTTTCCAGCATGGCCAAGAAGCTGAATATTTCAGGTATCGGCAACCTGAAAAAATCGGAATTGATTTTTGAAATCCTCAAAGCCGAAGCAAAAAAGGCCGGGTTAATGTTCGGCCAAGGCGTGCTGGAGATACTGCCCGATGGTTTTGGTTTCCTCCGTTCGCCAAACTACAATTATCTTCCCTGTCCGGAAGATATATATATATCACCGTCGCAGATCAGGCGTTTTGACCTGCAGACAGGCGATACCGTAAGCGGGCAGATCCGGCCGCCAAAAGAAGGCGAACGTTACTTCGCCCTGCTGAAAATCGAAGCGATTAACTTTCACGATCCGGAAAAATCCCGGGAAAAAATAATGTTCGACAACCTTACTCCGCTCTATCCGGAAGAACGCCTCCAACTGGAAATCGGACAGAAAGATATCTCGATGCGGGTAATGGACCTGCTGACCCCGATCGGGAAAGGACAGCGCGGTTTAATCGTTGCTGCTCCGCGGACAGGAAAAACCATGTTGCTGCAGAAACTTGCCAACAGCGTGACCACAAACCATCCGGAGGTAAAACTGATAGTGCTTTTGATAGATGAACGCCCGGAAGAAGTAACGGACATGAAGCGGTCAGTTAAAGGTGAAGTGATCAGTTCAACCTTTGATGAGCCGCCTGACCGCCACATCCAGGTAGCCGAACGGGTAATCGAAAAAGCCAAAAGGCTGGTAGAGTACAAGTATGACGTAGTGATATTGCTCGACAGTATCACCCGGCTGGCCCGGGCCTATAATACTGTTCAGCCGCACAGCGGCCGAGTACTATCCGGCGGACTGGACGCCAGCGCCCTGCACAAACCAAAACGGTTTTTTGGTACGGCCAGGAACATAGAAGAGGGCGGCAGTTTAACCATCATGGCCACAGCGCTCGTCGATACCGGCAGCCGGATGGACGAAGTCATCTTTGAAGAATTCAAAGGAACCGGCAACATGGAGATTAATCTTGACCGGAGGCTCGTGGACAAACGTGTTTATCCGGCGATAGACATAGACCGTTCCGGTACCCGTAAAGAAGAGTTACTCTTAAACGAGCTGGAACTGGCCCGGGTCTGGATGCTGCGCAAGGCCCTGAGCAGCCTCAATCCGGTAGAGGCAATGGAACTGATAATCGAAAAGTTAAAGAAAACAAAATCCAACACCGATTTCCTTAAATCCATCAAGGCCTGAAACAGAAAGTCCTTTAATTAAAAAAGGTAAATTGGTAAAATATTGATATGTTTTTTTAGCCACGGATTTCACTGATTTACATGGATTACCCTGATTTATTTTACATTTTTTTTAATTGACTCAGCTTAGTAATTCTTTGTGTTAAAGAGTTCTGCAAAATAGGTAATTTGTGCAGCATTGTCATCCCGCGGTTTAACCGCGGGATCCAGTAGTGTTTGCAATGCAATTAGTTCTGGATACCCCAAGCAGAGCTTGGGGCTGCTATAGTTGAATTTTATAGACTATTGCGAGCCCCGGCTTGTCGGGATGAAGCAATCGTTAACAGGTATTTTTTTAAACACTAAGACACGAAGAAAAGGAATAAAGACACAAAGGATTTTATAACTATTTAATTCAGAAAATTGAAATAAATTTTTTGTGTCTTAATAAGAACTTTGTGACTTTGTGTTAAAAAAAGGAGGTAGCGCATGTATTACAAGTGTCCTGTAGTCTCAACCTATAAAATGTCACAGTTAACGGAACTAACCGGTCCGGTACAGACGGCCTACGTGCAATTTGGCGTCCAGCAGACCGCCTATAACACGCAAACAAGCCCGCAGACCGAGCACGTGCAGTTGGCCCAAGAAAACACTGAGTCGCGAATTATTAAACTTACCCAAATCGTCTAATAAACCGGGAGGAACAATATGCGAACAATAGTCTTTTTATTAGTAGTAAATATAATGCTGGTGCTGGCCCCGCAATGCTGGGCGACACAGGCAACCAACGATGAGATTACAATAACACAGATAGATATATTTTACGCCAATCCGGCGAAAACCACCTCCGTTGGCGGGATAAATGCCACTGCGGTAATGAATCCCACAGAGGGTCACGCCGGCAGTCTGGGCCTTTCCCCCAAGAAATATTATATTCCTGACGGTATCTCAACCAGCATCCGGGTACATGCCAACTATAAGCTGGGAGACGGCCGGGGCAGCGGCAGCACCTATTGGGACATTCCCTCATCATCAATTTCCGGTACATCAATCACCGGCAATATTTATATTACTGTATACTTTACTTATAATTACACACTCGATTTCTATAACGCCACCAGCGCGGTAATTTCCGCCAGAACGTTTAATTAGAATTGTAGGGGCCCCGACTTGTCGGGGCCCGTTAATTGTCTGTTGATTTAGCACAAACCTTGACAAAAGCCATATTATATGGTATAGTCTTACTGATCCGACAATATTAATTTGCAAGGGACTAGGGACTATAGGCGAAGAACCTTTTGGCAAGGTTAGTTGACCGGATTATCCTTTATTAGTAAAGGAAATCCGGTTTTTCTTTTACCGGGATTTTTTTAGGAAAAAGGGCAGGGAGTTTTTGTGTCTATTTTTTATAGAAAAAACGAACCATTCAAGATTTTAGGCAAAATAATTATATTTATTCTAATACCGGCCTTTCTCTGTTCAAATACAGCCTGGCCTGTTCAAAAATCAGTTCAGCTTAATTCCCTCCAGGTAAATTCCGCCTTTGATAAAGATCCCAGAAATAACGGCGCTCAAGCTGAGATGGCCGATGAATATTCCAGCAGAGGGGGAGTTGATCTGGCTAATCCGCCTGCTGATAATATCGAGCCTCCGGCTGTGCCTTGTCCTGTTCCAGGAGGAGAGTCTCAGATTATTCAGGCCCTGTTGATGATAGATGAAGGGATGCCTCTTATAGTTGAGTTACTAGAGAGTGAACAGGGCCGTTTATGGTTGGGGTATTGTCTGAGGAAATTATTTACCATGGATCCTCCGCTTAAGTTTGATCCATTATTCTCTTCAGTTGTCAGACTTGCCCCGGGACATCTTTTTATGAAATTCTTTTATGAAGCCCTTGAAAATATTGATCCAGCAAAGGCCGGGCTTATCATATTGCGTTTATTAAAGACGTGTGATGATCCAGGTTTTAAAAGAAAGCATGGAGAAGGATTAACTTACCAGATTAGACTATTGGAGCAATTATTAGCAAAAATTGCCTCGTTGTGGCAGTTGGATCCGGAAGATGTTCCCTATCTTACTGTATTTTTTAAGGGCAAGCTTAAAGACCGCAGTTTTCTTGAACAATTAAATTTATATCCCGGAGAAAATGAAAATATATGTTATCTTGGAAATGAAGAAATGGCGTCGATAATTGAAGTATCCGGAGATACTCCGCAGAATCTCCTTCAGATTGCTGCCGGAGGATTACTGGCAGGCCACTTACAATTTGATTTTCCTGATGACCTCATTCCCTACATAGAATATTTGCTTGGCTTAGAAGGCTTTTTTATGCCTTTTAGAGAGATGATAGAGAGGGAAGTCAGAAGAAGGAAAAGTATCGATTGGGGAATAGAGCCTGATATGGACATATCTGCTCTAGGTTCCTTGTATGGATTTATAATCTCACGGCAAGAAGAAGAGCGTAATTTGAGGGATTTCTTAATGGATTGTGCGGAGGCCTATCATGATAAAGGGGAGAGAGGAGTTGACTTGCTCCCTGAAGGGATTATTGTAAACCATCACGGTATCCAAATATTATTAATGCCTGATCTGACCAGGAAACGTGGATGGGAGACAAGGAGAAGTCCATATCGTGTTGTCGGATTTGTACACGGTGATGGCCTTTTTATGTTAGCTGAAACGAATGCGAAAAATATAGAGACATATCTTTCTTCATTGTCCCCGCCCGAGATTAAACACTATATGTATGAATTCTATGATAAAGCGATATTGACTGATGCTGATCCGTTTTTAGAGCTGGCAACTTCCAACAGGGGTGAAATATATGCGGCGCACGATTCGGCCTTAGGGGATGAAGTTGCCGAAGTAATAAATAGTGTGGCAGGACCGGTTTCTGTTGTGGATTTGGGAATGGGCGGAGGAGAATTACTTCTATGTCTAATGGAAAGATTCGCCGGCAATGAAAGAG
>CAZIXI010000248.1:0-5026 GCA_964543115.1 uncultured bacterium
CCACAAGATTCTCACGTAAATCCTAATATTCTCATGTTAACTATTCTGGGAAAAGTTACTAATTTACGCGGTTACCTTAATAATCCAACTGCCTATCGTTATTTAAGTGCTGAAGAGAAAAGGCATTTGGCGGTGGAAACACAGCTTATTTACGCACCCTTGGCGGATTTTCTTGTTTTGGGTAAGGTTGCTGCGGAGATACGCGAGGTGTATTTTAGGGTTTCTGAAGAAGGCCGGGAGGATGGGATTAACCGCTATGAGGAATTACGGAAATTAGTGCCGGCGGCACTGGATTTTCGTGATCTTGATTATATTGCTCTTCAAACAAAAATGAACGAAATACAATATCAGCTGCAGAAGGCCTTGGCCAAACGGGGTTTGGATTTTATCAAGGTACAGGCCCGGGTAAAGTCTCTTTATTCTGTCTGGGATAAACGTGAGACAAAAAGTGACCGCTATCCAACGGTGGCCAGCATGAATGATCTTTTTGGTATCCGTTTGATTGCCCCGACAGAATCTTTGTACAGAAAACATCAGGGGGAGATAAGGAGTATTTTAAGGGAGGTTTTTCCACATATTTATCAAGATCAATTTGATCCTAAAACACCGGCTATAGAGAATTGGGAGCATAAAAGTGTTGAGTCACATGGTTATGAAGGATATGATTTTGTGGGCTTGACTGCTGAGCGGTGCAAAGTGGAAGTGCAGGTGTTTATATCCCAAAAGGATTTTAGGGATTATTTGATTGGGCGGGCGGCGCATTGGCTTCATCGCTTAACAAGCAAGTCTGGCACGATTAAGAGATTAGGTTTTGGGGAACAAGAATTTGATGCGGATATTTTAGAACGTATTCAGGGAAAGATAACTGATGATTTTTCTAATAACATTGCTGTTTATGATCGCGAAATCAGGGACTGGATTTTTGCTGGTGTGCTGGTAAATGGCGAGGAGAGTTCTTCGTTCACAAAGATCCATACTGTGCGCTTGCCGGTGGGGGCAACAGATATTGATTTAGTGAGTTCCGGCGGGGTGGATCAATTATCCATAGGATTTCAGGGTTTGGTAGATGTGACAGAGGAATTAATATTGGCTAAGGGCTGTTTGTTGCCAACAAGAAAACGGCAGCGAGCCCCGGGAGTTTATCCAGCTATTTTTAAGGTTGCTGGACGAAAGTAATTATTTAGTAAACTCAAACCAGTAGAAATAGCTGCTTGGCGAAAACGGAGGAATAATGTGAAGAGGTTACGCAGTTACCTGCAGATATCTCGTTTTTTGTCTGAGCTGGCAGCACCCAAAAAGAAGAAAAAACCAAAAAAAGGGAGAAAGAAAAAACCGGCAAAGAAGACAAAATCCGTTAAGCAGGACCCAAAAGCGGAGCGGCAGGAAGAAACGCAGAATATGTTAAGGGCGGCTTTGAGCAAATTTCTTCAGCCATTGGGTTTACAGCTTGATTCTAAAGGTGTTTATTTTAAATATTTACATATTCATTTAACATTAATTGCCCGCAGAATAGGTTTACGTGATTTTAGTGAGTTAATGGAGCTTATTTACTTTGTTATTCAGCCTGATGAAGGCCGCTGGTTTGGTCAGCTTTATCAACAATGTCAGGAGGTGCTAACTGGGGTAAAAGAAGAAGTTTATATTGATGATCGGGAAATCATTGCTCGGCTAGCCAGTCTGGGATTTGATAAGCCGAAAGAAAATCCCCGCTTATTATTATTGGCTCATCTTTTTACTTCGACGCAAAGAGGAGAAAGTATATTTTATAAGGTGGTGGAAGAACTTCAGGCAAATGAGAGATATGATATTAATTTATCTGAGGAAGATATTATACAACGGGTAGAGTTAATGCTGCCTGCTTATGATGTGCTTGACAGGGGACAGCTGTTTGCCCGGATCGGTCTTAATGAAGAAATAATGGATACTATTCAGTTAAGACTCACTGCTGGTGATTTACCCACCGTACATTTTAGTACCACCCGGCAGACCAGCGGTGTTTGGAATGCTATTTTTGGTATAATGGAAGAAGAAGAGTTGGAGTTAATTGATTTTGATGATGGATTACGTGATGCTGGTGATAAAAGTGATAAAGATATTTTATGTTTACTTTCTTTTGTTCCACCGCGAAATTTCATTCGCTCGACAATTAGGAGATTTTTGGCAGCGATAGCGGAGACTAAACACGTAATTAAAAATTCTGTTGTTCTCTCTGGCGGGGGAAGAGAAGATATTCTTATTACGGCTAAGGTGATTGCTGCCCGCAATCGAGTAAAGATCTTACAAATAATTACAGATTTATTTAAAAAAGAGAATTTGGATTGTGGGTTGGATATATCTACTGTTGGTAGTGTAGCAGAAATTGTTGTTAAAAGAGCACCGGAAGATATGAATCTTAATCTCCTGGAGGATATTCTTAAGAATAATTTAGAAACAGAGAGACTTAGCTATGCAGAATTAACAGTAGAAAAATACGATAGATCCGGAGCCGGCCGGCAGAAAATAACTCCGCCTACTGCTGTGGCCAGTTCTGTTTAATTGCTCGCCACCACCTGGGCGACCGCGTATTCATGGTCGTGGCTGATGCTCAGGAAAATCTTCTTAATTCCCAGCTTAGCGATTGTTTCTTTTGCCTTGCCGGAGGTCCGGATTGCCGGCGGCTTTCCGCCTGGAGCCTCGATTTCAATTTCGGTAAAAACCAGGGCTTGGCCTGCCGCCTTCATCAGCGCCTCTTTTGCGGCAAACCGGCCGGCGTAATGCTGGCTGGGTCGTGATTTTCCCTGGCAGTAAGCAATCTCTTTTTGGGTAAAAGTGCGGTTGAGGAATCTATCACCATACTCCTCAATCATCCTTTTTACCCGCCCAATCTGAACGATATCAATTCCGATTCCCTTAATCATAATTTTTTTCTTTACTCCTTTCATAACACCGGTATAAATAACTGGGCGATTTTAAAGTATATTATTAAACCGACAACATCGACGATACTGGTAGTAATCGGTCCGGCCAGGGCCGCCGGATCGAGGCCGATACGCTTGGCAATTAGGGGCAGAAAAATGCCGGTGGAAATTGCCAGGAGAATTATCAGGAGCATGGTTACCCCGACGGCCAGCGCGACCAGCGGGCTGCTTTGCAGCAAGATCGCCCGGATGAAGGCCATGGCGCCCACTAACAGCCCCATGATTAATGATGCCCCCAATTCCATGAAAATTACCCGGCGGGAATTGCGCCAGGTGACATCGCCGGTGGCCAGTCCGCGGATAATGGTAATTGCCGTCTGGATGCCGGCGTTTCCGCCGGTATCCAGCACCATGGGGATGAAAAAGGCCAGGGCGATTACCGTGGTCATCGCGTGTTCGAAATTTTTCAGGATGGCGCCGGTAACAAAATGAAAAAGTAGCAGGAACAGCAGCCAGCCCGCCCGGCGCTTTACCAGGTCCAAGACCGTGGCGTCAGCGTATTCTATCACCTTACCTTCGTGCGGGGTCATTTTACCTAATTCGTACATTTCGGTGCTTGTTTCTTTCTGGATTTCATCAATCACGTCATCAACGTGGATAATCCCCAGGAGCTGGTTCCCTTCGTCCACCACCGGCAGGTCAGAAAGATCATATTTGATGAATAGTTTAACCGCTTCTTCTTTAGATTGGTGGGCTTCAATTTTTATTGACTGCACCGGACTCATAATGTTCTTTATTTCCATATCCGGCGGTGCCATAATTAGCATTTGCAGGCTGATACTGCCGATAAGGTGATGTTCGGGGTCGGTGACGTAAACCGAGTAAATTTGTTCCGTTACCCCCGGGTGGTATCCTTCCTGTAGATGCAGGATCGCCCGGCGGGCGGTCATTTCTTTTTTTAGTTCCACAAATTCCGCAGTCATGATTCCGCCGGCGGTATTTTCAGGGTAATGCAGGATCCGTTTAACCTCTTCCGCCTCGGATTTACGGATCAGGGCCATGAACTTTTTCATTATCCGTTCCGGCAGTTCCCGGAAGAGCTCCGCCCGTTCGTCCGCGGCAATTTCGTTTAAGATCTGGATAGCTTCTTCATTGGCCAGATTATTAAGGAGGTAGCGCCGGTCGTCCAGGGGCAGGGACTCAAAAACCTCCAGGGCCTTCTTGGTGCCCAGGAGTTTAAACAGGATGGTCATTTCCGGATCACTGAGGTGGCGCAGGCCCTCGGCAATATCCATGGAGTGGAGCTGCTTGAGCAGGTTTTTTAGTTCAATAAAATTCCTGCTGGCCAATAGCTCCCTGATCTCCGGCAGCATAAGCGCGAATACATCCATAGTTTTTTGCATTTTATCATTTTAGCATAATTTTAACTTGCCTGGAATGGCAGATATTGATAGATTATATTGTTAAGGAGAATTAACGAAATGGTTGACAATAAAGAAAGAGCTGCGAAATTAGTGGGACTAGATCTTTATGATCTTCTCTATCAAGCACATAAGATTAGAGAAGCACAATTTGGCCGTAAGGTGGATTTTTGTTCAATTGTAAATGCTAAGTCTGGCCGCTGTAGTGAGGATTGTAAATTTTGCAGTCAGTCAGCACATTATCAGACCTCTGTGCCTATATATAACTTAAAGAGCGCGGAAGAGATCCTGGCCGGTGCCCTGGATGCTCAACATAATGGGGCGGGTAAGTTTGGGATTGTAACAAGCGGGGTAGGGATAAAGGACGAAGAGGAATGGGAAAAGATCTATCAGACGATAGGGCTTTTATGCAGACAAACGCAACTGGAGATTGATGCCTCTTTAGGTTGTCTGGATTTAGAGCATGCGATTAGGCTCAAAGAGGCGGGCCTTTATCGTTATCATCATAATCTAGAAACTTCCGCCGAGTTTTTTCCTCGGATATGTACCACCCATAGTTATGAACAGCGCCTGGCAACGTTAAGAGCCGTTAAGCAGGCCGGACTGAGATTGTGTAGTGGTGCCCTGTTTGGGTTGGGAGAGAGTTGGGAGGATAGATTAGATCTGGCTTTTCTGTTGAAAGAGATAGGTCCGGATACCGTTCCGCTG
>CAZIXI010000249.1:0-5011 GCA_964543115.1 uncultured bacterium
GCTGATGTCTGGGCCCAAGAGGGGAAGACGGTTGTTGAGGAACAGCTGAAACAAGTGAGCAAACTGATCTTAGAGGAATATATCGGAAACGCGCTGGTCTCGCTAGCCAAAGTTGAGCAGGATTATCAGGATTATAATGTTGAGAGCAGGAACGCGATCGATCAGTCATTAGTGGAAGCGCAGTTTGCCGAGCAGCTGACAACTTTCGTTTCCAGCGCGGTTACGATTACCGCTGAAGAAATTGCCGATCCGGCACTTTATAAAGCACTAAAACGGGAGCTGCGTAAGGCGGGTAAAGAGCTGGAGAAACGCAACACTAATTTTGCGGAAACACATCTGCGTAATGTGAGTCTCCTGGCCCGCGCCGCCGAGGTGCTGGTAGTTGTGAAGGCCCTGCCGCTGACAGAAGAGAGTAAACAGCTGATTAAAGAGATCCAGGGACTGGCTGAGATTGAACGGCTGGATACCGCCACTCTGGCCCGGCAGGTAATTTACGCCGAGATCCGCCTGGTAACAACTGTTGTGCTTGGGCTGTTGGAGTCAGACATGCTTGACCGGAAAGACGCGCAAATCTTGTTAACCAATTTGCGCGCTGCCGCCGATTTTGCCGCCAACGGACAATTGGAACAGGCATCGGCCCTGCTTGCCGGTGTCTATGAAGGACTGCGGAAGAATGAAGATTGTCCGGTTGAGTTTGCCGGCATTGAGAGTGTTTCCGCGGACTTTGCCGGCATTGAAGAGACCGAACAGCAGTTCCGGGCCGGAATAGCCTTAACTAAAGAAGTAGAGCAATCATTGTCCTTGGCCAGGGAGATGAAGAATAGAGGATTAGAATATACAAAAATGAGTGAGGCAGAAGATATCAGCCCGCGTGCCGCCCGGCGGTATAAAAGCGCTGGTATCCGGTTGTTATACAGCGCTGATAAAATGGAAACCTCATTGCTTGGCACCATGAACGTTCTGTCCGGAGTTGCCAGCGGCAGGATTTCCCGGGAAAAATATCCGGAACTTATTTCCCGGTTGGAATATTCACTGGCCAATGCCGGATCGTGGATGAGCTCATTGCAGCAACTGACAATGGAAAGGGAAAAGTTGATCGGAAAAGAAACAGTGGAGCGTGAACTGCCGCGCCTGCCCCGCGCCTGGGTAATTACTATGGAAACAACCGTCGAATCTATCAATGCCTGCAGCACTTCAATACAGAATGCTGAAGGCAACCTGCGGGCAACTAATCCTTATGATAAAAACACTGAAGCAGAAGATTATCAGCAGTTCGAAACAGCGCGGGACAACGCCCTGACGTGTTGCGCCAAGGCAGAAAAGGACTATCTTAGAAACGGTATTTGTGACAGTGTGCGGAAATCAATGGGTGAAGCCAGCGCCGCCTCCGGCCAGTTGGCCTTTGTTTCGCAGAAGGTACATCTGGACCGGGTGCAGGAAATAATTTCCGCGGAAAAAGAAGAGCAGGGCAATGCCCGGGTTGAAGATAGTTTGCAAATAATGGAAGAGAGCGGTCAGGGCCTTGATACCATTGCCGCTGCTTACAATGAAGTGGCCAAAGAAGTAATGGCCGCGCTGGCCAAAGGCAAAAAGACAAAGAAAATAGATAAACTGATCGAATCCTATGAAAAGAAATCCGGATTCGAATTCCAGTTGCAACCTGGCGGTATGCAGGTAAAGGACAGCCGTGGAAACACGATTTTGTCCGTAAGAGGGCGTAGTGTGATTATGCGCACAGAGCAATTCGTGAAATACGACAAGGCCGGCGGTATCCAGGACGGATTGGTTATCACCAGTGATGTAACCAGCAAGATGGTTATGGAAATTGCCGGCGGAATGGTTACCTACCGTGATGGCTGGGAAGAGAGAGGCAATACCAGAATAACCTATGACAACGTTGTTTACCTAAATAATGCCCCGATTTCAGGCGAGATAGTCTCGGTGCGTTATACAAAAGGAACAGAAAAACGCGATGCAACCTTATTCACATATGACAGTGAACAGGAAATTGTTTCTGCCCGCACAACCGATGATCAAGGTAGAGTTACAGTAACAATTCGCACCCTGGGTGCAAAATTGGCCAGAATGCTGATAGAGAGCGGCATGGTCAGTTCAGACGCCCAGGCAGAGACAGGGTTCGCTCTTTTAGAATCATCGCAGCATTGCCAGAATATGATCGCCCTGCTGGAAAATAACGAACTGGGAGATGCACGTACTCAGGCTCAAACGTTGCAGGGTCAGGCAAACACTCTAATTGAAGACAGTGATCCTGCAGTACAGAAAACCGGTCGTCAGCTGGCCGAGGCCGCGAAGGCGGTATTGGCCCTGGATGGTAATGCAGATGTATCAGAACAAGAGGCAATAGCCACGGCCGCGCTTAAAGATGCCGCTAATACCGCAAAAATACAGGCCGGTAAAACATCCGCCGCCATTGCCAGCGCTAGGCAGGTGGTGAACGAACTGTTAACGGCATATATTAATAATTATACTGCCGACAAAAAAGAAAGCGAAGTGTCCTTTATTGATGCCCAGACAATGTTTCAAGCTGTATCCTTGGCCAAGGCCCAGCAGAGTATTGCGGAACAGGGTCAACAGTTCGAGAAAAAATATGATGGTCTCCGCGCGCTGGGTATTGACATGATTGAGATTGAGAAAGTTGCCTTAGAGCATGTAGCCTTACCCAAGATAACCGACGGAGATCTTGCCGGCGCCATTAGTCAGCTTGACCGGGAACAATTACTTGCTGCGGTAGCGGAATTTCAGGAAAACACCAAAGGGTTTGCCGTGTTAAATACATATGTGGAATGTGCCCGCTTATCACAAGTAGATTATCACTCTCAATATCAGACACTGGCAAAAACCGCGCAGAATAGCGGTCTTGCTCCGGAAAATGCGCAGTTGCTTGTGGCACAAATACAGTACCTGGATCCCTGGACCACTGAACGGCTTACTCAGGCTACTGAACAACTTGCCATTGCGGAAGCGGATATCATGCGCGGCGATTGGGATGCTGCCGGAGAGAAATTGGCAATGGCTTCTGCTGACCTGGCCCAGGTAAGGCAAACCGCACAATCAACAATCGGCATAGGAGAAGGCTTAATCACAATAGCTGGCGTAATTAACGAGGACAACAGTGAGGCAATCAATGCGGTTGTTGAAGCAACACTAGTCAAGGCACTAGTTGGCCTGACTACTTCTGCTGATCTGCATGATAAGGGATTAAATGTTGCTCCGGCCATGCAGCTTGTTAGCCAGCAGTTAAGTGTGTTTTCCGCGTTTGTTTCCGAGAGTGCGGGATTAGGTAATAAACATATTGCTAGTGATGTAGAACTGCAGGAACAGTTCCTGCAGGATTGGGTAACCGCGCTGCCGGTTTTGATGGAAGGAACTGATATTCAGCGGCAGGAAGATTTAACTGAACTTAATGAGGTATATAGCCATATCGCACTACAGTATAACTTGGAACAGATAGGCCAGCGCGATGACCTTGCCCTGGATGAAACAGACGAAGGGAGTAAAGAAACTGCCGCGAAATTTACCCAGGCAGTAATTGATGAATCTGAAAAAGATTCTCCTAAGGCCGTTGACCGCCTGCGTTCTGCCCAAGCCATAATCGGGGCTACTGACCAGCTCAAGCAGTTGGAAAAAGATAAAAATGAGGAAATGACTATTGGTCAGGCACAGTTGTTAGCGCCATATAAAGAAGCAGTGGCCCGGGCACAAGAGCGTTTTGCTGAAGGAAAAGATACCAGCGCCGAAGAAGCCATTATCCGTTCCTTTCAGGCCGGCCAGCGCGTTTTTGATGCGGAAACAGATGAACTGGCGCGGGGTTTAGAAACTGCGGGTGAACGGCATGTGAATGAAGGCTTCCAGCAGTTGCGCAATGAAGCCGCAGAGGCCTATAAAGAAGGCAATTACGGCAAAGCGGAAGCACTGTTCCAGAATGCCGAAACTGCCTATCAGGCACTGCAGATTTCTGTTAACGTACGTGAACAGCAGGCTAATGGAGTATTCTTAGAAGAAGGAACCATTCGCAAATATGATGACGCGGGGAACGAACTGAAAACCCAGCATCAAACAATTTATAGTTATGCCTATAGCGAAGAAGCAGCAGTAAGCAGCATGGCGCATACCGCTATGACCGCGGTAGTTGCGCAGGATTTTGGCTGGGCCAAACAGCTTAATCAGGCCGTTAGCCAGCACAAAGAACTGCAAGTAGAAACAGACTATGTACTGGCTATTGCCGCAGATGATTATCCAACAGTAACAACTCCTGATGGTAACAAAGTGGCCTTTACGGAAAAGGCCAGCAGCGTAGATACAAGCACCAACCGTATTCCGATACGTACAATAACCTATAAACGTGATGAAAACACCGGTGAGGTAACCGCCATAACCGCTACCCAGTACGCCATTGATAAGAAAATAACCGCGGAGATGAGCCCGGAAGAAATGCAGGAACATCTGAAGGTAGTGAATCAGTTTACCTTAAGTGAAGACGATGAAGGCAATATAGTAATCACGGAGCAACAGGGATTTGCCACTAAAAAGGTATTTGCTAAGGATATGCAGAACCTGTTTGATGCCTCTCATAACAACCTGCAGGCAATTAATATCTCTGCCCAGGGCGCGATCACCATAAGCAGTGCCGTCTCTCACATAAATATTACCATTCAAGCCGGAGAAAAGGCCGGCAAAGACGGCAAAGGTGACACTGTCAGTTCCATGGACATTAAGGACGGCCGGCACTATGTGAGAGTATATGACGGCAAGGGCCGGATCGCCAAAGACAATATCAAATATGAAAACAACAAACCTGCCAGCTTTACCTTCTATTATGATGAAAACAGAACCAGAAAACAAACCAGCGTCACCTTGAGCTGGGAAGGCGAGCAGGTAGTCAGCTTTAATTGCGGCACCTACAGTCGCACAAAAGAATTCAGAGATCTAAAGCTGACAGAATCCGCCGGTCGCATGGAAGTACGCCTCTCCGGCGCCGGTTTCGCCATTG
>CAZIXI010000250.1:0-4930 GCA_964543115.1 uncultured bacterium
ATCCAGCACACCGTCCAGATCCCCATCTATCAACGTCGTCTGCGTCGTTACCGTACTCGCCAGGCCGCGGCCGGCATTTTCAATTCCTTTATACACATAATTAATATCTTTCTTGCTCTCCAGGGCCCATTTATCATCCCGGTACACGCTCCGCGTTAATTCTTCCTGCCCCTTGTTATTACCAGCGCCCAAAATATATTTCCCGGCATTATCCTTAACCAGGACTTTTTCTGTACGTTCAGTCAGTTGTAAAATGCCCTTTTCATCTATCCTGCTGATAACCGACGTTGTCTTTACCGGCATTGCCTTCATCACTAATAATTTATTACTTTCATCATACTGGTACTTATTCTTAACAGTTTCCAGAGGGTACTTGGTATAATCATCTTTGAACCGCGACACATTCTGTTCGGTCATGCCGCCAAAGTGATTATATTTACTTTTAATATCCTCCTTCAATGTCAGCATCTTACAATTCGCGTCGCTGTAAGTCCTAATCGTTTGTTCCTCTGGCCTGCCCCGCAGGTTGAATAGCTTCTTTTCCGTCATCTTAGCCGAATTGAACATCCAGCTTGGCGGCACAGCGCTGTCATCCCACTGCCACTCTTTTTTTCTTTCCCTGGTAGCATTGCCCATCTCATCATAAGCCAGTGATTCCGTATATTCCCGCATCAGGCTTTTCTGGTTAATATCCTTAGTAACCGTCTCCGTAGTCTTTATGTCTCCGTTTAGATAATAAGTGTTTGCTATGTCTTGGTGCTGATAAATCTTACCGGCACCTTTTTTCACCTGCCCCGATTTTAGATCGATTACATCTTTAGCTGATGTCTTTAAATAATCAATACTCTTACGCTGCAGGGCCCGGCCATTAAGGTCAAATCTGGCAACTTCCGTATACTGGCTGGAAACAAGTTTATTTTTTCGGTCGGAATCCGTTAACTTTGTGCCCGGCAGGTAGGTTTCGCTGAAGTATTTATCCAGCTGGCCGTAAGTGTTGTAGTTGACGTTTATCTTGTTTGTATATGATGTATTTATATATTTATTATCTTTATATACATATTTATCCGTTTCTTCGGAGGTGGCCTGGTTCAAGACCTTGGCGCTGGCGGTTTTGTAATGCTTCTTGACGATGTCTTTGCCGCTGGTTTGTAGTTTGCCGGCTACCATGGCCTTGCTGACGGTTTCGGTCTTTACGGCGTTGTTGAAGGCATCATATTCGGTCTTGATATCCTGCCGGGTCTTCAGCTTATTGGCGGGGGTATAGGATTTAATCGTCTGTTCCAGCGGGTTACTCTCAAAATCATAGCGCTTGATCTCTGTTTCCTGGCGTTCGCTGAGTACGGCCTTACCTTGTTTATCGTAGTAACTGATCGCCGTTTCTTTCTTTACCGCCTGTTTGCGGGTGTTGAATTTGGTGTTTTTTACGTCGCGTTTATCCACGGCTACCAGTTTATTGCTTTTCTTATCCAGCTTTTTGGTGACGGTGGACTGGGTAACGGTGCGGTTGAGGCCGTCGTAGGTGTTAGCGATCTCTTTTTGCTCTGTCTGCCGCAGGCCTATTTTGGTCTGGATATATTCGTCAATTACCTGGGTCTGCGCCTGGTAGCGTTTGAAGTTACTATTCTGAGTAATGGTTTTCTTTAACAGGTCCAGTTTGGCGGTGGCTGCTTCCGCTTCTTTCAGGGTGGCGCCGGCGGCGCCGATATAGGTTTCTGTTTCCTGGCGCAGCAGGCGTTTGCCGCTGTATCTACTGGTTGTTTTGGCACGGTTACCGAGGATGTACTCGCCGTTTATATAGGCAAAGGTGTCTTTCTGCTCTTTACGGGCGTTACCGTCGGTGGTGAAGCTGGTATATTTGGATTTGGTTTTTTTGGCGATTGTCAGTTCCGGATACTGTTGGGCAAAGGGGTTGGAAAGCTGGCCGTCTATCAAGGGTTTGTCGGCCTTACTCTTAAAGGTAACGGTTTCTCTCGCGGTGGTGAAGCCGCGGCCGTTGTATTTCAGTTTGTTCTGGCTGCGGTTACTAAACTGGAATTTCTTATCTTTCGCATCATAGAGGAACTCGTCTTTTACCTGGTAACGGGGTTTGCCGCCGCTGACAAAGCCTTTGTTATAGATCTTTATTAACTGGTCTTCCTGCAATTTAGTAACATCGGGTTTCTGGGCCGGTTTGGCTATTGCGGCCGCCATTACCCTGATCGGTCCATCCGGTTTAACCGTTTCCTCTTCCAGCGGCACGTAAACCTTCTTTGTCTGTTCCTGCACGTAACCGCGGCCGTCTACCTTATTATTGGTAACTTCGTATTCGGCAAAAACAAACTGCTGTTTGTCCTTATCATAGACCAGCCGTTTGGTTTCCTGGCGGCGGGCGGTGTTGCGCACGAAACCGCTTTGCCAGGTGAGGTCGCGGCTGGATTTTTCCAACAGCGGTGATTTTTCCACTTCGCTTAAACTGTCCATTCCACGCAGGGCGCCTTCTTCTACGGTCAGCTCTTTACTGGTAAAGGTGGTGCTTTCAGTAAACTTTGGCCGGCCCAGGCCGTCACGTTTGTAACGGTCCAGATTAACACTGCTTAATTCGTACTTACCGGTTTTAGCATCCTTATCATAGCTGATGGTCATTTTGGCGCGCGGTTCGTTACGCACAAAATCATAATTATAGGTAATCTGTTTTGTCTCTTCCTGCAAACGGCTGTCGCGCTCAACCGCTTCCTGATCTGTTAGATTGGCCAGGTCGGCTTCAGTTAACTGCGGCTGACCTTCTTTGATCACGTATGATCTTGTTTCCTGGTAACCGGCGTTACCCTGGCCGCTTATCTTTTTACGGGCAATGGTGGTTACCGCGCTGGCCACAAATTTACCGGCCTCCACCACAAAATCCTTTTCCGTAGTAAACATGGCGGTTCCCTGAATAAAACCGCGGTTACGGATGATCTTTTTGGACATCTGTTCCAGGCGTTTTTCCTGGCGCAGGGCGTTGATATTATTGAGTTTCTGCATGTCCGCGACAGTAAGCACCTGATCATCTTTAGCGGTATAGGTAATGGTTTCTCTCTTCAGTACATTGCCCCGGCCGTCATAACGGCTGACCGCTTCCTGCACATCGCTAAGCTCAAACTGGTTATTGTCCAGGTTCATGCCGTAATTAAGGATCAGGCTCTGCAGCGGCTGGTTATCATGGGTAAAACCGAAATTATAGGTATCCTGCCGGTTCATCTTTTCCAGGCGCGTGTCCCGTTCAGGCGCGTCCAGAGAATTAATATTGGTCATATCCTCTTCTGCCAGTACCAGGTCAAGTTTGGGCACGTATTCCTCTTTCTGGGAATAGAGGGTATTGCCCACGCCGTCCAGCCGGCGCTGCATGGTGGTGACATTTTGCAAATCAAATGTTTTCGTTTCAGTGTTATAGTCATAGCTTTGTTCCACACTGTCTTTTTCCTTATGGTTAACGAAGCGGAACACCTGTTTTTTTGTTCTGCTGATGGTTTCCAGGCGAGTATCCAGTTGGAGTTTTTTCAGGCTGGTAAGGGATTTGGTGTCCTTCTCTGTGAGTTTCTTACCGGCAAGCGCCGCGTACTGGGTAGTGGTGGTTCTGACCGCATCGCCCTGGCCGTTGATTACCCGCTGGATACTGGAAACATCACTCAGTTCATAAGCGCCCTCGCTCATTATGTAATTAGAGATCAGGCTTTCCCGCCAGGCGTTGCGGATAGGCACGAAATTGCGGGTTATGCGTTTGGAAACCTCCATCAAGCGGGTATCTTCTTTTACTGCCGCGCGGTCACGCACGTTAATGAGCTCATTTTCGGTAACGGTTTTGCCGTCTTTAGCGATCCGGGTTACTTCTTCGGTATAATAAATATTCTTGCGGCCGTTAACTTTACGTTTACTGGTGGTGACGGCGTTAAGCTCAAAGCGGCTTTTCGCTTCATTAAAGTAAAAGGCCTTTTCTGTTGTGCGCCGGGCCACTCCCCGGATAAAACTGGTATTTTTCTTCCAGGACTTGGTGATTTTGTTCAGGCCCGCGTACTCCTTCCTATATATATTATAGGAGGCGGTGTCTTTTTCGAAATAGGTCTTGCCTGTTTCCGGGGAATAAACCACTGATTCTTCTTCCAGGGCGTTGCCCATACCGTCATATTTATAGGAATTGTTGCGTAACGTGGTTAACACCAGTTTGTTATGCGCTTTATCCATCACAAAGTCGCGGGTAACGCTGTACATCGGCTTACCGCGGTGGGTGAATTTCCAGTTGGTGGTGATGCTGCGGTTGGCGATCTCCAGTTCCGGCCACTGTTTGGCGTTATAAGCGGAGATCTCTTTTTCCGCTAAAATGGCGTTATCTTTGGCGGTATGAGTAGTTGTCTCGCTCTCTTTTACGTAGCGGCCGTAGTACTTGTACTTGGTTACGGTACGGGTGGAAAACTCGTACTCGCCCTGATTGTTAAGGAAGACATCGGTTGTCTCCAGACTGGGGTTGCCCCAGCGATTGAAGCCCCGGCTGTGGGTCACCTGTTTTTCCAGGATCTCCAATCCGGTCCAGGTATCCTCTTTATTTAACTTATCATCCAGCACAACTGAAGTGGCCGCATCCTGATCTTCTATCCCGATAAAGGTTGTCTCTTTTACCTTGCGGCCGCGGCTGTCATACACCGCTTCCACTACCTGCCGTTCGGAAAATTTCTCTTCTTCACTGTCTTCGTCAAAATAATAATTGTCGCTGATCGATTTAGTGGGGTACCCGCGGAAATTAAAGGAGATGTTCCGGGTAATGATCTTGTCGGTTTCCACCAGTTTGCCGGTCCAGGTTCCGGCTTCTGCCATCGCCCGCACACTGGCCTCGGGGATCAACTCTTCTTCTTCCGGAATATAGTTGGTGGTGGACTGCCAGGTAACGTAACCGCGCACATTGTAGCGTTTTTCATACACT
>CAZIXI010000251.1:0-4888 GCA_964543115.1 uncultured bacterium
GTATCCTGGCCAACTAGCCTTTTATGCCTGAGTACAAGAAAGGGGATGCGGTCTCGAGGGATTTCGGCTTCAGGCTGTCCCCGGGCCAGCCATTTACGCAGGCGCCGCAAGCGGAAGTAATCATTGACCGTCATATATTCTGGCAAGGTGGCTTTTCTTTTAATCTGGCTAGCGCTAAGTTCTAGGATGACTTCCTTAATGGTTTCTCCATCACAGATAAATCTGAATACTACCCAGCGTTTGTCTTGATCTATTTCTTTTAGATCCATGCATATTTCCCTGTTTTGGTATTCAATATCAAAATCAAAAAACGGTCCACCTGGTACTTGCAGCATGAGTTTTGGTTTCCGCTGGATGCTATATAGCCGGGGAGTGAAAAAGAAGGGGTGCCAATTTTCCGTCTGAAGACCACCAGTTGTGAAATCATGCCATTGTTTTCTTATTTTAGCGCTCAGCTCTCTTTCCTCTCTTTTCTTGTCCTCTTGATCGGCAATAATTAGTCTGGCTTTTGTTCTGCCGTATAAGCCGCTGAGAATGTCCAGCTGCGCTTCCCTGATGTAGCCTGAGATTGTTCCGCGGTCAAAAGTGCGGTTTTTTCTTGTGACGGAATTAATAACTGCTCCGGGAGGTGTAACGCTTTCGGTAATATATTTTTGGTAAAGGAGGCGAGCGGTTTCCTTAAGGGAATGCGGTTCACCGTCAGTCAGGCCCACGTAAATCTCAAAGGCGTCGCGTACTTTTTGCCTTTTTATGTGCCGGCAGAGTGCTCTGATTCTTTCGTTTTCTTCGCGTTGGAGTAAGACTTCTTCCGGGTTAGGGGCCTTGTCCGCCATGAAAGCCAGGCGGTCGTTGCTGACCGATTCACCATCCCTTCTTCGGCTGATATTTTCTTGGGAAATTTCGTGCGGTAAGTACTTGAGCAGGGATCTAATGTGTTTTTCTATTTGTCCCCTTAGCCGGAGCCAGGCCAGTGAGCTTAGTTTTGACTTGAGAGTGTAATCAAAATCCAAGACGGTAGTGTAAAGTACCCTTTCGCCTACTTTTAATAATTCTTCATAAGAGAGGAGATAAGAAAATCTGGGCCAAAAATACCGGCGGATAACAGCGTGAATTAAACCGCGGTTCTCAAGAAAAAGTTCATGCCGCCAGGCCTTTTCTTCCGGCGGCATCCTTTTAATGGCTGGTAAGAGTGGTGCTGGTTCTTCCTTCAGGCCAATCCACTTAACCATGAAATCTGGGAGCTTGCCCTTTCGGGGATCTCTTTGCTCATTATCGATTATTCCTACGGGGAGAAAACGCAAGGCGCCGCTATTTCTTAATTGGGTTGGATTGAGTCTTTCTTTTTTTGCCGTTGCCTGTCTAGTCAAGCTGGTATGATTGAGATAGCCGGCGTAGAAAAAATCATTGTGCACCTGTCCAGCCACCAGGTGTTTACTATCATAATCAAGATGTTTTGCTGCCCCTAATTCACGCAGGGACCAAGTGAGATAAAGCGTGTAAATTTTCCATTTACGAAGCACCTCAGCAGTAGGTAAAATAATATAAGAGAGAGGATCAGTTAAACTTGCTCTTTTCAAATAATAAGGAGCAGTGTGAATATGAAAAACGGAGATAACACGTAATGATGCAGGATTAATTTTTTGTTTTTTATCGTAGCACCAGACTTCTAGTCGGCGCTTAAATGTTTCGGCGGTGAGCATTTCGCCTTCTTCGAAAAATATTCCTATCCCTTTGTTGGTTGAAAAAATTACGCCTGTGTAATAACCTTCAACACCGCTTTTTAAGCGGGCAGCTTTTCTGATTGCGGCAAACACCTTTTTGCTTATAATTAATTTATCTTTGTCCTCAAGTTCTTGGATTGATACTTCTGCCATTCTGCCGAGTTGTTCTTCAGCTGGTTTCTTCCAGCGTACGCGCTGAGTTTTTGCTTTTTCAGTCAGTTCCGTTTTTCTGATTACTGGCGGCAATCCATTTAGCCCCTGAATGCGGAAAAAGGCGGTTCCCGTTGGTTTATAGATCAAACGTACCGCCGCGCCCGCGTAGCCGGCCAGTTGAAATGCCTTGAAATTTCCTATTTTGGGTGAACGTACCCGCGGGCCTGTATTCATGAATAGATTAGTTATTTCCAATTCACCGTATTTATGTGATAGTTCATAAAGCACACTTCTCGGCACATGAATGTAAGCGGCCAGCGGTATTCCGGAGCATTTAATGATGGCCAGGTTTATATCCTTAGCTTTCTTGTCTCTTACCGGACTGAGATGAATTCTGGTTACTACACCGTTTTCTCCTACATAGGCGCGGGCCCGGGCCCCATTGTAACCCTTGCAATTAAAGCTTTTGTTGACCACTACCTGATTGGACCTCACCCGCAAACCGGAAATAAAACCTCCGGGAATAAGGTCCTCCTGATATATTTTTAATGTTAGTCCTGTCAAAGCCGAGGAACTATCGTAAATCCGGCGGGGATATAATACCTCAAGTGGTTTCTCCTGATCGTCAAGAAATATGATTTTGTCGGGAACCCAAAACCCCGATTGTTCTTCCAGCCATTCAATGCTGATAGTGTGGTTTTTGTATTTCATTTTGTCTTTAAAATAGAAGGGGAATTTTTCCAGGCCCTTAATGGTCAACACATAAGCAGAAGAGAATTTCTGGTAGGTAACCTTACGCGGCAGGATATCTTCCCGGAATTCTTCTTTGAGGCGTCTGGCTAAGGCGCCGTATATTTTTGTTTGTGCGCAAATATGCAGTAGGGAAAGCAGTCGGTCCGAGATGGTCTGATCCTGGTACTCTTTCCGGTAATCTTTAAGGATATTTATAAGGAAAGGCAGATCTGACTGAATGTTAGCACTTTCATCCGGGTGCTCCATGATGTAGTGGAGGATATCAATTGCTTTAATAAAGGCCTCATGTAGCTTGCCCTGCTCGTACAATTGTTCGGCCCTGGTTATTAAAAGATAAAGAATGCTTGTCGTATCATTAACGTTAAAACCGCCGTTCCCGTTAGGGAATTCTGAGCCTGGTGCCAGGGCAGGGGCGGACGATGGCGGAGCCATTATCAGCAATAATAATAGTAAATAAATGTATTTTTTACCCTTTTGCGAGGTTTTCATAATAATCCATTATAAATATGCATGATAAGTGGCACTCTGTCAATGGCCTAAGTCTTTTTCTTGACAAATGGCCTTTTTAGTTATAACATTATGCGCTTAATATCATGAATAAAAGATTAAATATTACATTTATTAGTTCAGAAGCAACTCCCTTTGCCAAGACCGGCGGAATGGCGGATGTCTGCGGCGCCTTGCCCATAGAATTAGAAAAGCTTGGCCTGGAACTGATTCTGGTCATGCCTTATTATAAACAGGTTGCCCAGACCAAACCAAAGCCTAGAAAAACCAGGCATTCAGTAACTGTCCGCATTGCCGGAAAAGAAATAAAAGGTGACGTATATTCGAGAAAAATCACTGATCATTTCCGGGCCTATTTTATTGATAATCCGGACTTCTTTGCCCGCCAGGAGCTCTATGGAACTCCTCACGGTGATTTTCCCGATAACGCCCAGCGCTTTGGTTTCTTTTGCAAGGCTGCTCTCAATTTGTTGCCGGCGCTCGCTTTTCAGCCTGACATAATCCATGTGCACGACTGGCAGACGGCCCTAGTTCCGTTCCTGCTCAAAACAGAGAGAAGAAACGATACTTTTTATTCCCGGACAAAGACTGTTCTCAGCATTCATAATCTGGCCTATCAAGGATTATTTGATAAAACCGTACTTCATGGCCTGAACATCAGCCGGGACTGGTTCACACCCAAGGGGATGGAATTTTACGGTAAGGTGAATTTCCTTAAGGCGGGTCTGATTACTGCCGACAATATAAGTACCGTAAGCAAAAAATACAGCCTGGAAATGCAAACTCCGGAATACGGCTGCGGACTGGATGGCGTGCTGAAGGAGCAGGGGGGGCACATTCAGGGAATTCTTAACGGGGTTGATTATAGTGAGTGGCATCCGCAAAGGGATAAATATATCGTTAAAGATTACAGCCTAGACGATATGTCTGGTAAAATGGACTGCCGGCACAACCTCTTGCAGGAATATAATTTGACGGCAAAAGATGATACACCGATTATCGGGATTATTTCCCGGCTTGCCGATCAAAAAGGATTCGATATTCTGGCAAAGGCTATGCCGTCACTGGCTGAAATGGATTTACGAATTTTACTTTTAGGAACCGGAGAGAATAAATATCACTCGTTATTTAAAAAGATGCAGAAAAAATACCATGAACATCTGGGTGTTCGTCTGGCCTTTAACAATTCCCTGGCCCATAAAATTGAAGCGGGGTCTGATTTGTTTCTGATGCCTTCCCGTTATGAACCCTGCGGCCTTAACCAGATTTACAGCCTTAAATACGGCACTATTCCCATTGTTCGGGCCACGGGCGGGCTGGATGACACAATTGAGAATTTTAATCCGGAAACCGGAACAGGTAACGGATTTAAATTTAAGGAATATTCCAGCCGGGCCCTGATAGCGAAAGTAAAAGAAGCACTCGATATGTACCGGCATAAAGATTATTGGCAGAAATTAGTTATTAATGCCATGGGGCAGGATTTCTCCTGGCCCAACTCGGCGCGCAAATACGTGAAACTCTACCAGAATCTTTTGGCCTGATAATAAAGAAAATTATTGTCTAATCGAACAGAAGTTAGGAGGTTGCTATGCCCGAATTAAGAAAAGATCCGATTATCGGCCGTTGGGTTATTATCGCTACAGAACGCAGTAAACGACCGACTGATTTCCACCTGGCTCCGGAAAGACCGGATACCAAATCCTGCCCTTTTTGTGAAGGGAACGAAACTAAAACACCTTCAGAAGTATTTT
>CAZIXI010000252.1:0-4848 GCA_964543115.1 uncultured bacterium
TTACCTTTTATTCCCATGCATGATGATAAAGTAAGGAGCGCTTTCCAGGGCAAGGCCGGTGAGTTCACCTCCGGGATTAAAGATATTTATTATCCCCGCCTGAGTTTTGCCGAGATTTATCAGGTATTCAGGCTGTCTATTCGCTGGGGCGTTATTTTATTGCCGATTATGTTTATTTCGGCACTGCATCCATTTGGGATTATTGGTCAATTCTTCTTTGTCATCTTCCCGGTTGCCTTTATCTTTGGGCCGTTCCTGAAGAATGGTTATACGAATATGCCTCTGTATTTAGGCGCCTATTTATCCATACTAGCGTTATTCGCTCAAGTTGGTTTAGCGCCAGTAAGTCCTCTTCTGATAGGGGTATTGTCGTTAGTTTTAGCTGGATTAATAGTAGGAAAAAAACTTGCTGAGTCCGCGAGAAATAAAGCAAAAAGACAGTTTCTTGGCGATTATCTGGGCGTTTTTGCCGGTGCCGTTATACAACTTATATTCTATTTTAGCGCGGGAAGCACGTCTTGGTTAGTTGCCTTCCTGCCAATATTCGGCCTGTTGACTTATCAATTATTCAAAAACAAACTTAATCCTGCCGCTGTTTACTACTATTTAACCGGTGATAGATTTGTGCGGGCGATTTGTCAGGGGCTTATTGCCATTCCCTATGCAGCATTGGATTTAGTATTAAGCTTTATAGTGTTTTTCTATAACCTTGTCACTAAAAAATCTGACACTGACAAAGACACATCAGATATCTTTGAATGGTTCACAATATTTACTAGTGATAAGAAACCGGTTTGTAACCTGGTGAATTTCTATGCTGGCCTAGGGAAAATCATATTTAGGTTAATATCCACTGTTTATGCCGTTACAATGATAGGCGGGATTATAATGCTATTGACAACTAGTATTTCTAGCTCGTTGATTTTAAGCGTATTATTAATAGCCAGCCTCATTCATTTCATCATTAATTGGCTAAGGTTTGCCAATTTACCTTCAGCTTTTCGGAAAGCCAAATTTGAAAAACCTAAGATTAAAAAGGAGATAGGTTTTGTAGAAATGTTGTTTTGGATTGCTCCCAGAATGAGTCTTGTTTACAACTTTATATCCATTGGCTATTTCTTGTTTGTGGATTTATGGAAAATTATTGATGGATTGTGGAAGAAGGTAGGTAGTGGTGCGTCAGCTCCAAAATTACCCATTATTCTTGCCTTAGGCACAACTTTGTTTTTAGGCGGTTGTGGTGGGACAATAGATTCAATAACTCTTATTATTAATTCTGTTTCGGCTAATTCTATTATTTCTGCAATTACTTCTTTTATTTTTGTTCATCCTATTGTAGCAGCATTTGTCGGAGCAATTATTTTTACTGTGCTTTTCTTCATTTCCTGGCGGATGTTGTTTCCAGTGAGCTGGTACCTGTGGAGGTTGAAAAGCGAGAATAGAGAAGTGAGAAGAAATGCTATAATTAGATTGGGTGAGTTAGGGGATTGGCGTGCTATTAATCCTGTATTAAAAGTTTTGTTGTTTTTTAGAAAAGAAGCACAAATCGCTCTAAGGAAAATGGGTGCGAGTGAAAAGCGGATATTAGAGGCATATATTCAAGGGTTAAAAAAACCACATGCGAGCTATCGCAAAGAGGCAGTAATAGGGTTAGTTGAATTGGGGGGTGAGGGTGTTATAGGTCATCTTTTATTAATGTTAGGTGATGATGATTCTGCTGTGCGCGAGTTGACGAGAGATGCCCTAGATAGATTTCGTGTGGAAAAAGATCAGTTAGTCAATGCGTATATGAATATATTAGAAAGTGATTGTTATGAGGCATGGGAAGATGCCTGTAGGAAATTAGGAGAGTTAGGAGATGTGCGTGCTATTGATTTGTTGTTTAGGGCTTTAGATCCGGGAGTAAATCCTCGCATTTATGCTGTAAAAGAAGCGAGAGAAGCACTAGAGAAACTTGGCGCAGAAAAAGTGCTTATATATATATCATGGATTAATCTTAGGAGTACGTTCTATTTGTCTGAACCTAATGCTGATGAAGAAACAATTAAAATGATTAGGGAGCTGGGAAAGATAGGAGATGATAGAGCAGTAGAGGCATTGTTAGGGATTCTTATGTGTCAGGGAAGAGATGTTCGTGAAGCAGTATATGAGGCTTTATCAGATTTGAATATAGAAGAAAACTTGCTTATAGAAAGATGCTTGCTAGCATTAGAGAAAGGAAGTAAAAACATTGTCTTTGGGGCAATTGTAGTATTAGGATGGTTGGGTGATAAGCGTGCTATAAATCCATTGCTTGAATTATTAGTTAAAAGAGAATATTTAATGTTTGGTCATGGGTATGTAGAGGCAATTAATGTGTTAGCAGAAATGAATGATGAATCAGTTGTAGATCCTCTTTTAGAGCTTTTAGGAGATAGTAGTGAATTCATTCGTGAGGCAGGTCAAAAGGCTATTGATAAGTTAGGATTGACAGAGAGCAGAATTAAGGAAGCGTATGTGCAGGCATTACAGAGTGAATCATGTTCTGCGCGGGACGCTGCTGCAGTAGAGCTTGCTCGGAGGGGAGATAGGCGAGCAATTACACAGTTGCTTGATTTATTGACAAGACAACATGATGAAAAGATTTATGCGCTTTTGAAGTCATTGGATGCGCCCAGCAACCTGATGGTTGATGCGTTAGTGCAATCATTGAATGATGATAATGTTCGTATATATTCTAGTGATAAAGTGTATATAGTCGGGAAATTAGGTGAGTTGAGTGATAATAGAGCAATTCCATCATTGCTGGAGTTACTTGGTGATGCCTCTCCTGAAGTTAGAATTGCAGCTAGGAAATCATTGGCTATGTTGGGTGTGGATAATGAAGAGCTTTTGAATGCATATATCTCTGGCGTAGAGATAGGGGAAGATGTGAAAGAAAAGATTGTTGAATTATTTGATGCATTAGTTATGTCCAGAAAACGAATAGATTATGCTTCCAGAAAAGCGATTCCGGCAGTGTTGCAAGCCACAAAGGGTCAGCCAGAGTGGTTGATGCCGGCTTTGGAATTTGGTCTTTTCTTAGAAAGTGAAGATATTCCGTGTTGCGATGTTTTGGAGTTGGGGATTCCAATCGCAATAAATGTATCAGCAGGAAACATCGAAGAATTTGAGCGAATCCTGGCAGTTCTGAAAGTTTTTGAAGAAGTATGGAGCGATATGTCTAAGGGAGTGCGTTGGCATGAACAAAGCAATCTTTATAGGACCCACAGAAAGTTATTAAGGGAGCGATTAGGAAATATCTTAAAAGGTAAGTACACCAGGGAGAAAATAGTTAAAATGCTTAGGCTAATAATCAGGCAAGCAAGAAAAGAAGAAGATGATAAGAGAGCTAAGGATGCTGATGATGATAATTGTGGTCAGTGGGATTTTGCTCCACGGGCTGGCGCGTCTAAAAAGTATAGTGAACTAAAAGATACATTTATGGATGATTTAGAAGTAACGATGGATTTAGACAAGATCGGCGATCAGCGATTTATTCCAAAAGGTTCTCAGGCGGTGGAGTTTGCCGGGATGTTGAATGAGGCGTTGGTGATGCTGGAAGAGGTTACGCCTCTAAACACTAATCTGGCTGGCTATTTGCAGGATATTCTTGGTAGGGATGCCAACCGCGATCCGCCGGTGGTTATTCGGGTATCGAGTAAACTGTTAGTTAATTCCTGCCGTTATTATAATACTGATCTTAAGCGGGTAGAAATTGTTTTCAGTCATGATTTCGCCTCCGAAATGCTTCGGGCCAATACTCACCTGCAGAATAAGCGGGTGCCTGTCTATCTCCTTGCCGAACGCCTGTTCCATGAATTGGGTCACGATAATAAGATTGGTTCTCCGGAAAGGGAACGGGCGGAGGAAGCGCGGTTAGTAGTCAGGGATCTTGCCCTCTATCGTTTGCTGGGGCAGAAGAAGGTGCCGGGAGTGACCAGGCCTGATATTAAAACCTATCTGGATACGATGCAGCCGCGGTTCCGGTCCAAATACTATTTCCGTTTCCTGCGGGAGATGGATACAACCATCAAGCGGCTGAATAAGATTGAGCAGTTTGGAAAATTAGTGGAGTATTTTGGCAAAGATAAAGAATTAACTGTGGCTCATCTCTGGTTGTGGCAGATTGCCTATCAGGAATTGTTGGAAATAGAGATTAGTTTGGATGAGCTGGTGCAGGAAGAGTTTTTTGAGTTGGTTAGTGAGAATGGTCAGCCTGATGGCAGGATAAAACCGCGTAAGCTGGTGCATAAGGAAGGTGATTTGCACCGTGATGTGCGCGTGCTGGTAATTGATACGCAGGGACGGATGCTGCGGCAGTGGCGAAGTCCTGCTAAGGATATGGAGCCCAGCTGTTATGGTGAAGGAGCCGGCGGGCATCTTGGTTTGGGTGATAATTTCCTCGCTGGGGTTGTACGTGAGATCGCCGAGGAGATTAATGTAACAGATGTCAATCGGGAACGGCTATTTGAAATTGGCGAGTATACGGATGATATGCGGGGTGAAGGCACCTGGAACCGCAGTGTCTATCGCCGTTATGTTTATTTTCTGACAGCGGAACAGGAAGGGCAGATTAAGTATGATGAGGAAGACGGCATTGACGCTGAAAAGAGCGGCTTTGTATCGCTGGCGGAAATGCGGGATGATTGCCGTGAGCAGCCGGAACGATATGCCAAGAGTATGCGGGAAGTGCTGATGCAGGATGAGCTTTATCAGGAGATAGAAGCAGCGCGCAATCAGCTGGAAACAACAAATAAGCGGGTTGAGCAATTCCTGCGCGGGGAATTGACGGAAGAAGAAATCGAGCGGCTTTCGGCCAGAGAATTG
>CAZIXI010000253.1:0-4805 GCA_964543115.1 uncultured bacterium
GAAACGGTCCCTCCCCCGGCCCGGGCAAAAAAGATAAAGACAAGCGGCAGCAACAGCGGATAGAAAGTTATCGCTAACTGCGTCCTTAAAAACAAAGGATAATCATCTTGCAGCTTCGGCAGTCTGTAATATTCCTCTTTAGCAGCCCCAAGCGGAGCTTGGGGGAGAAGGCGTGAAATCAGATATCCGCCGGCGGCCAGACCGATCATAAAAGAAGCCAGCATATAGCTGAGTTTATAATAAAGGTAACCGTAAATCACCTGAAAGGCCAGCAAGGTAACAACCTGAAAACTAATTTCTGAAAATCCGCTGCCCATGATGGGAAAAAGAACATAGCCGCGGCCAGAGCCGCCCCGACGACGCAGCAAGAACCAGCCGCTCGCTAAAACTAACGGCAGAATAAAGTGCCACAACTTGATCCCGGCCGCGAATAAAAACACCTTTTGAAATGTATTGTTGAAATGTGTACTCCAAAAAGTAATATCATAATAATAGCAGACCGGCCGAAAATCCGTATTAATCGGTATCGGCTTATCTAACTGTAATTGCTTGAGCAAATAATCCTTCCGTTCCCTGCTCAATCTATACTTCAGGTAATAATCCCTGATAAAACCGGTAGAAACACCGGCCAGGTCCAACCGCTGCTGCAGCAAACTATAATCATCACTGGGGGTGGCCTGCCCCTGGGCACCGACAAAATAGGCAGTCTCACCCGGTAGGACAATAACTTGAGGGTAAACCTCTTTTAACGTATTGTACAAACACCGCAAAAAATCTCCCAACTGCGGACTTATATAATTTTCCGCCGAAGTCACCGCAAAAGCTATTATGCCGCGAGGACTAAGATGGGCCGCCGCCTCAAGATAAAACTCTTTCGTATAAAACCTGTTAAACTGCGCGGTATACGGATCAGGCAGATTAACAATAATTACATCATAAGATTCCGCAGAAGTTTTCAAAAAACGGCGGCCGTCAATAAAATGCACCTTGACCCGCTCTTTTCGCAAAAAAGACGACTCCGGTTCAGGGAGTTTTTCTTCCGTCAGGCTGATCACCAAAGGATCAAGCTCCAGATAATCTATCCTTTTTACTGTCGGATATTTTAATATTTCCGCGATGGTCCCATTTGTGCCGCCGCCAATTAACAGTACCTTTTCCGGCCCGTCATATTGAAGGAGACCAAGATGCACGGTTTCTTCCGCGCTCATCAGATCCGGCACAGAATAGGCCAGCAACCCGCTTTCATAAAAATTATAATGAGAATTATGCCGGGTGACCGTTATGTTCCCATAGATTGAATCTTCGGAAGCAACCAGCTGATAACCGGGCCACTGCCACTTCCTGCTTTCCAATTGCATAAAATTCAAGCCACCCGCTATTCCGGCAAGAAAAACCACCAGCGCCACTAGATAAATCATTCTCCGGCCCCAACGGCCCGACGACGGCCAAATAAAACCGGCAACCAGCAAATTAAGCAGGGAAACAAACCAGGTAATCTGCAGTGAATTAAAATAACGCAGCAACAACAACCCGCAAAAAATTCCGCCCACACCGGCTCCCAGCGCTTCAAAAACATACACCTTACTGATTGTATCCGCCGGTTCTACGTGATCGCTCTGAAATACGCGGTACGCGCGACAGCCGGCCACAAAAAGAAATCCATTAACAAAGCAGAATGCGGCAAGAATAATAAATGAATAACACCAGATCGGCACGATCCCCAAAATCTCTCCGGGTGTAATCCCCAGCCAAAGTTTTATTCCCCGGGCGGCAATAACGGTAAGAAAAACAATTAGCGCTAAGGCAATCTCAGCAAGGGCCAAAAAAAACAAAGGCTTTTCTATTTTCTTTGTCAGCCAGGCTGCCAGCCAGCTTCCACAGCTTGTCCAGCAAAGCCAGTTAGCAAGAATAATACCGATGGAGAGTTCGTTACCGTAGAAGACAACCAGGAGTTCCCTAATCAGCACGATCTGGCTGATAATGGAGGTAACACCGATTAAGAGGAGAGCAAAGATTAATCGTTTCACTATTGATTTTTTCTATTCCTCGTCATCCTCGTCGTCATCGGCCAGGGCGAGAAATTTCAAAGGTGCCTGCTCTTCTTCGATCCCGTCTAAGAATCCGGTTAATTTGCGGCTGCGGGTAGGATGCCGCATCTTGCGCAGGGCCTTAGCTTCAATCTGCCGGATCCGTTCACGGGTTACGTTAAATTCCGCTCCTACTTCTTCCAGTGTCCGCGGCGTACCGTCACCAATACCAAAACGCAATGTAAGTACCTTTTTCTCCCGGGGCGCCAGGGTCCCCAACACCTCTTCAATCCGTTCCTTCAAAAAAGTATAACTAGTTGCCTCATCAGGTTTTTCCACACTTTTATCTTCAATAAAATCACCAAAATTACTCTCCTCACTATCCCCGATAGGCGTTTGCAGAGAAATCGGATGCTGGGCAATCTTCAGAATGCCATGGATTTTACTGGAGGGGATCCCCATCTTAACGGCAATTTCTTCCGGCGTGGGCTCCTTCCCCTGTTCCTGAATTAACTTTTTCGAAGTGCGGACAAGCTTATTAATCGTTTCAATCATATGTACCGGGATTCGGATCGTCCGGGCCTGATCGGCAATCGCCCTGGTTATCGCCTGCCGGATCCACCAAGTGGCATAGGTGCTGAATTTATAACCGCGTTTGTACTCAAATTTCTCCACGGCCTTCATCAAACCCATGTTACCTTCCTGAATAAGATCAAGGAAACTCAAACCCCTATTCGTATATTTTTTAGCTATACTGATCACCAGCCGGAGATTGGCTTCAATCATTTCCCCCTTGGCCTCATGGGTCTTAACCAGCCAGCTCCACAACTGCTGCGCTTCTTCCTTGAAACCCTCAAGCGACATCCAGCTCGACAATTCAATCCTCCGCAGTTTACGCCGTTCATTTTTGTAGCGAACGCCCGCATCTTTGCTGCGCTTATTTTTTAACTTTTCCATGCAGGTTTCAATTTCTCTTACCTTGACCCAGGTTTCTAAAATCTCCAGGGCAAATTCCTCTACTGCCCGTTGCCGATAATGAAAATTCTTCATTACGTTAATCAGCGACAATTTATCTTTATCCATTTTCTTGGTAACTTGTTTACGCATTTTCTCAGAAAGCCTGCTGCCGGTCAGGCGCTGGTACTGCTTTGTAATCTTGGCCTCTAGTTGCTTAATCTGCCTACAATATTTTGGCAGATCTTTCAAATAACGCTCCCGGCTTTTTACCATCTTTTCGTTCACTACCCGGTCGTACCTTTCACGGCCGCCAAGCAGACGCTTGGCCAGGGCAATCACCTGCTTCGGCACCAAACCCCAGAGCAGAACCAACCGCTTCACTTCCGTTTCACCTTTTTCAATCCGTTTAGAAATATCTATCTCCTGCTCACGGGTCAACAGCGGGATCTGCCCCATCTGTTTCAGATACATCCGTACCGGGTCTTCAAGGATATCAAGACGGCTCAGCCGTTCCTGCTCGGCAAGTTTCTTTTCATGCAGTTTCTTCTCAGTAATTTTTCTCGGAACTTCACTGTCCTCGAGAACATCAATATCCATATTCTTAAGCAGAATAAGAATAGAATCAATCTCTTCAGAATCAAGTATCTGATCCGGAAGGGCATTGTTCAACTCATCATAGGTCAAATACCCTTTTTTCTTGCTCATCCCGATCAGCTGCTGAATCTGTTCAGATTTCTGCAAACTCTTGTCTTTTTTCGCTACCTTGGTCTTACTCTTGGTCTTACTCTTGGGCTTGGTCTTGATCTTGGCCATTTCTCCTCCAGTTGACACGAAATACCGCGTTACACTCGCGCTAATTCGCGTTTTTTACTTAACTCCACCAACTCTGTTTTCAATCTTTTAATCTCAGTCATTGTCCCCACAATATCACCCTGTTTCTTCTCCGCTTCCGCGACAGAACCGATAAGTTCTTTAATTTTGTCTTCCCTGCTGCGGCGTTTGATATCATAAACACAATCCCGGATTACTCTTTCCCGGTCATTAAAAGAGTTTTCCCGCGCAGCCAGCTGCGAGAGCAATTGTAAAACGCCTTCCTCTTTAATCTGATGCATCAGAGACTGCACTCCCTTCCACTGGCCGGTCTTTTTCATCGTAATAACAAGATCCAATATCCGCCGGCATAACCGGTCCTGCATGTCTGACGGGTCAAATTCCGCCAACAGCCAATCAGGCAGCGGTTCATCATCCAGCAGTATTTCTATTAACTGTCTTTCTCCGGGAAAACGTTTCGTCCCAGAAACAACTTTCTCTGTTGTCCGGCTGGGCCGGAAGCCTCCCGAACTATGTTTCTTATGTTTTTTCAGTTCTAACCAGATACTGTCTTCAGGAATAACCAGCCGGTCGGCCAGATGCCTAACAAACTGCCTCTTCCAGATATCATTGGTTATTTTCGCTATATCCGGCAGCAACTGATCGGTTACCTGCAGTTTACCTTTAGTTGTTTTTACCGCATACTCTCGAGACAATCGTTGGAGTTTTACTTCCAGAATATCCCGGGCAGAGGTTATCAAGCCGCGAAAAGCGGTTAGGCCTTTTTCCCGGATAAAAGAATCCGGATCATACCCTGCCGGCAAAGAAACCACTCTTACCCGTACGCCTTCCTCGATAAAAATCTCTAATCCTCCCAGGGCGGCCTTGTTACCGGCCGTATCACTGTCAAAGGCCACAACGATTTCCTTACTATAGCGCCGCAACATATGCACATGCTCACGGGTGAAAGCCGTTCCCATAGAAGCAACAATCCCGGACATCCCTTCCTGA
>CAZIXI010000254.1:0-4790 GCA_964543115.1 uncultured bacterium
GAGCGTTGACGGCAACGGCGCCGTCTCCAAACGCACCAGCACTGAAGGAACCAATCCCAAAACAGGCGAAGAAGGCACCATCGAGTACCTCAAGCAAATCTGGCCAGATAGAAGTGCACAATTAGGATTAGCGAGCGATTTGCGTATAGCTTTTGATGAACATGAACTGGGGAAGGTACATGATTTGTCAGAATTTGGCGCTTTGCGAATTCAAATGTATAAAACAATCACAGATGAAAAGGGAAATGAAAAGGTTATTATGGAAGAAATTTCCGCACAGCAGCTAAATGGTACTGACTGGCTTGATGCATCCGGTAAGATTGATGAAACAGACAATTTTGAGAGATTGGAAGTTGTGGCGCCGGGGCAGGGAGGAAAGCCGGATACCATAGTTTTTCTAATAAACAAAGATGACAATGTCTATCAGCTGCAGGAGATTGCCGGTGAAAATAAACTAATGATTCTTGATGGATCATTCACTGCTGGTTATGGAGATAGCACAGTTGCCGTAGAGATGCGGGATGGGTTGGTTTACCGTCGTGATGCCTTTGCTCTCGAAGAGCAAGGGGGGGCGGTTTTTGATCCAGATTCTTTTGCTGCTGAATCGGCAGCGATTGATATTGAGGGTATTAATTATGATGTTAAGCAAAACTTGTATTTATATGATGAAAAACAATCTGTTACTGCCGATTCAGTTCATTTTGCCGGAGAAGAAGTATCCATTGATGCGGGATTGAATCTTTATTTCACTGGGGTGAGCGTTGAAGATGGGCGCCTGCGGAATGAATGGGTATCAGAAAACAGTTTCAGTTTCGAATTAGCAGAGGCCGATAAAGAGTATAGCGGTAGCGGAATCCTGGCAACTGGTGCCGACTTCTTCCGCTTAAGTGACGGTAGTTTTGTGTTAACCAGTGGTGAGATACTATTAGCAGATAATGATTTAATAACTTACACGCCGCAGGCAGCAGGAGCGGCAGGGCCGGGTGACAAACAAAGGACGGATATCACCTCTGTAACACTGGAGCGTGATGGTGATTCCTGGAAAGTTAGCAAGGGAAAGCAAAGCGGAGTGATTGAATATCGAGGCGGTAAAATGCTGTTGTTTGCGCAAGGCGCCAAGGTGTCTTTAGTCGCCGACAAAAATGGCATGGTTTCTTATGGCGGGTACAACTATCAAGCGCCCAAAGGAATGAATGTCGTTTCCGGAGTGATTGGTGGTTCAGCTGATGGCGAAGAAAGTCTATTACTTCCTGATGATGAAAATATTAAAATAACAGAAAAAATGTCGTTAAATGATGGACAGGAGATTGAGGTGCGCTATAAGGTACATGAAAAAGAAATCAAAGATGAAAGTGGAGAAGTAGTCGCTAAAGAACGGCTGCTAACAATAGACGATAGTATGTTGACAGAGGAATCCGGAATTAAGGCTGTGGTTCTTGGCCTGGAGTCAACTTTTTATTACCGTGAAATTGACGGTGAACAGGTTGTAGTATGGGGCCTGGTTGCCGGTCAAAGTGCTTCCATAAACAAAGAGAACACAGAAGATAATCTACAGTTTGAAGGTGGTACAGGTCAAGATATTACAGTAGAGGTGCGTGATGTGGATGGTGAGAACAAGATATTCCTTGTTCATCAGGAAGGACAGGAGGCATTGCTGGAATACGAGGGTCAAACACTCACTCTTGGCGGTACAGAGAAAACATATCTTGGTCAAACCCCTAATGGTGATAATATGTATCTGTCGGCAAACAATGAAATTGAACTACAACTAACCAGCGAAGGTAAATTGGCGTTCAAAAGTGGCCGGGCCGGAATACGGCAGGAAGGGCAAATAGAAATAGGTACAACAAAAAGTAAGGGCGGGGCGGCAGCAGGTGAAGTACGTGAGGTGGAAACGGAATTATACCATAGTGCTGTGACCGATGAGGATGGCAATGTCGTTGCTGATAAGAGCAATGTCTGGGGTGTTGTGGAGGTGCGGGATGGTGATTTTAAGTTTTTTGGAGCTGGATCGATACATACAATCGGTAGTGAAATGACTATTCTGGGAGAGGAAACCTGCTGGCTGATAACGGGAAAGCGGTTGGTGAAGTATTAAAGAAAAAAGCTAATCAGGCGGAATCACTTAGAGATACAGCACGCTCGTTAGCTAGTGATACAATGACCGCACCGCAAGCGGATAAAATAAGGCAAAGAGACAGTCAAGTGGATTTTATGAATAATCTTCTGCAAACCTACGAAGAGGCGGCTAAATTAGAAGGAAGAGAGTATATTGCCGCGATGAGTATGCTTGCCGGTCTGGCGGAGGATATTGATTTTGACCGGGGATCGGTTCCGCTGGAACGCGGCGACACTGACGAACAGAGACAACTTGAACAGGGTCGGGCTAAAATATTGAAACAAATAGCAGCCGGTGATGCAGAGAATGTTTCTGAACAGGTGACAGAATATAATTTGGCTGAGGTAGTGGTGGAGCAATATGTGATAATAATGAATGATAGTGAGAAACTAAGTGGAGAAGTAAACGATTATCAGACAAGTGAAGATAAATATTTTGCTGATTATAAAAGTATGGTTTCTGCCGCACTTCTGATGTTGACTGATGATGCCTATAGCAAGGTAAGTGTTGAGAAATATCAGGAATTTGTGGAAGGAGCAGTTGCTCAGGCTGCTCTAAAAAGCAAGAATGAATTGAATACTCAAAGAGTGGCTGCTGCAGTCAGTGTCGCTCTTGAGAGAGAGATCAATTCTGATGTCGTAAGAGTATGGAACAATGCCGTAGAGTATAAAAGCGCAGGCTTACAGGGCTCGCGTGCCGTTAAAACTCTTAAAGAGGAATTGATTATCGCCGGCATGCTTAAAATTGGCGTAAGTGAAGCTGAAATGGGGGAATTAAAGAAGATTCTGGGTGATGAAGAGCCTGACAAAGCGGCTGTTCTTGGTGAGATGAGGAAAATTCTTTCAGGAGAAAAGTATTTTGAGGGACGTTACCGGGAGCAAGCAGAAGCCGAAGCTAAGGCAGAAGTGCAGGAAATGGTAGAGATGGTTGGAGAGGGAAAGACCGATAAAGTTATTGATGTTTTAACCAGAAAATACGGCGTTGCCGAATCGGATCTCCTCGTAGATGATAAAGGAAAGACCTTCTTTCTTAATGATAGTGTATTAAAAAATGCTTCAGCTGAAGAGTTAAGTAATTTATTAGATGGTATTGTAATGAAAAAGGCCATGGCTCGTTATGATGGAATGATAAGATTCAGAGACCAGATGGAGCAGACGGAAGCCAGCGGGGAACAGTTTTATGTAGATCCGCGGCTGGCGGAGGCCATGTACAATGCCTCGATGTCAGATAGGGGCGAGGGTGTGCTGGCTACTGCCTACAGGGCAATTGCCGACTTTTGCCGGGCGGTATTTACTACAGAAACCTTTGAGAGCAACGATAATATAGAGAGTCAACGGGACACCTACCGGCGTGCTGCTGACTATGCCTTAACCAATTATATAATTGACGGTGATCTTAGTGGTGTTGTTAGCGGCTATGCAACTACGCTAGAGGAATTGGCCGGTGTAAAAGGCAGGCAATTCTGTGCTGGATACCAGACACGCGAGATGTGGAACCAGCTGATTGGTGGTGAGATATTCTGGGATGTGGCGTTAACGGTGTTTACTCTTGGCGTTGGTGCCTATGCTGCTTTGCCGAAATTTGGGGCAGCTCTTGTTAAAATATCAGTAAATACCTCACGTTTGGCGCGGTATACAAGACGGATGAAAAGTTTAACAGCAGTAAGGCATGTAAAAAGGCTTGCGGCAGTGCCGCTAGGACGCGCTTTGGCCACTGTACAATGGGTAGATAATACTGGCACGATTGTAAGAGCTGTTGGTAAAGCTGGTGTTATCACGGATAACCTTAGAAGTTTAAGTGCTGGAAAAAGATTTTGGGTGACAACAACTTCTTTGCTTAAAAATGCTTTAAGAACCAAAGCTAGTTTTGTTGCCATGACGCCCACTACCTTTACTATTTTGGGCCCAGTATTTGATTTTATTGATCCGGATGCAGCTGGGTTGGAATCACGCTGGGACCTTCTGAGCTGTGAAGGCTTATTTGGCTCTTGGAGCAGACATTTCAAACAGAATATAACTGTTCAGTCACTTTTCGGCGCTTCTACCATGGCCAGCCAGTTCTTTGTCCTCGGCAATGTTTTTCATGGATGGAATCCATTGACAACTAGTTGGGGACACAAGTTCTTATCGGCTGGAGGATCGAATAGATTTATTGCCAGGGTCTGGCGGAGGGTTTGTAGCGTGGCCCTGGGAATGCCTACTAAAGCAGCAGCTGAACAAACAGTGAAACAACGGATATTGCACCAGGCATTTGAAATAATTGTTAATCCGGGTATTATCCGCTTCAAGCTGTGGGAAAAGGCTGCTCATGAAGGAATGGGCCTGCTTCATCTAGAAGAATCCTTACATGATGGCTTAACCGAGCTTGTTGGCAAGGATACGGCTGAAGAGATTATGCTGCTGGTGCCGATGATTATTTCAATGATGATTTTACCGAGTCATCCGCAAGCTGAACGTTATCGGGAAGCGGTTCCGAAATTAAGGGAAAGGCATAGGATGTCTAGAGAACAGGCAAAAAAAGAGGCCCCAGAGGTTCTGTTAAGAGAATCTGGCGTGAGGTTAGAAGAAACGCGCCAACAGGTAGAAGCGGCAAAACAAAAGAGTAGAAGTTTAAAAATGAATATTGAGAAGGCAAAAAAACAGTTAAGTAAAAATAAAGAGCAAAGGACCGG
>CAZIXI010000255.1:0-4783 GCA_964543115.1 uncultured bacterium
TTTATTGGAGGCGATGAATAGAGAAAAATTTGGCATGGCTAGTATGGAAAATAGAAAACTGGCAAAAAGTATTGAGCGAGTGTTGAAAACTACTATTCCACAATTATTACAGAAGGCGAAAAGAGGAGTTAAGCCATCACGCAGGTTATTCAGGCTTTTTACTGATGCCGCTGTGACGGCTGAGGTTGATAAAGTTGCCAGAGGGGAGCAAACGCCGGAGGAGGCGGCAAGGATGTTTGAACAGCCGGCAGAGAATCTCGAACGACTGACGGCATTGGATTGGGTATCCGATAAGTTTAAGTATCTTGGGGGAGATGTGCAGAAAACAGAACGGTTGATGCTGCTCGCGGGTAAAATCGTGATTAGTATGCCCACTGCTTTTGAATTAATTGCCTTTATTAAAACGCGGCCGTTTGCTCAGTTATCCTCAACTATCCAGGAGATATTATTTGGCCGCTTCGCGGAATTTTTTGCGGATAGTGATGAAATGAATAAAGTTTTCTCTGCCCTCGCGGAAAATCATGTGCAAATGAATTTAGAAATAGCGCCGCTATTTTTGGCCGGTCTTAGGGATTATGGTGATGATAAGAAGGAGGGATTGCACGAAAAATATTTAAAGTTCATTTTTGCGCAAATTATTAATGGCCCGACACGGGCACAGATAGCTGCCCTAAATATATTAGGGACGTATTTTGACGAGGAAAAAGATAAGGGGCGCCTGAGCGACATCCTGCATGGCCTCTGGAGCTTCTATTTGAGGGGACAGGGATTAAAGAAAAGCAGGCTGATACTGCATTATCTATTCTTGATTGTTTCCTCTAGCGGTTTGGAGGTAAGCGCTGAATATGAATACCTGCTGGATTCATTAAAGAATTATTGTCTGCGTCAGCGTAAAGAGGGGCAGGAATTAAATGTGGATATTGATGATCTGTCCCATTGGCTGGGATTGCAGGTACGTAGTTTAACAATGAAGTCAGAAATAGAGGAAGAGGCTGTTGAGCGGATGCTGGGGTCAATTAGAGCGTTATTGCCAGCGGAAGAGGAGGAGCGGGAGGAGGAACCCGATCCCTGGACAGACAGCCTAACCAGGGATCTGGCGTCTGTGATGACTAGCTGTTCTATTTCAGAGGAAGGGGAGCTCGAGAGGCTGGAGGCAGCGGAATTGCGAAACAGGGTCTTTAGTCAGCAGTTCTTCCTCTCTCATCCGGTTTTAGCGGATTTGCCGAGGGAAGTGGTGGCTGAAAAGATCGCCGAAGTGCGTGAGGATCCGGAGCTGTATCTTTATTATGATCGGCCGGAAGAGGAAGAAATGTGGGAGCTGATCGGGCCGGGGCGAGTGAATCTAGCAGACGCCGGCGAGGCGGTTAAGGGGAATCCGGAACGGTACAGGATGCTGACCAAGGAGCTGGAAATCAGAGAGTTTTTCTACCTGGACGAGGAAGAGAAAGTGACCATTCGGAAGCTGGTTGATGAACTGTTTTCTACCAAGGTTCCCGGGGAGATTATTGCCAGGACCAATCAGCTGAGATCTTATATCCTTTCGCGCAACCGGCCCAACCGGGGACTTTATTTTGCCGTTTATGCCGCCTGCTCTAAGCAGCGGCTGGGCAGTAAGTGGGTGCATAGCCAGTTTCTTTATTTGGAGAACAAATGTTTCTATCAGGAGCCGCGGTCCTGGTTTTACCAGTATCTGATGGAATTTCAGCGGCTGCAGGAGGCGGTGGAGGAGTTGAAGAAAGAGATACCCGGGTCGGAAGGCTTTCTTCTGCCCTTATTGCACAAGCGTCAGCGGGAATTTAAACAGAGTATACCCGCCGGTGCTGTCGTCACTGTTTGCCAACAGATAGATAACGGAAAATTAATGCACTTAATTCCTTTTAATCCCCTGCCGCCTGCCCGTTTAGTGGATCTGTACGCATTTGATCTCTGGGGCCTGATTGAAAGTGGTGAAGAAGAAATGATAAGTCACATGCGTTTATTAAAAATAAGTTATCAGCTCTGGCCGGAAGACGCGATGAGCGCGGCGCGAAAGTTATTTTCGGCAATTGTCAGCGGGAAAAAATATCTGCGGGACACAGAAACAAAAGATAAATTTATTCTTCTGGAGAGAATTGCCGGGGAGATATTGCCGGCGGAACTGGTGGCGGCGGCAGAAAAGGACGCGGAAGAGAATCACGGCCTTGCCGGATTGGTGATTAGTGCCGTAGAAGAAAGGACGGAAGAATATTTAGAAAGGAGTAAACATAACCTCAGGCAGGAAAAACCCGGTAAGATGCTGATACAGAAGATTAAAGCCAATGGCGCCTTTAGGCTGATGACCCTTTTCATTCTGAGTGAGTTTGTGGATAAAAAATTCGGGGGGGACGAAGCCGGGAGGGCGGCAGCACTGAAATTGGCCAAGTATGTTGTTAATAAGGTAAAATCTCCTGCTGAAATTGCCTCTATTTTTCACGCGGTGAGTTTTAAAAAACTGGATAGTGAGCTGATGACGCTGCTGGTTAACCGGCTGGTTGTGTTTAGCCGGAAAGGACAAACGCGTAAAGAGGTTAACAGGATTATCAGCCGTAATTTTTGCCAGGTAAATAAATGGCAGCCGGATATCTGGATAGATGCAATTGACCGGCATAAAGAGTTTTTTGAATATTTGGCCGATCTTTTTCTTTTTTCACCGTCTGCCCGGGAGCGCCAGGCCGCCTTTCAGATATTGCGGATCTATTTTGTTACTTATAAGGGAGATAGAAAGCTAATAAATTATTTCAGTGACCTCTGGAGCAGGTATCTGGCGCGGCACAGGCTGGAAGAGCTTGATAGTGAGTTTAGCGGCCGGCTGGAGGCTATTTTCCACCTGGCCCGGGAGAGTGAGTTGGTGCCGGAGGTGTTGTTCAATAACCTGATCGGCAATATTACCCAGTGTTATCAGAATAACTTGCACAAGAAAAGGATTGGGGGATTGAATATAGATAAAGTGGTGGATATATGTGTTTACGCGGCGGTGAAGGCGGAATTCGTTAGTCAGGAAGACGCGGCGGGATTTTTGCAGGTTTTAGTTCAGTTGCCGAAAGATGAAGAGAATATAAGGAGTTTGTGGAAGGTGGCAGAGGAATATTTGCGGGCGTATCTGGCCTCCGGAGAGGAAGGCTCAGTTGATGAATTGATTGCCAGTCAGTTGGAAATATTGGCTGTTCTGTGTCTGCGGGAAAGGACTTTAGCGCATATATTGGCGCTGCTCTTTACTGATGAAATAATTATCAGTACAGGGAAGGGAAGGAAGCGTAATGAAGGGACAATAGCAGTGGCGGGTGCGTTGGCCTCTTTGTTGCAGGTTGCAGTAGTGCAAGAGGAGAAAGAGCTTGTTGTTAGAGCTGTGTTGGCAAAACTCAAAGGTGATGATTTATCTTTGGCTGATAAAAATGATCTAGAATACTTAAAAAGAAGACATAATCTTGGCCGCGTACAGATGGCGGAATTAACCGATTGGCAGAATGATTTTCTCCGGAAGATGTTAAGGAGAATACGAATCTTTGCGGAGATTCGTAAACAGTCTTCGCATTTTTTGCCGGTTACCCAGACTAGAAAGCGCTGGGATTATAATGAAATAATTTCCAGTGCAGAAGTGGACTTTGCCTACTGGCAGAAGGAGATCAAGCATTGTTATCGGATCGTAGAGCGATATTTTGCCCGGGAAGATGAATCGTATTTGGAACTGCTTATGGATAGTTCAACGCAAGCCAACGTTGATGATGCCTTAGTAATAGTAAGCATGACTATGTTGATGTTTCTGGTGCTGGAGAAAAAAGAAAAATTATGGCACCGGCATCAGTGGACAGCGGAGGTCTTCCGGCGTAATCGCCTGGGTGGATTGTTAGACAGATATTTTTCCGGCGACCCGCAGCAGGCCTGTAGATATTATTATGGGGAGGAACAGTATGAGGATAATGATCTCCGGCCATTAGTGGCTGCTGATTTACTTGTGTATTTTCAGTGTAAGGAAACTGTCCGTCCATTGGTGGGCCGGCAGGGGAAGTTTACCCTTCGTGACAACCGGGCAGAGTTGGTGCTTGCTAAAGACCCTGGGGATATTGAGCCGATACATCCGCTGCAGGTAAATGAAAGGAGAGAGTTGTCTTTGTCTTTGGCTTTGGCTTTTCCGTTTAATTCCGCGGAGGTAAGGGTGGTTGTTGAACAGACGGTAAGCGGCCGGCTGGTGCTTAATTTTTATGAAGAGGAGGCATACCGGGCCTGGGAAAAGGACGGGGAGACCGGTAAACGGCCAGAACCGAATGCTAGCTTTACTAAGGATGATTGGAATCTCTATGTAAGGTCGATAGAGGCGGAAGAAGTGCTAGAAGTGCCCTCGAAACCAGCAGAGCCGGCTGAGGAGCCAGCTGCCGCTGAGGGCGAAGAGCAGCCAGAAACGAGTTCCGATTCCGGGGAGCGGGAGCTGATGCTTGATCTGGCGGCGGTGATAAACATGTGCCAGGCGGAATCCGAACCGCGGTCTTCCCAAGCTTCGCTTGGGACTGCTGGAGAGGAATATTATAGACCGCCCCAAGCTTCGCTTGGGACTGCTGGAGAGGAATATTATAGACCGGAAGAAATGATCGAGCGGGTGAAGATGCACGACTATTTTAGGCATCATCCGCTCTTACCCCAACTTTCTCCCGGATCGCTGTCGGTGATGGTCGAGCTGATTCAGGCCAGCCCTGATAATTATCCCCTGGATAATCCGGTGGAGACAGAGGTGCAGGCGCTTTACCGGGATGAAGAGGTATCGCTAGAGGAT
>CAZIXI010000256.1:0-4778 GCA_964543115.1 uncultured bacterium
TTTCATCCTACCACCAACTCTTCGTTGTGTCCACTTTTTCGGGGGAAGATCAATTCACATCTACAAAGGAAAACACCTTCATTCCTTTTTCTTTTTTCCATTCTTCCCTTTTTCTTGCATCTTTGAACTCTTCCTTTTTAACAGGGACCTTTGGCAGATAACCAATTGTGCCCAAGGCAACATAAAACTTTTCTAAATTTTCCTCCTTCAGCTCAACTATCAGATCTAAATCCGCTGTAAATCTAAGCACCCCATGCAAGACGACAGCCACACCTCCAACAACAATGTATTTAACTTTATACTCATTTAAAATTCTGAATACATCTTCATAGAACATATTTCATCTCCATAAGGCTACTAAATCTGCCTTAGACCACCTACTTAACCACCTGGCACTTCTGCACTCCCTGCTTATACATGGGGCAATAAGATTTCTTAAAGCATTTAGCCGCTGTTAACACCACCGCGGTAATGATTATTAATAACACTATCTGCCCAAATAATTTCCAACTCATAAACCCTCCTTTTGTTAACTAATTAAAGAGTTCTGCAAAATACCTTTTTTGTCATCCCGCGGCTTGACCGCGGGATCCAGAAAATATTGATTGACAAATAGTTCTGGATTCCGCGGTCAAGCCGCGGAATGACATTTTTTGCGTTTTGCAGAAGTCTAAAACTAATTAGAGTATACCATTATAAATTATTTATGTTAAGTTAAATTGTCCCCGATTAATCGCTTGCACAAAGTCCTGCTCATTTTGTATTGCAACAGTAAACTCCGTAGTACTACAGCCTACTAGTTCCGGACTATGAGTATCGCTGGCGGCAATAACGGGAATATTCATTTTTTTAGCTGCCTGATAAACCAGTTTTGTCTGCCAGGGCTCCTGGCTGCAGCTATATACCTCCAGGGCGTCCAGATCCAGCTGGTAGATCAGTTCCTCAGAAACACCTAGGCCGGCCCGGAACGGATGCGCGGCAATAATTATCCCGCCTTGCCGGTGCACCAATTCAATCAATTGTGCCGCCGTCGGTTCCCAGTACTGAAACCGGCAGCCAAAAACCAAAAAATCACCCTGAATCTGATCTCCGTCCCAGCAGCGTTGTTCATTACCGTTAATTACCACAAGTCCTTCCGCCTGATGGCAAAAACGTTTATATTCATCCTCCGGCCAGAAAGTGTTATGCTCGGTTAAACATATTCCCTGCAATCCCTTTTTCCGGGCAGCCTGAATATATTCTGCCGGGCTCATTTGGCTGCATTTGCTATACCTGGTTGTATGACCATGTAGTTCGAAAAGCATTTAACTATATTCCGCCAACCGTTCCCTCAAGGCAACCAGATTAACAACGTCTTCCCGATTATACTCAAGGAGCAGGTCTAGTGCCTGCTGGTCCTTATACCAAAAATATCTTTCCCACAATTCCATTGCCTGATAACCATCTATCCCTATTGATTGCCTTTTAATCCTCAGCACCTGCTCTACCCGTTTGAGTCCCCCGTAAAGGTTCTTTTTCCAACAGTCATACATAAGATCATGGCTCACGTAACGTTCCTTCAACCGCGCACCCGTACAACGGGCAATTACCGGCAAATCAAAACGATTACCGTTAAAGGAATAAATTGTCCTGACTCCGCTTAAAAGATCATTAATGCGCTGAGCGGAATTTTCTTTACCTATTAATTGATGCACACCCGTATCTTCACGATAAAGGCCGAATATTGTTATCTCTTTACGGAAGGAAGTTTCAATATCCAGATAGGCATCCATAAAATGTTGTCGCAGCAAATACTCCCAGTACCTTACGTAGATTTATATATATTGAGGCTTTACATAGTACCATAAAGAGCAACCCATTTTTTTATTGTACTGGCAATCTGCAATGCCTGTTTATCGCTGGAGAAACTGAATTTTGTCTGCTGCTGATAAAAACCCTTTACCCTCTTATAGCGGCGAATACAGATCTTGGGCTCGCCATACTCACCGCTTTTCGCGTTTAACTGCTGATAGAGAAAAAGAATAGTGGTCCAGACCCCTTTACTGAGAATCTCCTTTTTCATCTCTTTAACCAGGAGTTTCCCGTCCTTCTCATAATTAATGGTAATATCCTCTACCTTTTCAAAAATCATATTTCCTCCCCACCAGCATCCCGGTTGCCAGCCCCAAGGATGAAGAAAATATCACTACCCGGTAACCTGCCTTAGTAAAAAGAGTCCTGGGCACTGATAATTCCTCATCCCAAAAATTCTCCTGCGCGACAATCAAGGCAATCGGCTGTTTGTCTGCCTGCCCAGGCTCCGCTTGGGACTGCTGTAGTGGAATGGTTATAGACTGCCCAAAAATCTGGCCTGCATTAATCAGGGAAAAGACAATCAGCACCAAGGATAATACCCTGGCCTTCATCTTATACAGTCTGATCGATTACCTTTTTAAATTCCCGGCCAACCTTAAAATGCACAACTTTGCGAGCCGGTATCTGTACTACATCTTCCGGTTTCTTGGGGTTACGGCCAATCCGGGGTTTGCGGACCTTAATCTCAAACACGCCAAAATTCCTGATCTCGATGCGGTTACCCGTCTGTAATTCATTCTTGGCGTTCTTAAGAAATCCCTCAACCACCGTCTGCACATCCGGACGGGGGATCCCGGATTCAGCAGCAATCTTATTCACAAGATCCTTTTTCGTAATCGTTGCCATACATCCCTCCTTTTTCTGTTGCCGCGAATTATCGCGAAGCTAACGCGAATTCTCGCGAATGTTAACCCAACTTTTCCTCAAAATTATATAGATACGCGCCCAGACAACGAATCTGGTAAAATAAATTCGTGTTAGATTCGCGTCTATCCGCGTATAAACACGCCCGGCCCGATTCGAACGGGCGACATTCTGCTTAGAAGGCAGATGCTCTATCCAACTGAGCTACGGGCGCAAAAAAGTATAAAGAACTAACAGCCAAAAAATTATTGATAACTACCCTAAACATATCGGGGCGGGCGGATTCGAACCGCCGACCCCCTGCTCCCAAAGCAGGTACTCTAAACCAAGCTGAGCCACGCCCCGCACTTTTGGGTTTATTAACCAAAAGAGTTTATATCCAATTTTTAAATTATTTCCTCCAATACACAGTTATTCAATTAATCTCTCCAAAAGTGCGGAACATGCCTTTTTTCACTCAAAGGACATGCACCATCACTTAGCTGCAATTATATCAAATACGCCTTTTCAGTCAAGCAATTTATTTGCAAGGTCTTATGGTAAGTTCTTCAGGTAGGCTTCAATGAATTGGTCCAGATCACCATCCAGAACAGCAGTAGTATTGGACGTCTGCTGATTTGTTCTGTGGTCTTTAACCATTGAATAAGGATGCAAGACATAGGAACGTATCTGACTCCCCCAGGCAATCTGCGCCTTATCGCCATATTCTTTTTTCAGCTTTTCCTCTTTCTGCCGCAGATGATATTCATATAAGCGCGCACGCAGTATTTTCATCGCCGCTGCCTTATTCTGATGCTGAGAGCGCTCATTTTGACACTGAACAACAATATTCGTCGGTAAATGTGTTATCCGTACCGCTGAATCAGTAACGTTTACATGCTGGCCGCCGGCCCCGCCGGCCCGATAGGTATCGATACGCAAATCCTTTTCCGCAATCTCAATATCAAGCGAATCATCTATTTCAGGAATTACATCCACAGAAGTGAAAGATGTGTGCCTTCTCTTGTTGGCATCAAAGGGTGAGATGCGAACCAGCCGGTGTACGCCTCGTTCGCTTTTTAAGTAACCAAAGGCATAATCTCCTCTGACCGTTAGAGTAACATTCTTTATCCCTGCTTCTTCTCCGGCCAGGATATCCACAATAGCAATTTTATAGTTATGATCTTCCGCCCAACGGGAATACATCCTTAGCAGCATCTCCGCCCAATCACAGGATTCTGTCCCGCCCGCACCGGCATTAATACTCACAATAGCATTACAAAAATCGTGTTCACCACCAATCTTTTTCCGCAGTTCCAGCACATTTATGCCTTCATCAACCTGCTTTATCCCTTTCTGAATATCTTCGAGGAAATCTGCCTCACCCGTCTCGGCAGACAATTCCACCATATCACTAACATCTTTAAACTGTTCAACCACTTTACGCCAAGGACCGACCCAGGTCCGCAATCCCTTAACCTCATCAATAATTTTCTGCTTATCCTCCCGGGTCCAAAAATCCCCTGCCGACATTTCTTCTTCGAGCTTATTTAAGCGGTCTTCCTTTTTTCCCAGGTCAAAGAAACCTCCGCAGTTCCTCGATTTTATCTTTAATTTCTACTAATTTTTCTTTTTGCTCTTCCAGCATAAATCATCCTCCCGCCTGACAAGGCCACTAAGCATAACCCGACTAACCAGATAAATAGATTATCATATTTAGTATAAAACGTATCCCTCTTTGTGACAACAATTTCTCTTACCAGATGACCGGCAACACAGATCTCTTTGCCGGATCTATCTTTTACACTATCTGTGATCCTCCCCCATGGATCAATAAAACAGGAATATCCTGTATTGGTGGCCCGCACCAAACTCACCCTGTTTTCCACCGCCCGAAAAATTGAAATGGCAGCATGTTGATACGGCGCAACGGTATCGCCAAACCAGGCATCATTAGTAATATTAACCAGAAAACGCGCACCCCCGCTGACAAATCTACGGGCCAATTCCGGGAAAATATCCTCAAAACAGATAAGAGCGGCAAACGAAATACTCTCACCGCCTTTTTTCAGCTTGAATAA
>CAZIXI010000257.1:0-4719 GCA_964543115.1 uncultured bacterium
ATGAATAACGTATACTCATCCCCCGCGCTATACCCTTCCTCAATCGGAGTCAGGTTCCCTAGAAAAGGGAAGGTTTTGGCCAGGGGCACATATTCACCAAAAGGCACCAGGTGAAGTTTGCGGTACTCATTAAGCACCCTGCCCGTTGGTGAAATCAAAAAAGCACTATTATAATATATCCGCTTATCCCCGTCCCAGGCCGCGCTCGCCGCTCCGACAAGAAAAAAACAACCGCGTTCTTTGGCCAGCGCGGGTATTTCTCTCAGTACTTCAATGTATTCCACCGCCGTTTCCGGCCAGACAACTAAATCACACGGCGCTAATTTTCGCGAAAGATCCTTCAGCCTGGTAAGTGACCATTCCTCGTAATCTGGATCCCATTTAATCTCCTGCGGCACATTTGGCTGAACAACCCCCACCTTAAGCCTGTCTCCAGACAACGGCTGATTTAATCTGTATCCACCGTAAATAATCGTTATCCCTAGTATTACTATGGCCACAGCAAAATTTCGTATTTTTTTCGCCAGCAATAACTCCCTGATGCCGCTATTTACTAAAACAACGACAAAAGAGACGCCATAAACGCCGGTTAACTCCGCTACCTGAATTACCGGCAGCCAACCTGCCTGACTGCTGCCCAATAACAGCCAGGGCATCCCGCCGCAAAAATTGCCCCTGATAAATTCCACTAACGTCCAGGCCAGCGGCACAACGAAAAAACCCTTATGATAAAACCTGATCAGGGCAAAAAGGACAATGAAGCAGGCCAGACAAAAGGTCAAAACAAAATATCCCGTCCAGGTAACCTCGGTCAGCCAGTACATCCCCCCTAAGAATATCAACCAGCCGGTAAGAAAGGAATTCCTGATTAGTAACCAGACATCCTTTTCCTGATCAACTGCCGCAATTAATGGTACAAGACAGATCCAGGCGAAAAAGCTGAAACGATTATTAATAAAAGGAAGAACATAAAGGATACTGGCCAAAAAATATAATAAATAATTCATCGGATTCAGCGGCCGCAGCATTTTTTGTATTTCTTGCCGCTGCCGCAGGGACAGGGTTCGTTACGGCCGACTTTCTTCTCTGTGCGCCGGATCGGTTTACCGCTGGCCTGGCTGGCCTGGGGCTGACGAGCGGCAGGCAGGGGAACCGCGCCGGGCATCGGTTCTGCCGATGGACCTTCTCTCTGCGGCTGGGCCGCTCCGCCGAGTTGGGAAACTCCCTCAAAAGAACCTGAACCAAAAACGCGGTGAGAAAAACGGGGATTAACGGTTGATAAAAATTGTTGCAGTGACTCCTGCGAAAACGAACTGGAAAAAATAGCCGAGGTAATATCCTCATTCACATGGGTCATCATCTCGGCAAACATCTTATAGCCTTCCTGCTTATAGGCCACTAACGGATCCTGCTGGGCATAGGCGCGCAAACCGATAGACTCCCGCAGGCCGTCCATGGCATAAAGATGTTCTTTCCAGAGCCTGTCAATCACACTGAGCATCACCATCCGTTCCAGATTACGCATGGCCTCAGGACTTTCATATTCTTCCTTTAGCCGATAAGCCTCCTGGATCAGGGCCAGGGCTTTTTCCTTCCATTGCGTGCTCGTCCACTCCTCAGTTTCCTTTTCTGTCGGCCGGAAACCAATAAGAAAGGTATTATTGATCCAATGGATCAGGGCTTCCGGACTTTTGTCATCCACTTCAATAAACATATTTATTTTAGCATCTAATACTTCCTCAATAATCTCCAGAGCCAACCGTTTAGGCTCTTCGGCATGCAGGATCTCGTACCTCAACCCGTAAATTGTTTCCCGCTGTTTGTTCATTACGTCGTCATATTCAAGCGTATGTTTTCTGATGCTGAAATTGCGCTCTTCCACCCTTTTCTGCGCCTTTTCGATCGCCCGGGAAAGCAGCGGATGGGTAAGGTCCTGCCCTTCTTCCACTCCCATCCTGGTCATAATACCGGAAATCCGGTCACTGCCGAAAAGTCGCATCAGATCATCTTCAAGTGAAACATAAAAGCGGGAAGATCCGGGATCACCCTGCCGGGCGCAACGGCCGCGCAGCTGCCGGTCAATCCTCCGGGCCTCGTGCCGTTCACTGCCGATCACCCGCAGCCCGCCGCTCGCCACCACTCCTTCACCTAATTTAATATCCGTACCCCGCCCGGCCATATTAGTGGCAATGGTTACCCCGCCCGGCTGGCCGGCCCGGGTAACTATTTCCGCTTCCTGCTGATGGTATTTGGCATTTAACACCGCGTGGGGAACGCCTTTTCTGCGCAAGAGACGGCTGATCACTTCCGAGGTATCCACAGCCACAGTACCAACCAGTACGGGCCGTTTCTGCTGGTGCAATTCACTGATTTCATCAACAATAGCGTTAAACTTTTCCCGGCGTGTTTTATAAATGACGTCATTATCATCCGCCCTTACACAGGGTTTATTAGTGGGAATCACCACCACATCCAGTTTATATATCTGATAAAATTCATTGGCCTCTGTTTCCGCCGTACCCGTCATGCCGGCCAGGCGCTCATACATGCGGAAATAATTCTGGATAGTAATTGTGGCCAAGGTTTGCGTTTCCCGTTCAATCTTAACTCCTTCCTTGGCCTCCAGCGCCTGGTGCAAACCGTCACTATAGCGCCGGCCGGGCATTAACCGGCCGGTAAACTCATCAACAATCATTACCCTGTTATCCTGAACCACATAACTCACATCCTTATCAAACAAACTATAGGCCCGCAATAGCTGGGAAAGATTATGGATCCTGCCGGCGGATTTTTCGTAATTGGCCTGCATACTGCGTTTACGGGCTTCTTTATCGGCCTTGTCCAGAGACTGGTCAGCGTCAATTTCCTGATGCAGGGTAATAATATCCGGTAAAAGGAACTCTCCGGGATCCTGCGCGTTAAGCGACTCCCTTCCCTTTTCCGTCAGCTCAACAATATGATTTTTTTCCTCAATAACAAAAAACAGTTCTTCCTTTACCCGTACCCGTTCATCACGATTAATATCACTGAGTAAATACATTTCAGTTTTTTCCAGCAATCTCCGTGCCCGGGGTTCTTCAATCATCTTCAAAAGCTGCCTCTGTTTCGGCATTCCCCACTGCACCTGGTAGAGCTTTATCCCCGCCTCCTGCTCACTTTCCCCGCCCTTCTCCAGCAAATCACGCGCCTCGGTAAGCAGGCGGTTACAAAACATTGTCTGGCGTCTGACCAATTCTTCCACCCGCGGCTTCAATTCCCGGTAAGCATTAGTGCTTACTGTAGCCGGCCCGGAAATAATTAATGGAGTACGCGCTTCATCAATCAAGATACTGTCCACTTCATCAATAATGGTATAGTAATGACCCTGCTGTACCTGATCCTCCTTGCTTACCGCCATACTGTTATCGCGCAAATAGTCAAAACCAAACTCACTGTTCGTACCATAGGTAATATTACACTTATAAATCTGCTTTCTTTCCTGCGGCCCCATCTCATTCTGCAAACACCCTACCGTCAGGCCCAGAAACTCATAGATCGGCCCCATCCACTCCCTGTCGCGGCGGGCCAGGTAATCGTTTACGGTAATCAAATGAACATTATTTCCGGTAAGGGCATTAAGATAAAGCGGCATGGTGGCCACCAGGGTCTTCCCTTCTCCGGTGGCCATTTCCCCGATCTTTGCCTGGTTCAGCACAATTGCTCCGATTAGCTGAACATCAAAAGGAACCATATCCCAGGTAACCTCATGTTCACAAACCTGCCATTTTTTACCCAGCATACGGCGGCAGGTATTCTTCACCACAGCGAACGCCTCCAGCATGATATCATCGGTGGTTTCACCCTTCTGCAGCCGCTCTCTGAACTCTTCCGTCTTGGCCTGCAACTGACTATCAGAGAGTTTCTGATAATCCTCTTCCAGCCGGTTAATCTCCCGCACCCGCGGCCAGAGCCGTTTAACCTCACGCTGGTTCTTAGTACCAATAATTTTGTTAATAATAAAATTAATCATAATTTACAATATTCACAATTTATAACTGTGACAAAATTACATGACACTATAAGTAATACTTATAATGTCATGTTAGTGGTTTCAGTAACCTCACAATCTCCTGAGCTACCTTTTTCCCTATCCCCCCTGCCCTACATATATCCTCAACCGTGGCCTTGGCCAAATTATCAATCGATTTAAATTCCCGCAATAATTGTCTTTTTCGTTTTGGGCCGATCCCGGCAATATCATCCAGAATAGATTCCTTAATCTTCCGCCGGCGCAACCGGCGATGATAGGAGACCGCAAAACGGTGCGCCTCATCCCGTACCCGGATTAACAATTTCAAGGCAGGAGAATCTTTACTGAGAATCAGAGGTTTCTTGCTTCGCGGCAGAAAAATTTCCTCAAATCGTTTAGCCAGGCCGATAACCGGCATTTCCCTCAGCCGCAAATCCGCCAACACCTGTTTGGCCGCGGCCAATTGTCCTTTACCTCCGTCAATGAGCACCAGATCAGGTAACTGCCCTCCTTCAGTAAGGACTCGGGAGTACCTTCTACCCACAATCTCTTTCATCATAGCATAGTCGTCGGGAAAAGTCACCGTCTTTATCCGGAAACGCTTATAGGCGCTCCGGTAGGGCCGGCCATTACGGAAAATAATCACTGAACCCGTGCCTTGCTGGCCCATGATATTGGAAACATCGAAGGCCTCAATCCACACCGGCAAC
>CAZIXI010000258.1:0-4692 GCA_964543115.1 uncultured bacterium
GGATCATAATGACAAAATAGATTGGGGCAATCAGGACGGTATTGTCTTTTTTAAGGTTCATGAAATACCATGATTTTTCAAGGAGAGGATGTTTTAAGGCAGCTTAGGGCAATCAGGGTTTTACCATCTTTTATCTTTCCGCTGCTGATAAGCTTTTTTATCTTGGTCAAGCTGACTATTTCTATCTTGATAAATTCATCTGCTTCCAGGGTCTGGGTGGTTTTGCCTAATCCGCTGGCCTGGAAGAGATGAATCTTTTCGTCGGAATATCCAGGGGAAGGATAGAAGGTTAAGATTTTTTTCAACCGGCGGGCGCGGTAACCGGTTTCTTCCTCCAGTTCCCGGCGGGCGCAGGCCAGGGGTGATTCATTTATATTAAGTGTGCCGGCGGGAACCTCCAGCATTTCTTTTTCCGCGGCCTTGCGGTACTGCTTTACCAGAATAATTTTTTTTGGAGGTAAAAGGGCGATAATGGCCACCGCCCCCGGGTGGGAGACGATTTCTCTTTTACTTCTTTTCCCGTCAGGGAGCTTGACTTGCAGTATGTCGAATCGCAGAAGCCGGCCTTTGTAAATATTTTTTTTCTGAATAGTTTTTTCTTTGAAATTCATCGTTTTTTTAATACCGCGACCATTTGTTGATGGATTTTTTTATTACTGGCCAGTGTTTCTTCGCCGTAAATGCTGTATGGCTTTCCGCGAAAGTCCGTTATTTTACCTCCGGCCTCTTTCAGGATCAGCATTCCCGCTGCCGTATCCCAGGGTTTTAGTTTCATTTCCCAGAAACCGTCAAACCGACCGCAGGCCACGTAGCAGAGGTTCAAGACCGCTGTGCCGTCCCGGCGGATATCCCGCCCGGCCAGCTGCATCCGGCCGTAATAATTAAGGTTTGTTCTTGCTGACTGCCGGATATCATAGGGAAAACCGGTGGCCAGCAGGCTTTGCGAGAGGCGGCTGGTTTTAGAAACCCGTATTTTTTTCCCGTTCAGATAGGCGCCTTTGCCGGTTACGGCAGTAAATAGTTCTTTTAACAACGGGGTGTAGGCCACGCCTAAAATAATTCTTCCGTTATATTCCAGGGCGATGGAAACGGCAAACAGGGGATAACCGTGGGCGAAATTAGTAGTGCCGTCCAGGGGGTCAATGATCCAGCGGTATTTTGCCGGTTTCCTGTTGTGATAATTCCCCGCGGTCTCTTCCGCTATTATTTCATGGGAGGGAAAGGCCTTTTTTAATGATTTAATAATCCGCCTTTCTGCCGCAAGGTCACTGTCGGTGACCAGATTGATTTCACCTTTAAAGGATATTTTTCTTTTTTGCCTGTATTTAATTGCCAGGAAATTACCTGTATCCACTGCGGTGGCAGTAGCGATTTTCATATATTTTTTCATAAGCGAAAATTATAGCATAAAGTTAATAAAGATTGTAAAAAACGTTTGACAGAGGTCAGCTAGATGTTATATAATTATTGAAATTAACCTTTAAACTAGTTCGGTGAGACTAGTAAGGTGTTGAAAATGAATGATTTATTAAGAAAATTTGTTTTTTTGGCCTTCTCCATTTTGAGAAGGTCTTTTTTTGTCTAAAGGTGACTGATGACAGATGACCGTAAAATAATGGACGCCAAACACCTACAGCGGGCGCTGACGCGTATGGCCCATGAGATATTAGAGGCGAATAAGGATATGGAGAATTTGGCAATTGTCGGGATTCGTACCCGGGGTGCTCATTTGGCCAAGCGGCTGCAGGATAATATCAAGCAGATTGAGGGGACAGAAGTGCCGCTGGGGATTCTGGATATTACCCTGCATCGCGATGATTTGTTTACAACAACCAAACAACCGATTGTTCGCAAGACGGAAATAGATTTTGATATTTCCGATAAAAGTGTCATTTTAGTTGACGATGTTCTTTTTTCCGGCCGGACCGTGCGCGCGGCGCTGGATGAACTGATTGATTTTGGCCGGCCGGCCACAATCCAGTTAGCGGTTCTGATTGATCGTGGTCACCGGGAGTTGCCCATCCGGGCGGATTTTGTCGGCAAGAATGTACCTACTTCCCTAAAGGAACGAATCGGAGTGCGGATTATGGAAATAGACAAGCAGGATGAAGTAGTCTTAGAAGAGGTTACAGAAGATGAGTGAATGGACAAAAAAACATTTACTGGGCATAGAGGAACTTAGCGCGGCAGAAATTGAGCGTATTTTTGAGACAGCGGATTCCTTTAAGGAGATTTCTACCCGGGCAATCAAAAAGGTTCCGGCACTGCGTGGCCGGACCATAGCTAATTTGTTTTTTGAGCCAAGCACCAGAACCCGTACTTCATTCGAATTGGCGGCCAAGCGGCTCAGTGCTGATACCGTTAGTATTGCCAGTAGTACGAGCAGTGTTGTTAAGGGAGAGAGTTTATTGGATACGGCCCGCAACCTGGAGAGTTTGAAGGTTGATATAATTATTATGCGGCATGGTGCCAGTGGCGCTCCGCACATGCTCAGTCGTTATGCCCAGGCCTCAGTGGTTAATGCCGGTGATGGGTGTCATGAACATCCGACACAGGCTTTATTGGATATGTATACGATCAGAGAGCGGAAAGGAAAAATCGCGGGGCTTAAGGTCGCGATTGTTGGTGATATTCTACACAGCCGCGTGGCCCGTTCCAATATCTGGGGCTTGCTCAAACTGGGAGCGGAGGTAACGCTTGTTGGCCCGACGACTTTTATTCCGCCGAGGATTCAGGAAATGGGTGTTAAAGTGAGTAATAATATTGAAGATGTTCTTCGTCAAGTGGATGTAGTCAATGTTCTGCGGATTCAGAAAGAGCGCCAAACGGGTGGATTGTTACCTTCTATCCGTGAATATGTTGATCTGTTTTGTTTGACAAAAGAAAGAATGGAGAAGGCCAAACCGGATATTCTGCTCATGCATCCGGGGCCAATCAATCGCGGTGTAGAAATGGCCAGTGAAGTGGCTGACGGCCCATATTCAGTTATTCTTGATCAAGTCACTAATGGTCTGGCTATCAGGATGGCGGTATTGTTTTTAATTGCGGGAGTGGCATTTAGTGAAAACGAATAATTCTTTATTAATTAGAGGCGGACATGTAGTTGATCCTGCTAACGGCATTGATGGAAAGAGAGATGTTTTAGTGGAAGACGGGAAAATTTCTCAAATCGCCGAAAAAATTCCTAAAAATGGTGCGGAATTGATTGCTGCTGGCGGTAAGCATATCTTTCCCGGGTTTATTGATATGCATGTGCACCTGCGGGAACCGGGCCGGGAAGACGAAGAAACGATTGAAACCGGTACGCGGGCGGCTGCCCATGGGGGATTTACCTCTATTGTTTGTATGCCCAATACCGAGCCGCCGATAGATAATGAAGGGATAGTGGGATTAATTTACAAACAAGCCAAGCTTTCCGCCGCGGTTAATGTGTTTTGTGCCGGTTGTATTAGTAAAGGCCGGCAGGGTAAAGAAATAGTGGAAATGGGCAAACTCAAACAAGCCGGGGTAGTGGCCCTGAGTGATGACGGTTCGCCGGTGGAGAACAGTTATTTAATGCGTCGTGCCCTGGAATACTCTTCGATGTTCGATTTACGGGTGATTTCTCATTCGGAAGAACTAAGTCTTAATCGGCATGGCCAGATGAATGAAGGGTACATGTCCACTGTTCTGGGGCTGGGCGGCATTCCCAGCGAAGTAGAAGAGATCGGTGTTTTTCGGGAGATATCCCTGAGTAGTCTTACCGGGGTGCCGATTCATATCGCTCATGTGAGTACCGCCGGTAGTGTGGGGTTAATCCGGGATGCCAAAACCAGAGGCGTTAAGGTAACCTGTGAAACCGCGCCGCATTATTTTACCTTGACTGATGAATTGTTAAAGAACTATGATACTAATCTAAAAGTAAATCCTCCCTTACGCACAGAGCAGGATGTGGCGGCAATTATCGGGGGACTAAAAGACGGGACAATAGATGTGATTGCTACTGATCATGCCCCCCATACGGATTTTGAAAAGACCACGGAATTCCAGTATGCTCCGTGCGGATTGATTGGCTTAGAGACTGCCCTAAGTTTAAGTTTTAACCGGTTGCCGTTGGATGTTAATACTATTGTGAGAAAGTTTACCGTTAATCCCAGCCGGATATTGAATCTTAACAAAGGCACGCTTTCAGTTGGTGCGGATGCCGATATTACTATAGTTGATTTAGAAAAAGAAATTACCGTTGATGCGAAAAAATTTCGTTCTAAAAGCAGAAACACTCCTTTCCATAATTGGAAGCTCAAGGGAGCGCCGGTCGTGACAATTGTTGCGGGCAAAGTTGTTTTTTCATGAAGAATAACCTACAGTTAGTTACCTGTCCGATAACAGAAAATAAGCAGTTGGCTCCTGGATTTTTCCTGCTTGAGTTTCATTCTCCGCTACTGGCTAAGTCTGTCCGGCCGGGACAATTTTTTAATATCCGGGTGAGCGATCGTCTGGACATTCCTTTACGCCGGCCCTTCAGTATTTTTGATTGTCAGGGTGGAAAGATAAGTATACTTTATGAAATAGTGGGGAAAGGGACTTTGGCTTTGAGCCAAAAACGGCCGGAAGAAGATCTGGATGTTCTCGGGCCTTTGGGCAGCGGATTTACTTTTCTTCCGGAGACAAAAACAGCCGTGATTATCGGGGGAGGGATGGGAGTTGCCCCGT
>CAZIXI010000259.1:0-2350 GCA_964543115.1 uncultured bacterium
GATATGTTAGCCATAAAATATATTATAAATAACAAAGAAACTATAATTGATAGTATAAACAAAAGAAACATGTCCGTTGATATTGATAAATTAATCGAGCTTTATCAAGAACGATGTAAACTTCAGTTTGACCTCGATAATTATAAGCCTTTCCAGGGAGAGCGGGTAAAGGCCCATTATAAATTAAGTACAACGGATTATGACCATTATCTGAGATTAGAATTGACTATTCAAAAGGGGGAAGAGCGGCAGATAATATATCAGCAGGAAACAGACTATCATCCCTGGCAGAAGGAGCATTTACCGAAAGAAGGTGATTTTGAGTTTATTGTCCCTGATGATCCCGCCTGGGCGGGGAGTTGTGATTTGGAGCTGTGGCTGAGATGTCAACCGCCGGGAGAAGGGCAGGAGCTGATTTATCCTTATGGAGATAAGTTAGACTCCAAACACGTAAGATTGAATATTCAGACTAATGAAGCGCCGCAATTGTTGAATCCTGTTTTTACCCCGGAGAGCGGTCTGCCGGATGAAGATTTTATGCTGGTGGTGGATTATAAAGATGATCAGGATTATTTTCCGGATAAAATTTATTTAAGTTTTGCTGCTGCGGGGGGTGCTTGGGAGTTGAAGCCGAATCAAGACAGCGCAAATGAAGGATTAGTCAGATATCAGGGCACAATTAATCTGGCGCGGTCCTTTGGGCGGAATCATGTTGAAAGGCGTTACTATTTTCCCCTATTAACCGCCAGGGACGGATTCGGTAAGCTGGCGGTAACGCCGCATTTGGCTAAATTACAGATTATGCCGGAAGCGCAAATTGAAGAGGAGATTGTTGAAGAACCTGAGCCTGTCAGCGAGAAAGAGGAAGCACCGGTGCCGGCATTAACAAAGGCGCAGGTACAGATATTGGCTGAAGACGGCCAGGTATTGTATGGTGCGGCTGCCGGCAGTAAAAAACTCGATATTCAGCAAGATGAAAAGGCCCGGATTACGCTCACATTACCGGCAGAAGGTTATGCGCTGGTGACAATAGGTGAACAAACATGGCAGAGTAAAAAACCATTAGCAGTGGGAGAAGAATATGCGGTTGATTGGTCCGGTAAGATTAATGATCAGGACCCGGCGGAAGAACAGGCTCATACAATTAGTATGCAGGGATTATATACTAAAACCGGGAAGAGAAGTGTGCCGGTAGAACAAAATGTTACGGTTACTAATAAGCGTTACTATGAACGTACCGTGAATAAGCATGAGCATCGAGAAGCCTTTGATCTGCCGGAGAAGGATTGGCAGATCCGTTTGCAGGAGTCCTGGTCTCCCGGGGGGGTCATGTCCACCGGCATTATGGTTTCGGTAAAATCCGATCTGGACGGCGGTTGGCGCCGGCGCAAGGATGTGGTGGCGGTGTCGTTTAAGCTTTCCCGGGGTGATGCGGAAACGCAGGTCTATCTGCCTGAACGCTCCCAGCGGGGCTTAAGTGGTGATCTGCCGGAGGATTTTGTCTTACCGCTGGCTACGTTGGAGGGTTATGCGCGGGAGAGCAGCGGGACAGAGGGGAGTGTCAGGGTGACGATAATTGTGAGTTATAAAGGGCGGGAGGCGTTGAGCGAACATGCTTTTGGTGGGTATGCCGATGCCAGTCCGAAGATTACGGTATCCCTGGGAACATTTGGCGGCGAATGGTGAACAGAGTAACAGAGTAACAGAGTGACAGAGCAGTTTATATCCATTCCAATAATAGCAGCCCCAATGCGAAGCATTGGGGTAACAGAGGGCGGCAGATTATGAACGATAAAATGACTAAAATTATGCCGGTAGTGGTTGCTGTTTTGGTTGTTGTGCTTATTTTTCTTGTGAAAAAGGGGAAGGAGCGGGGGATTAAATTTCCTGCTTATCCAGTCTTTGAAGATTCTGCCTGTTTTGTAGTGGGTGCCGGTGAAGAGGCGGTTTTGCCGGCGGAGATAATTACTTTAGTTGAGGCGGAACTGTTGATTAAACCGGGGAAGCAGAGAGAGTGGATAAAGAAGGCTCAGCGCTATCGCCGGGCTTACGGTAAAAAGAAGGCAGCTGAATTATTACCGGAGGCGCCGGTAAATCTGGATGAAGAGACAAAAGAAAAATTAACAACTGCTTTGCAGGAAATAGCGGTAAAAGGTGACAAAGAAGAGCGAGAGCAAGCAGAATATTTACTGCGGTTTCTCTAAATCATTTTTTCTTGTCAGAAACAACCACCTGGTTGCGCCCCCCGTCCTTGGCCTTGTATAAACACTGGTCCGCTGCTTCCACTAAGGAGTGGCCGTCAGAGGCATTTTTAGGAAATGTGGCCACTCCCAGACTGATGGTGACCTTT
>CAZIXI010000259.1:2360-4662 GCA_964543115.1 uncultured bacterium
GGAAACTCGTAGCCCTCTACTTTTTTTCTGATTTCTTCGGCCAGCGCTGTCGCTTCCTCAGTATCGGCTTCCGGCATAACAATAGAAAATTCTTCTCCGCCGTAGCGGGCGGCGATATCCACGTCTCTTTTGGTTAAGCGGAAGATCTTGGCGGTTTCCATGAGGATAATATCGCCTTCCTGATGGCCGTAGGTATCGTTGAATTTTTTGAAGTGGTCGATATCGGACATGATCAGGGAAAGCGGATGACCAAATTTCTCCGCCCGGATAATTTCTTCATCCAGCCGTTGTTCAAAATAGCGGTGGATACGCAGCTGGGTCAGTCCGTCGGTTATGGCCAAGTGATAGAGCTTGGCATTGTGGATGGTCACCGCCGCCTGGTTGCTGAGGGTGGAGAGCATATCAATGTCCTCAGTAGTGAATTTACCGCCTTTCTGTTTGTTGGTCAAATTGATAACGCCGATAACCTTGTCGTCAATAATCAGCGGCATGCAAAGGATAGAATCTACAAAGGACCGGTCGCTTTTTTGAAAACGCGTGTCCCGGTGGACGTTATCCACCAGCAGGTGTTCCTTGGTTGCCGCTACCTCACCGGCGATCCCTTCCCCAACCTTGATCCTGGTGCACTCCTTTTCGCCGCTGTTGATCTTGTCCTCTACCTCCGGCGGCATGCCCCGGACAACATGCACCGCCAGTTCGTTAGTCTTATCGTCGAGCAGCATCAAACTGGCCTTTTTCGCGTCTACGGCGTCACGGGCCTTATCGAGGATGAATAAGAGGATCTTTTTCAGGTCGTTACTGAAATTCAGCGCCTTGCTGACGCTGTAGAGGATGGAGAGGTTTTCCATTTTTTTCTTTAATTCCCGGCCGGCGCGTTCTTTTTGTTCGTCTAAGAGCGCGCTTTCCAGGGCCACGGCCGCCTGGTTGCCCAGCTGGAGGATGAAACTCAGTTCCGTCTCCCGGTAAATACCGCCGTCTTTCTTTTTCCCCAAGGTGAGAACACCCATGAGGATATTTTTCACAATCAGCGGTACCCAGATCTGGGCCCGCAGTTTATCAAGGTGCCATTTATTGATCACGGTTTCAAAGCGGTGTTTACCGAACGAATTGATGATCGGGAACGGTTCACCGCCATTAAGGATCTGCCAGAAAAGCCCTTCTTCTTTTTTAAATTTGACGTCCTTAATCTTATCCGGATCCAGACCGATGGCCTTACTGACTTTAAACGTTTCATCGTTTTCATCGTAGAGCAGCAGGGCGCAGTTTGCCGCCTGGCTGGTTTCATAAACGCTGGAGAGGAAAACATAGCTTAGTTCGTCTATCCGCTGCATGGACAGCAGTGATTTACCCATCTGGGAGAGCGTAAAGAAATCAAAAACCTTTTTTTCCAGTTTGGCGATATCATCAAGCTGGAATTTACATAAAGGGTCAGCGGGGGCGGATTTTTCCTTCTTTTTCCTAGTTCCTTTTGGGGGCATAGAAACCTCCTCGTTTATTCAGTTATCTGGGTAATAGTGGGATTGGGATCAACGGGGCCGATAATATCAGTTAATTTGCCGGCCGAATAACTTTTGAGGCATGCCTTTTTATACATGTTAGCACCTCCTGGGTAATAGGTTAACATTTTAAGCTGGAAGATCAGTTATGTCGGCTGTAATAATTTTATTTAAAATAATATTGTAATATAAAATAGTTTTCTTGTATACTCATTTCTCTATGTATGTTAATGACTTTATTAATTTTATTTATATATTAGGTTATAGCCTGCTGGTTGCTCTTTTGGTCTATATTTTTTTGCCAGGGAAAGGTAATTCCAGTTGCTGGATAGGGCGTGTTCCCGTATTCATTATACTGTTATTTGCCGTGTATTACACAGGCCTTACCTGCCTTAATTACAAATACTTCCATACAGGGGGAGATCTGCCGATTTTTCTGGATATCTATAAGAACACCCTGGCCGGGGAGTTTATGCTTTCCCGGGTGGAGGCCGGCAGTTATAACTTTCTCGGGCACCATTTTTCTCCGATTCTGATTCTGTTGGTTCCTTTTTATAAGATTTGGCCTAACGTGCAGACTCTGTTGATTGTGCAGGGGCTGGTGTTCACAGCCGGGGCCCTGCCGTTATATTTCCTGGCCCGGGACAAGACAAAGAATGTTTTTCTGGCCGCGGCCATTGCTATCGGTTACTTATTGGCACCCTTGCAGCTTGAAGACCTGCTGACGGATTTTCATATGGACTATTTTGTGCCGTCGTTTATTCTGTTTTCTTTTTATTTTCTCCACCGCCGGAAAACGATGCTCT
>CAZIXI010000260.1:0-4654 GCA_964543115.1 uncultured bacterium
AAGGATGTTGCCGTATCTTTTGTGGAAAGCAGCCTGGCGCCGATTTTGCATGCCCTGGGTGAAGACGGCGCCCGGGTGCTGGAAGGGATAATAGATAAAGAAGATATAAGGGAAAGAATAGAAAAGGGGGAATTGACGCCGGCGCAGGCGATAGCGGAAAGTATGCAGGCAAAACTACAGGTGGCGGAAGACGCGGCGGGATTCTGGTGTGTGCTGGTCAAGAGCGTGGGGATTGGCGCGGGTATCAATCTGCAGGCGGGGAAGATGGATGACGGACCGGTAACGGGCGGGTTGACGGTTGGTGTTTTTGCCAAACTCAATGTGTCGGAAGGTTTAAAATATATTTTTAGACAAACAACCCAGGCGGATCTGCAACTGGAGATAGCGAAGCTTGATGCGCGGATCGCCGAAGGGTTGGCGGAGAAGGGCAAGGTGGAGGAAAAGGGAGAGTTATTGCAGGCCGCCAGGATCTATAACGAGTTTATCAGTTTTTTCGGTAATCTTACCGGTATGTGGGACGCGGATGATTATCAAAGGATAGCCCGGGAAGTGCTGCCGGGCGGCAATCTGGAGGAGATCGCGGAAATGGCGCTTTATTATACGGATATTGGTTTGGCTCTGTTTAATTTGTCTTACTCTGATCTGGCGCAGGCAATGGTGCTTCTAGGGCCGGGGCCAAAAACCATCGGTACTACCTTGCCCCGGATAAAGCTGGTTACCGGCAGTGTTGCCGATTCTTTGGAGTTTCTGGAGACGCTGATGGCCGCGGCAACCCGGGGGTTGGATTACCGGATCTCCGAGGATAAGTATGCACAGGCGAAATATCAGTTGGAAAAATCACGGCAGCGGGTAGAGGTGATGATGGAAATCGGTATCGGAGTGATGATGGATGAATGGACGGGGGAGGGAATAGCTAAGGATCTAGCGAGGATGTTTAGGCTGGATTTTACCGATATCGCGCCCACGCTGGGGATCACTTTTAAACAGGGTAGTGAAGAGGAGAAAATGGTTAAGCTGGCCTGGATGGGAATGAAGATGCGCATGGTGGAGATGTTATTAAAGAATATGGCCCGGGAGGTTTATCTGGAACTGGTAGAGGCCAAGGCCGGGTATAACCGGGCCCTGAGTGACGGTAAGGAAACACCGGAGTTATTGGCTAAGTATCACCGGGCACAGGTGCGGCTGATCAAGGCGGAGGTGGCTTATCTGGTGCTTATCGGGAAAATGGATCCCCAAGATACGCGGATAAATGAGATAAAGAAGGATTTAAAGAAGGAGTTGAGTAAAGAGACCGAAAAAGCGGAAGCGTTATTGCAAAGATATAAGGAGACTATCGCGGAATTGGAAAAGGAATTGGGCCAGGCGGTAACGCCGCTGGAGGATATTAGTGATCTGGTCTATAGATTGCGGGAGTTGAAGAAGACGGTAATGGATGAAGAGAAGTTTGCGGAGGTGATTGCGGCCCTGATTATAGAAGCGGAGATCATCGGCGAATATTATCAGGGTTTGCTGAATGATCCTGACTTGTCAGCGGAGGATTTGGCCGGGGTGCGGAATGATTATGAAAAGTATCAGAAGAAAGTGGCGGAGCTGCAGCAAAGGTTAGGCCTGACAGAGTTGGCGGTTCCGGATGAGGAAGAGATAGCCGGGGTTAGGAGAAGAATGGCAAACGCTGCTGAGCTAGAGTACCTGCTGGATAGTCTGATTGAGGCGGGGGGAAGCTTGCAGGGATTGTTCGATCAGTGTAAGGAATTGCGGGTAAAAACGTTTGATCCGACTCAGATTGTTGTGCCGGAAAAGGCGGACAGCGGTTTTGCCGAAAAGGTGTTTGGGTTGAGTAATCCGGTTATCTCGTTAAAGAAAGAGATGCTGGTTATGGAAAAGAAACTGGAATCAATTATCGAAACCGAAGGGAAATGGATCTATGACAAGAAGTTTAAACGACAGTTTCTGGAAGAGTTTGAGGTATTGTTGTTTCAGTGGGCGTTTGTTATTGAAGCGCGGAAGATGGAGGATCCCCGGTTTAAGTGTTATGAAGAAAAACTGCAGAAGATCCGGGAACAGGTAAATGAAATTAAGAAGTACCGGGAAGACGGCAGATCGGTAATGCTGCCCCGGGCGGAAATGGAGAAATTATTGGAGATAATAGAGGATATTAGTGTTGACCTGCGTACCCTGGCCCTGAGTATTCAGGGCTCTAATCAGTTGGAGCTTATCGCCAATGCCCATATCTTGATGGCGCAAAAGAAACAACTGGCTAAAGGCGGGGATCCGACGTTGTATGTCCCGGTTAGTGCCAATCCCTATGCCTGGCTGATTGCCGGCATCAATACTATTGTTTCTGTCTGTGTTTCTTCCCGGGTAGATACGCAAAAAATGCGCCAGGTGGACCGGGCCATCGGGAAACAGCAGAGGTTAAGCGTGAAACTGGCCTCGATCCACAAAAATATCGTTCAGCGCTGGCTGAATTATTACGGGAATAGTCTCAGGAAACTGAGGCTGCTGGAATTGGAGTTATCCTGGTCAAAACGCGATAGTGATCAATACCAGCGGCTAATTGCTGAACAAGAAATGGTGAAGAGGGAAATAATCTGGATCAAGGGAAATCTATTAAAGGCCGTTCCGCTGGATCATCCGCGGATTAAGGAACTAGAGGAAAGGGAGAGGAAGTTAGCTGCTAAACCCATTCTTCACAAAAATTGGCTCAAGGGAGCGGTGGTACATGAATACCGGTACGCGGAGGATGACGGCAGTTATATTTACCGCTATGAGGTGGTGGATTCCCGGGGTAAAACGCCTGAAAGTTATGGGTTGATGGTGCTGGAAATAGCCAAGAAAAGGCAAGGGCAAGCCCGGTCATATAAGTTGAGGGTGCTGCATCCCTTTGCGCATAATTTAGAGCAAAGATGGGTTGGTGTACACCGGTTTATTAAGGCTAAAGGAAATAACCCGGTTGTGATGGAACTACTGGCCCGGGCCCTGACGAAAGAGGAGATGAAAAGAGTGAAGAAACCCGCGTATAAGGCGAGGCCGGTGTCCGCCGGTGTATTTAAGGGTATTTCACGAGCGGGCACAAAAACAACGCGGCTGGGAGCAGCGGCGGATAAAAGCGCTGAGGATGAATCTATCTTGAAGCTGCTCAAGCGCGCCGCCAGCAGCAGTCTCCCGCTAAGATTACAGGGAGAAACGAATATCCCGGAGGTTTCCAGTTATGATATTGAAATGGCCGGGTTTCTGAAAGATAAACCTGCTGAGGCGAAGAAGAATTGGCTGGCAGTAAGGTCAATTCAGCTGGCCCGGGCGAGGGAGAATATCCTGATCGAGGCGGCCGGTACCATATTGCAATTAAAACTCGCGAAGGATTGGTTGCCACAGGATGCATTATTGAAGAAATTAGGATTGCTATTGGACAGTTATCAGGAGGTTGGTGAATACAAAGCCTTTAAGGAGAATCAACGAACAGCAGAAATGAGTGCTGATTATCTGCGTACATTAATGGATAGCCTGGAAATTGAGTTTTTCAGCATGGGCAAAATGCAGCCTGGTGATTTAGAGCGAGAGTTAAGAGAAGCTGGATTGGCTGCGGCGCCGGGAGAATTGTCTCCGGATTATCTTATTAGTTTATTAAGAATAGTAAACACAAATCCTGAAGTACTGACCATGCACAATTATGGTTTTGCGGAAAAAGATGGTAAGATGGTCTCCGCTATTGCCGGACTGGCACAGCTGGCGCAGAAATACAAGATTAATAAGAGCCAGTTGGAACAGTATGTTGTGGCTGGCTGGTTGCATAGGGAAGTAGCCAGGTGTAAAGACCATCTGCGGGAGGCAGCAGAGCTGGAGATTCTTCTTACTGCGGGTATAAGTGAAGAGTTGTTAGAAAAGGTATTGGCCTGGACTATGACTGAGGTAAGGGAATTAAGGGAAGAACTGAAGAAAAAGATTAGTTCCCCCCGCACAGCGATAGACAAATTTGCCGGGAGTATTGGGGAGAAGGGATTGAAAGGTAAAGAAACAGTTTATCAATGGCTGGATAACTTTTTCCAGAGATTTCCATCACATGGTCATTTAGCTGTCCCCAGTTTACAAGAATCTATGCGGAATTATGAACTGCTGTTGGCAAAGAAAATATTGATTAAAAAAATGTTGGATCGGAAAGAGCTGACGCGGGAACAAAAAGGGGTGTTAGCAAAAAGCCTGGAAGAATTCCAGCTAAAGGCGGCGCTGGCCAAACTGGAACTGTCGCGGCAGGACGCGGATATTGTTAAGGATATTGAGGCCCGGGTGGGCGGAGTAAAGGCGATCAATGTGCATACGCTACCGATAACCGCTGACAGCCGGGGGTTTATGCTGCAGCCGGCGATTGTGCTGGAATATGTTTATGAACAGGCGGAGGATAAAAGCGGTACTTATACAACCCGCAGGTTTGTCAGTTACGGTCCCGGTAATCTGGCTGAATTGGCTAACGCGGATATTTATTTTTACGGTTATAGTGAGGATCTGGGATATCAGTTGTTTAAGCCGCTGAATGCCTTTGACGAGTTCTGTCTGGAGACGCGCACCTATACTGAAAGTAACGGGGTGAAGGCGGTCTCAGTTCGAAGCGTTAATATGTTTACCGGTGACAGTATGGATAGTTTTAAGATTGAGGATC
>CAZIXI010000261.1:0-4638 GCA_964543115.1 uncultured bacterium
ATGATCAGAGATTACAGGAAAAATATAATCTGCCTGAAACTCCTGACAGGTTGTATGTTAGTAAAGAAGTGTACAGAGAAATTTATCGGATGGTGTATTCTTCAGTGGATATGACAGAGACAAAAGCAAAGAATATATTCCAGTTTTTAGAAGTATACGTTGATGTACGGCATGTGCCAGAGGATCAGGAATTTGTCCAGCGACAGGAACAATTGCTTGCTTCTCGCAGGGACCGTGGCCGTATCCGGCAGTTTATTTATCCGCGTTCCCAAGCGTATAGGCGGTATCTGGAGATAGCAGGGTTGCAATATGATCTGGTTATTATTAATGATTATGGGAGTCCTCTTACCAACATGCTTGAGACCATGGAAAATCCCCCTTTGCGGGTCTGCGGGCGTGGTCATACGAAAGAGGAAGCTGTTGAAGACTTTTTGTATGCCCTTACTGCTAATCTCACTGCTGATGTTGATTTTGATGATTTATCGTATCAAGGCGCAACTGTTGGCTGGGAAACTGTTTTTTCTGGTTCTGAAGGAGCATTAATTGCGGATGCCGGAATTTCAGAAGAGGCAGTTGAGACAGCCACTCCTTTTTTGCAGGCACACTATCGGGCCCTGCTGAGCTCTCGCATACAAACAATGGTTTTACGTAAAAATGATGCCCATCCTTCTGTCGGTCTTCCTTTATTAAAAGATCAGCCAGCAGCTGTTGAATGTATGCTGCTGACAGAGGAAACAAGCGCCTGTGAGGTTTGTCTCTAGAGAAGACATTACAAAACAAACAGCACCAGGGATAGGTCTGTTAGTGCAAGAAGAATAACCTATTTGAGTTTAGAATTTGAATGGGGAGCAAGTCTCGATTTGACTCTTGCGCTTCTCTAACCACCAGCAATAATAGCGGATATTTTCTCTCTTGCTGACTGCGGGGAAACTAATTGAGTGGAACCGTCACGGCGGAGTTTTATTTCAACCTGGCCGTTGGCCAGGTTCTTTTTACCGATAATCAGTTTAACGGGAATACCGATCAGATCAGCGTCTTTAAACTTAATCCCCGCTCGTTCGTCCCGGTCATCCAATAATACCTCTACTCCCTGATCCTGTAATTGCTGATAGATAGTGTCAGCGATTTCTTTTATCTGCTCTTCATTATAATTCAGCGGAATAACAACAACCGTAAACGGCGCCACGGATAACGGCCAGCTGATCCCGTCTTTATCATTATTACATTCAATAATCTGTGCGGCTGCCCCCAATACCGTAACAGCCCATGATCATCGGCAGTTTCTGCCCTTTTTCATCTAAGAACTCCGCTCCCAGCGCCTGCGAGTATTTAGTACCCAGCTTGAACACCTGCCCCACCTCAATTCCCTGTGAAAATGTTAACGGCTGAGCGCATTTTCGGCACAAATCTCCTGCCCGGGCCGCGCCAATATCAAAAAATTCCTCTACCTCAAAGTCCCGCCCCACATTCACGTTCCTTATATGCTTATCTTTCTTATTAGCGCCGGTAATGGCATTAGCCATCCCCTGGATACTTTCATCAGCAATTATTTTCATCCCGGAGAGACCCACCGGCCCGGCAAATCCCACCGGCGCCTTAGTGGATTCTTCAATGGCGGGCTCATCCGCCAGCTCCAGATCAACCGTCTGCAACTGCCGCCTCAGCTTGGCCTCACTGATCTCTACATCACCACGAACCAGCACCGCTACCGGTTCCCCGTTTATTTTGTAAATCAGGGTTTTAATAAAATTTGAACTATTGCACTTAAAAAATTTAGTCAATTCCTCTACCTTCTTCAAATTCGGTGTATCCACTTCTTCCAGCTCTCGGGCACCGGATCCTTGATCCTGGCTGTTTTTGGCTTTGCGTACAGCTAATTCCAGATTAGCCGCGTAATTACATTTTCGGCACTCAACAATAACGTCTTCACCGCTGGGGGCGGGCACGGTAAATTCATGGCTCTGGTTTCCGCCCATTACCCCTGTATCCGCCTCAATCGGCCGGGCCGCGAGCCCGCAACGCTCGAATATTTTACTATAGGCATCATACATCTGTTTGTATTCATCTTCGGCACTGGCATCCGTGGTGTGAAAACTGTAACCGTCTTTCATAATAAATTCCTTGGCCCGAATAACGCCAAAGCGCGGTCTGATCTCATCTCGGAATTTCGTTTGGATCTGATAGAGGTTTTTGGGCAGGTCACGATATGAACGGATACTCTTGGCCACAATATCAGTAATGATCTCTTCATGTGTGGGCCCTAAAACAAAATCCTTTTCCTCCCGGTTCTTAAAGCGCATCATTAAAGGGCCCATCGTGCCCCAGCGGCCGCTGCGTTCCCAGATTTCCCGCGGCTGTAAAATCGGCATCTGCAGCTCCAGCGCTCCCTTCTTATTCAGCTCTTCCCGGACAATCAGGGAAACCTTCTCTATAACGCGGAACCCTAACGGCAAATAAGAATAAAGGCCGCCGGCCAGTTTCTGAATTAATCCCGCCCGCATCATTAACCGGTGGCTGGCAACCTCCGCTTCCTTAGGATCTTCCCTTAGAGTAGGAATAAAATATTTAGTCCAACGCATATCAAATTTCCTTTAATAAACTCTTTACAATTTCTCTCTCCCGCACAGTCCCAATCTGCCTTCCATTCCTAAATAATACACCTTTTCCCCGGCCGCAGGCAATACCAATATCCGCCTCCCTGGCCTCTCCGGGACCGTTAACCACACAGCCCATAACAGCCACTTTCGGCGAAGTACGTAGAGACGTTACCCGGCGAGCAGCGAGTTTTTTTTCTAAATCGTTAACGATCTTAACTAAATCCACCTGACAACGGGCACAGGTGGGACAACTGATAATCTGCGGCCCGAATTTCCTCAATCCCAGGCTCTGCAGCAATTCCCGGGCAATTAACACTTCCTGTTCCGGATCTCCAGTTACTGATATTCTAATTGTATCCCCTATTCCATCCATTAATAACGCTCCCAGGGCCGCTGAAGATCTTACCGCTGCCGGCAGCAGGGTACCGGCCTCGGTTAGGCCAAGATGTAGGGGATAATTCGTTTTTTCAGCCAGTAAACGATAAGCGGCAATCGTCATTTTGATATCAGGAGCCTTAACCGAAATCTTCAGTTGCCGGTAACCAAGATCCTCAATCCGCTGAATATATCCAAGCGCGCTGGCCGCCAGCGCCTTTTCCGTCACTTTAGTGTATTTGTTATCTAAGGAACCGGAATTCACACCCACCCGGATGGGCACCTTTTTCTTTCTCGCCGCCTTAACCACTTCCGTTAATCCTTGACCCAGATTGCCGGGATTAATCCTGATTCCCTGCGCGCCATTCTCCATGGCCGCTACTGCCAGCCGCCAATTAAAATGGATATCGGCAACCAGGGGAATGGTAATTCTCTGTCTTATCTTTGCCAGGGCCCGGGCTGATTCTGCATCCGGCACGGCAACCCTGATAATCTCACAACCAATATCTTCCAGCCTCTTGATCTGCTTTACCGTTGCCCGCACATCACGCGTATCGGTTTTGGTCATTGACTGAATACTGACCGGATTATTCCCGCCAATAGCCACTCCGCCTAACTTAATAACCTTAGTTTTATGCCTGCTTACACTTTTCATTTACCGATAAACCTTAAAACATCATGATAGCTCACATACACCGCCACGGCGATTATCAGATACATAAATACATTTTGGATCTTTGTCATTAAAGCAACACTCAGCGGTTTTTTTCTGATTGCCTCAACAAAGGTAAAAACTATATGACCGCCATCCAACACAGGAATGGGCAGCAGATTAATGATCCCCAGATTAAGGCTGATCAGAGCCATAATAGACAGAAATGTTCCCCAGCCAACCATGGCACTCATCCCGATTAACCCGATAATGCCCACCGGACCGGACAGGGCCTTCATTGGTACCCGCCGGGCGAACAATCCCTTTAATGTGCGCCAGGTACGCAGGATATCTCTTTTAAACTGTTCTCCCGGACGCGGATAAACTCTGGTAAATTTTGTCGTCGGCAAAAAACCAAGCGCCGCATGTTCCTGCCCGGCCAGCTTTGCGGGTACTTCACTGAAAAGTATCCGCTCACCATCCCGCATCACCGTTAAAGTAACTTTCTGCCCTTCATTGTCCTGAATGGTTTTTATTAAAGCCTGGATACGGTATAGCCTTTGCCCGTTAATCGCTATTATCTGGTCCCCTTTTCTTAAACCTGATTTTTCAGCCGGAGAATCCTTAAGCACACCGCCCACAATAATCGTATCTTTCGGCATAACACCCAGCCGGCGCAAACCGGTTTTGGGATCAGTTTTAAGTTCGGAGCTTACGGTAAAAACTTCTCCCTGCCGTTCAACTTCTACCTGCAGTTCTTTCCTCTCGTTCAGGGCAATGGCGTAAACCAGCTCTTCCCAGGTAGCAATCTTCTTATCATTAATTTTAATTATCCGGTCATCCGGCTTTAAACCAATCTCCTCAGCGGTAGAACCAGGCTGTACTTCTCCAATAATCGTGTTCAGAGAATCCGCTGTAACTTGTTTACCGCCGAAGAATATTACCGTATATAATATCCAGGCCAGGCGGATTTTACACAGCCCGCCGGCCATTCAAACCTGGATCCGCTTCCAG
>CAZIXI010000262.1:0-4608 GCA_964543115.1 uncultured bacterium
GTATGGCAGATTATTTTAGATGGATTTGGACATGTTAATGCTGGAGAGGATCCTTCTGCTGATGAAATGAATGCATTTGGTGTGGCGATGGAGAAAGGAAAGGTTCCTACGATTAAGGGATTATACGATAGGGATAAACATGTTATTCTTAAGGCTTCGGGCCGTTACGCAGGGTTGCGGGGAGGCCTCATACAGGAAATACAGGAAAGGTCCGCAAAAGAGCCCCCCAGACATGAAGTGCAGTCGAAAGCAGATATATTATATAAATTCGATCAAAATGAAAAGGCTTTTGCTGAGACTCTTTATAATCGTATAAAAATTGTCCTTTATGATTATAATGGAGTTGAAGGATCGAGCCAGACATATGGTTACGAAGAAGGAGTAAACATACTTAGGAATTCTCCCTATTTCAATGATAAATATTTTTTGGTTAATTATCTGCAAGAACATTGGCTGACAGAATATGAGGGGTCAGATGTTATGGAGGTTATTTGCCTTGATCCTTCCCAGATGGGATCAACAGAATATAACACCTGGACGCTGGGAGCCGGCCGCATTGTTGAACATACTATCAGAGTTATGGATAAAAAATGTATTGCCAGAGAAATAGTCGATAATAAAGCACTTCAGGCCTATCTGGCCACCGCTAGAAAACAGGGCTATGCTCATTTTGTGGGCATATTGCAGGAAGCAGGGGTACATGCGTCAGCAAGGCACCTCTATTATTTGATTGAGCATTTGAAGAATAATGGTATAGAAAAATTTGTTTTTGATCTCGCCAGTGATGGCCGGGATGAAGACAGCAGGCGATGCCTGATGCGGATCGCCGAATTAAGGTCAGCGCTTGAGTTTTTCGGGATAACGGAATATGTAATTAATATCAGGGGTAGAGAAAACTGTTTTGATAGAGCAAAGAACCACGATCTGGACGAAGCCTGGATAAATGAACTTTTATGGGGAAGCCGCAGCAGAAGAGTTCCCTTGACTGAGGATGATTCTCCAGAAGGGATGGCTCTTTTAACAGGTGTGTAGGAATTCCTCACCTTCCCTATCCGCAGTGATAGGTAACAGCGATCAGGCATTTCTTATAGGTTTTGCCGTTATATTCAATAGTATCAGTTATCTGATCCCAATCCACATCTCCCAATACTTTACCCACTGTATAAGAATGCAGAAAGTCATCATCCTGTTTCTGTCCATAACCGGGAACAGCGGAAGTAGTGATATAGTCTCCATTTTCAATTGGCCCATTAACATCAGTAACCCACACCGCTCCTTCTCCCAAGGCATTTACTGCGGCAAATCTTTCTCCTTCCCCAGGCGTATACCAATGATCCTCCGGCAGATCCTGTTCAGCAACAAAAACCCCAAATACCCGTTTATCCATTGGCCGGTCCGCCAGTTCTACTGATACTAATGTAGAAGAAATAGATCCGTCCCGTATTTCTGCCTGACCGGCAATAACGACTATCATTCCTGACGTAATATCCGTACTAGTGCGGCTAAGTTTAACCTCATGCGCCCCGGTAAAGGTACCATAATTTGGCCCACCGCCTACCGCATAAAAATCATAAGATGTTCCAGACGCCTTGACGCCATATTTCCCGGAACCATAAACACCGGTACCCTCACCAAACGCATGACCTTTGACACCAATAGCCCCACTAACTCCACTTTGCCCACCCTCGCCATAAACACCGGTGTTTTCAGTATTTGAACCAAAGACACCATATGGACCATCATTGGTCCAGCCCCAAACACCTTTACCATTTGGACTACCACCTTCCACGCCTACGCCGCCAGAAACAGCAGTATAACCGTTAATAGCACTCGCCAAATTACCAGTGGTCTTAGCATAGATAGTAGTAGTATCACTTTCAGCAGAAATGGCACTTTCAGGCCAACCCGTTGCTTTGATTATCAACCTACCATTTGATTGCCCAGCAATATTAGTAAATTCTTCTGTCCCGATACCGACTCTGCCTTCTTCATCTATGGTCATCCTTGTCTTCAAATCATACCCACTATTTGCTGTTTTAAAATGAAGTTTTCCTATACTGCTTGTACCTGTCCGCTCATGTGTTATTGCCGCCCCCGGCACTCTCTCGCCAAGTGTTGTCGAGATCCTGAATCCTAAACCAACCTCTTCATTAGTATCATTCTCAGGATTTGCGATTAGCAGACCAAATTTATCAGCAGTTGCATCATCCGGAGTATCTATCTCTTGATAAACTGTTAAATTGGCTATGGGATCCGTTGTCCCGATACCGGCTTTTCCCCCGACAAACATTTCTTCCGCATTAACCGCACCTTCCACATCGAGTTTGTATTCCGGCGTTATCTTCCCCACACCCATATTGCCAGCTTCATCTATCGTCATTTTCGTTGCTAAATTAGTTCCATCATAGGTTTTGAAATGCATTTTCCCTTTACTACCACCGCCTGTCCGTTCATGTGTTATTGCCGCACCAGGCTTTTTAGCGGCAGATATAGCACTAGAAATCCTAAATCCTAAACCAATCTCTTCATTATCATTATTGGCAGGATTTGCAATTACAAGACCATACTTATCAAGAGTGGCATTATCGACGGTATCTGCTTCCTGAAAGATTGTTAGCTTAGCTGGAACACTATTTGTTCCGATACCGACATTGCCTGTATTTGTGTAAACATTTTCTGTTCCTGTCCAGGAATCATCTGTGGTATCTTCCGCCCCGGCAGCGATTCCCTCCAATTTTTCTCTTTCTTCAACGGTGATTATACTTCCGCTTCCCGCACTGGCTACATCATTAAGCTCAGTTACACTATGATCGGCAAGACTTTTTAAATACCCCGCAGCATTATGGTTACCCCAAATGTAGGCGTTGCTCCAGTTAACAATTTGAGAATAACTTATCCCAGCCGCATCACTAGCAGCAAAAACAGGGTCTGTCTCTGTATATGAAGTCAGGTATTTCCCCGCATGGTCACCCCAGCTGTAGGCCTTGCTCAATTGCGACCGTTCAGCTGCTGTTATTATCTCTCCACTACCGGCATCGGTTACATCATCAAGCTCAATTACACTGTGATCTGAGAGATCAACTAATCCTGCGGATACTTCATCCCAGTCAATATCACTGGTTATTACTTCAGGATCATCAGGATCCGGCGTTATAATTTCGCCTACCGGCTTATTCAATCTGAACATTTTTCCTTGCTTACCGTCCGTGGCAGAGTCAACATCCACCACCCAAACCGACATTCCTTCTTTAAGCCGGGCTAGAGGGATTGTATACATCAGAGTCATATCTGAAACCGTATGACTCCCGCCACGCAGCTGGTTGGCGTCAACAACAGCGTACTCGCCGGTAGAGGTAATTGTATCACCAAGCTCTATTCCGGCAAAAGAGCTGTGAGCCAGCAAAACCAGCAAACTGACACAAAAAAACACAATCGGTATTTTGATCAATGGATTTCTTTGCATAATTTACCCCCTGTTTTGGTTCACGGCTAAACAGGCCGGGCAGGCCCGGCCCCTACAGCCGCACACTACCAACGGATTTCCCGTATCCAGACCTTGATGCAAACTTTGGGTATCAACTACTTAATACAAATATTGCTAAAGCTGGAGTTATAAGCATTCGGCGTTACGTACAGATAATATTCTGTTTCTCCATCTGACCAGTTCATAAAAGTTATCGTCTTGGGCGAAATAGCTATATAGCCAAAATCTCCGGTCAAAGCAATACCGCTGCCTAACGCACCAAAACTTTTCGGGTACAGGTAGAAAATGTATTCATTCTCAGGCGAGAGCGATATTTCCATTTTTGATTTAGCTGTTGAAAACTCACCACTGCCAGAAAGCTTATAATCATCACTGCCAGAGAAATTGTCATAATCAGTTAAAGCCCATTCATCAGCGGATTTATTAGTCACGCCCCAATACCTTTTATGCTTCCAATACATTGTCGCCGTAGCCGTTGCCGGGGAAGTTTCGCCGTCACTCACAGTCAATTTAAATGTAGTGCTATTTTGCACCTGTGCTATATTACCACTTGACTCAGCAGCCACACTCCCGCTCTGTGTTCCGCCATCAGGTGCCGGTAACGACCCTACCGTTCCAGTTCCGGAACTTACCTCCAGGGTAGTTGAGGTAATATCATTATCCTGTTTGGTTGCCGTCCAGTTAAGTGTCAAAGCTGTATCTTCTCCGTATTCCCGCGTCGTTAAACCCTGGATGGACAACGAGGCCTCTGGCGGTTTGGCCGGAAAAAACACAGCGTTGAGAAAACTAACCACTGTATCGGCTTCCATATTTTCATCAGTGACCGGTAGCCCTTGCCTGGTGATTGCCGTTGTGCCGTTGGGGAATGGAACAGAAATGTCAGCATCTTCATCACTGAAATCTACAAACCCCATTTCAGCTATTTGCTCCTTGGTCAACTGGGTATCCGCGTCCACTCCACCTAAATTATGAAAATCATTAATAACCAGAGACTGCAGCTTCGCAAGGTCTACTGTAGGATCTGTCTCCGCAGCAGGAAGGCTTCCTTCGTTCAAAAAACCCATAGCAGCTATTTCTGTCGTCGTCAACGTAAGGTCTGATCCACCTAAATTATGAAAATCGTT
>CAZIXI010000263.1:0-4607 GCA_964543115.1 uncultured bacterium
AAGCTCTTTGTTTACGGCACCCTCATAGATCCGGGCAATTTCAAGAGCATAACCGGCAAACCCCGGCCGCGAAAAAAAGCCATCCTGCATAACTACCACAAGATCGACCTGCGCCGGGCCTACCCCTTTATTGTCCCCCGGGAAGGCGACCGGGTAGAAGGTTTTATTATTAGTGGAGTAGACAACGAATCCCTCAACCTAATCGATAAATACGAAGACGAAGGCAACCTCTACTTCCGCGAAAAAGTCACCGTTACAGTCGCCGGCAAACCCGTCTCCGCCCACACCTATACAGGCAACCTGGACGTCATCTGGCAGCGTTTTGAAATTGACATCGAGATCCATGAACGAATCGAGCATTACATTGAAAAAGAGATCCAATCCTTTATAGAGCACCAGTTACTCAAACAAACCTCCTCGCGCGGCCGCAAACCGGAAAATAAATTCCTCCCCTTTGAAGGCCGGGCCCAAAAAGAGTTTATCGGCCGAACAGTAAAAGAACTCGTCCAGACCCGCCTGCACAACCCGGACATCTCCGTGTTCACCACCAAATACGGCCTGGAAAAAACACTCATCCCCTCACTTGACTGGGTTAAAAAAGAGAAGAACGTATTTCCTTATATAAACGCCTATATTAGATTAATCATTAAACAAGTACTTTTCAATCAGATAGAAGACCGGCTAAAAGAAGATTTCCCCCAAATGGTAGCCGTTAAATACCCCTACTATGAAAACGCCGTCTCCGCCCTGGCCGCGCTCGAAATCATCAATTCCGCCACCACCCCCGTAAACATGATGTTCAAAACCCTGGGCATAGACCAGTACCGGCCGGACTTTGACTATCACGACTATCTAATCGGGTCCATCTTCACCGCCGATGAAATCTACGATTCCGTAAAAGCCAAATCCTGCCTGAACAACATCCACGCCAACTTCCAGGAAGGCGCCGTTCCCCTAGGGGTAGAACTGGAATTCAGCAACATCGGCCACCTAGCAGTCAACTCCACCCCCGGCCAGGACAAAATTTACGACAGTTTCTATTACTTCAACAAATTCGACCTTAACCGCCGGTTCTGGAAACTCGGCGGTTATATCGACGATCACAGCCTACTCACCTCCCTGGAAAAAACCGGCCGCGGGTTTCTGGAACTCGCCCTGGGCCGTTACAAATTAATTGAAGACACCTCCGTCCCCACAACCGCCGATCCCTGGCTGCTGGCCCGGCTAATCGAACAAGGAGTAAAATTCCTCGACATAAAACCACACAGCCTGCACATATCCATTCAAGTCCCCAAAGACAAACCCCAACCACCCTTACGCAATCCCGACCACCTGATCTGCCTGCTCATGCTTGGCGGCGACCTGCAAAAAGATTATAAAGGGATACTGCGCGAACGGCGCATCCAGCAGAAAGAAATAATCAACATCTATACCGGCCTTACCTTTTCACGGTTAAACTACCACCGCCCGGACGAACTATCCGAAGAAACGAACAAAGTAGTAGAGTTCCAGTTTCCCCGCCTCTTTTACAGCCATGACTACGAACCCCTGATCGTCGCCTTAAAAGGCTTCCAGCAATCGTATAACCCCGAAGTACTTGACCTCTCCCAGGAATGCCCCAATCTAGCCTGCCACAAAGAGATAGAAAAACAATTACTAGCCTGGGCCGATAACCCCCAACCCGTTCCCTATACAACAATCCGTGATTTTCTTAAAGAAATCGAAACTGGGCTGGAAACCGAAAGAAAATCAAGCAGCGGCCAGACTAAAGCCTACATAAATAAAATGCTTTCCCAAATCGAAAAAATATTATTAAATACTAATACCTATATAAAGGAAAACACATGAAAAAAACCACTCCCCAGCTCATCACAGAATTTCAGCATAAGATCATCGACCGCACCACCCAGCAGCTGCACAATTCCAAGAGTAAACACTACAGCCTGATGGCCCTACCCGATCTGGCCCAGCATGTAGAAGAACTATTCAATTCATTTTTACAATCCCTGAACAAAAATAGCGCCACACCATTCAGCAAACAGGCAGAAGCCATCGCCGTCAAAGGATTTCAGGATGGTTACGGCCTGGAAGAAATGCAGCATTTCCTGAACAGCCTGTCAGAAAACATCCTGCAAACAATCTACCACAGTATCCCCAATAATGATATCAGCGGCGTAGCCGCAAACATAAACAAGATCATCCACAAAGCCAAAGACCGGCTGTCACAGACCTACGTCGAGCAATGCCTGCGCACCGAAGAAAAGCTCCTGCACCTGAAACACGAATTCGACGATTTCCTTAAAAGCCGGGAAAAAGGAGAACAAAAATGACAAAAAAAGTATCCGTAATCGGTGCCGGCAACGTCGGCGCCACCATTGCCCAGTACATCGCCGAAGACAAACTCGCAGATGTAGTACTCGTAGACATCGTGGAAGGACTGCCGCAAGGCAAAGCCCTGGACATGACAGAAGCCGGTCCAGTACGCGGGTTTACCGGCAGCATAACCGGCAGTAACGACTACCAGGCGACCAAAGACTCCGACATCGTAGTCATCACCGCCGGTCTGGCCCGCAAACCCGGCATGAGCCGAGACGACCTACTCGCCAAAAACACCCAAATAATAACAGGAGTTGTCCGGGCAACAAGCCAGGCCTCACCACAGGCCATAATCATCATGGTCACCAATCCATTAGACATCATGACCTATCTAGCCCAAAAAATAAGTCAATTCCCCAGCCACCGGGTAATCGGCATGGCCGGCGTACTGGACAGCGCCCGCCTGCGCGCCTTTATTGCCCTGGAACTTAATATTCCGCCCGCAGAAGTACAGGCCCTCGTCCTTGGCGGCCACGGTGACAGCATGGTCCCCCTGCCCCGTTACAGCACCGTTTCCGGTAAACCACTGACAGAAACACTCCCCGCAGAAAAGATAGCCGCTTTAGCAGAACGAACCCGTAAAGCCGGCGGCGAAATCGTCGGTTTATTAAAAACCGGCAGCGCTTATTATTCCACCGGCGCCGCCGTCGTTGAAATGGTCAGCGCGATTCTGCAAGACAAAAAACAGCAGCTACCCTGCGCCGCTTATTTAAAGGGTGAATACGGAATAAAAGACATTTATCTTGGCGTACCAGTAGTACTGGGAGCCGGCGGAGCAGAGAAAATTGTCGAACTCCCCCTTAACGGAGAAGAGAAAACCGCCCTCGAACAATCCGCCGAAGCAGTAAAGAAAAACATCACCAAACTAACCATTTGAATACCTTATATTAATCCTCTCAGAGGGCCAAAAAATGAAAAACATTTATATTTTTATGAATGTTTTTCATGAACGCAGAGAACACAAAGTACACGCAGAGGTCGCAGAGAATTAATTATATAAATATCTGCGTTCTCTGCGTCTACTCTGCGACCTTTGCGTTATTAATTAATTTTCCTAAGCAAAGTTTGGAACTGCTATTATAGACTGTCTTTCAATTCCTCTTCCATCACCGACACCGCGTCCCAGTTACCAGTAGCCCAGGTATCTAACCCCAGTTCCCAGACCATCACACCACCAAGCTGATTCTCTTTAACATATACACACTTTTCCTCAATCGAAACCTCATCATCATAACAGATAAACTCCCCAAACAACGGACTCTGCGGGTTTTCATTATGCAGATAAGGCACCCGGCAATCCACATCCCAGTACATCGTGTACTCGCTCAGCAGATTATTCTTAATATCAGAAAAAAACCTTACCCCCTGTTCAGCAGTTGTTCCCGAACCAATCCCGGAATAAGCACTGTATAATCCATCAGCCGTTGACACCGCACCAGCGTAACTTCTGCCGTATAACGGCAGACCAACAACAAGCTTCTCAGCGGGAACACCCTTAGCGAGATACCCCTGCACCGCGCTATCCACATTAGACTTATCACTACCGTAAAGAGCAGCATAAAGAGGCGCCTGATGATTCGTAACACTATCCTCCGACCCACCCCACGCCCCATGAAAATCATAAGTCATCAGATTGATCCAGTCCAAATACTGATGAATCTTCTCCAGTTCAATATTTTCATAATGCCAATTCCCGGCAGGCGCGGCAATCGTGAGCAGGAGCGGCGGATCATGCGCCTTTAGAGCCGCGTACAGTTCCTGCAATAACTTAGTAAAATTCTCCTTATCCTCCGGTTGCCCGTTATGGGCACTGAAACAAGGATACTCCCAATCAATATCCACACCATCAAAACAATCATATGTTTCACAAAACTCAATACACTGCTGGACAAAATTCGCCCTCGCCTGCGCACTAGCCGCCATCGGCGAAAACTCATTGGACAACGTCCAGCCGCCAATACTGATAAGCACCTTTAACTGCGGATGATCCTGTTTAAGATCATACAGCTGGCGGAAATTCCCCCAATACGGTTTCTGCGTGTTCCAGTCATCCCTGTACTCAACATCCGCCCAGGAATCCGTCAGACTGATATTACCGTTAACATCAATCTTCGCGAAAGCATAATTGATATGCGTTACCTTATCCGCCGCGATAGACTCCGGCTTAAAACTCGGACTCCGGTACATCGCATATCAATTATGCTTTCGCGAAGATTGATGTTAACGGTAAT
>CAZIXI010000264.1:0-4564 GCA_964543115.1 uncultured bacterium
GTGAACAGCGAATGGAGATTATGGGGCAGTTGATTGATGATTTACGTTCTCTGGTTTCAGAGTTTCAGCAATTAACGGATGCTCGTGATCAGTATTTTACGGGGCCTTCAATCAGGGAACAGGAGGAGATACTGGAAGACGTTGAAGAAGAAGAAGACAGAGGTGAACGCATTCGTCCGCAAATAAAGGGGGGCGGAGCTCAGTATAAAACCTATCCCCTGCCGGAAGAGAGGAAAGAGATAAAACCAATGAAGGAAGAGGGAGAAGTTATCAGAGGTACTATTTCCGGAGATGGCAAATATAAAACTTATTAAGAAAGAAGAGAGGGAGATTTATGCAGGGGAATGGATTGATTGAGGTCAAGTTAAAAGGGATAGAGGCGTCTCCTCTGGAGTGTACATTGTTTCTGGGGACGGCTAAGAAAACATTTTCAATCTTTGTCGGGCCTGATGTTGGTTCTGCAATTTTGATGTTTCATCAGGGTGTTGCTAAGCCGCGTCCGTTGACGCATGATCTAATCGGTAATATTTTTATGGGATTGGGCGCGAAGATCGAGAAGGTTGTTATTAATGATCTCAAAAACAATACTTTTTATGCGCGTATCTTTATCAAGGAAGAAAACGAGCTGGGGAAGAAGATCATCGAAGTGGATGCCCGGCCAAGCGATTCCATTGCTCTTGCTATTCAGCAGAAGGCCAGGCTCTATGTTGCCCCGAAAGTGTTGAACAGGGTAGAGGACGTGAGTGATTATCTCAAGGACAAGAAAAAGAAGTCAGGAGAGTAAAGGCAGGTAGAATGGAAGAACAGATTGTGCAGCGGAAACAAAAACTGCAAGAATTAATTGACCAGGGCATAGAGCCTTACGGCAGGAAGTTTGAGACTACGGGTTCTGTCGGGAGTTATCTGGATAATTTCCGAGAGGAAGAAAAGGTAGCGGTTGCCGGCAGGATAATGACTAAACGCGGTCATGGTAAAACGGCTTTTTGTGATTTGCGTGATTTTAGCGGCAAGATACAACTCTATGTGCGCAAAGATAAACTTTCTGAAGAAAAATTTAATATTTTTAGAACTGTAGATATCGGCGATATTCTTGGCATACAGGGTTCTCTCTTTAAGACGCGCACCGGTGAACCGACGATACTGGTAGATGACTTTCAATATCTCAGTAAGGCCTTGCGGCCCTTGCCGGAAAAATGGCACGGTCTGAAGGATATAGAGCTTAGATTGCGTCAGCGCTATCTTGATCTTATGGTGAATCAGGAGGTAAAAGAAGTGTTTATTAAGCGGTCTCAGATTATTGCCGAGATCAGAGATATTTTAAATAAAAAAGGTTTTATTGAAGTCGAAACTCCCATGATGCAGTCTATCCCGGGAGGAGCGGTGGCTAAACCGTTTATTACCCATCATGCGGCCCTGGATATTGATCTTTACTTGCGTATTGCGCCGGAATTATACCTCAAGAGGCTGCTGGTCGGTGGTTTAGAGAAGGTCTATGAAATAAACAGGAATTTTAGAAATGAAGGTATTTCCCGCTCCCATAATCCCGAGTTTACCATGCTGGAAGTTTACGCGGCTTATCAGGATTATGCATATATGATGGAGCTGACGGAATTATTGCTGACTGCAGTTGCTGAAAAGATCTTAGGAACCCTGGAAGTAAAGCAGGATGGAGGGCAGACGATTCAGCTTAAACGTCCGTGGAAGAGGATGTCGATGTATGAGGCGATTGCCGAACAAACGGATATTGATTTATTTAAGGAAAAGGAAGAGGATTATTCTCGGATTGCCGGAGAGTTGGGGGTGGAAATAGAAACGGGGTTTACGCCGGCAAAAATTGTTGAAGAAATATTTAAGGTTAAAGTGGAGCATAAGTTAATCCAGCCGACTTTTATTACCGATTATCCGATTGAATTGTGTCCGCTGGCTAAGCCACGGAAAGACAAACCTCGTTGTGCTGAACGGTTTGAGCTCTTTGTGAATGGGATTGAGCTGGCCAATGCCTATTCGGAGTTAAATGACCCGCAGGAACAGAAGAAACGCTTTCAGGAACAGCTCGACACTGATCCAACCGGTAATCGGCAAATGGACGAAGATTATGTTACGGCCCTGGAATATGGCATGCCTGCGGCTGGCGGCCTGGGTATAGGGATTGACCGTCTAGTCATGTTGCTTACCGGCAAGGAATCTATTCGTGAAGTAATTCTTTTTCCCCAACTGCGTCCTGCGGCCAAGTGATTCAATAAGTAAAAATTTCTTCCTGAGAAGGATTTATTATGTTGTTGCCTCTAAAAATTAGTCTACGCTATTTATTTTCAAGACGAAAAGAGAGATTTATCTCTGTAATTACCTGTCTGGGGGTTGGCGGGATAGCGATTTCCGTGATGGTGTTAATAGTGGTTATTGCTGTCATGAGTGGCTTTCACGAGGAATTGAAAACAAAGATTCTTGGGGTGAATGCCCACATTAATTTCAGTACTACCGAAAGTCTTATCGATGATTATTCTGCGATTATTCCGCAACTTGCGGCAACTAAGGATGTTGAGGCGCTTGCTCCCTATGTTTCCGGACAGGTGATTGTGAAGGCCGGTGATAGAATAGCCGGGGTATACCTAAGAGGTATAGACGAAAAAGCTGAAAGTGATGTCTCTAAAATCGGTTACTATCTCGAAGAAGGAATTATGCCCCAAAAGGGTCATCAGGTCATGGTGGGGAAAGAATTTGCCAGGCATTATGGCTTGCACTTAGGTGATTATTTGCAGATTTATTCACCAACACCGATTGAAGATCTTTCCTGGAAAGAACTTCGGGAAGCACGGGCGAAGATTACTGATGCGGAGATTGTGGGTATCTTTGATTCCGGGATGTATGAATACGATGCCGCCTTGATCTATGTCCCCCTGGATTACGGACAGGAGTTATTTGCTTTAGGAACCGGTGTGCATGGGATCAATCTGAGATTGACCGATGCGGATATGACACCCGCGGTAAAAAAATTAATCAAGAATACCTTTCGTTATCCCTATCGGGTACGTGGCTGGATGGATTTGAATAAACGGTTATTTGCCGCTTTACAGACAGAAAAAAGGGTTATGTTTATTTTATTAGCTTTAGCTATTGTTGTTGCGGCCACCAATATAATCAGCACATTAATCATGATGGTGATGGAGAAAACAAGAGATATTGGTATTTTAAAGTCAATTGGTGCAACAAGTTTCACTATGGCAATTGTTTTTATTCTGTTGGGGCTGCTTATCGGTGTTGTGGGCACAGCCCTGGGTGTTGGGGCTGGTTTAGGGCTTACCCTTAAATTGAGTGCGATTGAATCCTGGATTTCGCAAGTATTTGGTTACAAGTTATTTCCCCCTGATATCTATTATTTTCAGGAAATACCGGTTAAGGTGAACTTTTTTGACATTACAGTAATTGCGCTTTGTGCTATAATACTTAGCATCGTAAGTGCATGGTACCCAGCTTGGAAGGCTGCTAGATTAAATCCTGTAGATGCTTTGAGATATGAGTAAATATCAGGATAGAAAATAAGAAGAGTGACTATTTTAACCGCAAAAAGTATTTACAAATCATATTTATTAGATAATACAGAAATATCTGTATTAAGAGATATTAATCTTAATATTGATTCCGGTGAGATCCTGGCGATACTGGGGCCCTCCGGCGCCGGGAAAAGTACGTTGCTCCATATCTTGGGATTACTTGATGATGCGACAGCGGGAGAAATTGTCTTTAAGGGCCAGACGTTTAGGAAAGGAGCATCCCGGAGAAAGACAAAGATACGCGGGCAGAAAATAGGCATTGTCTTCCAGTTTTATAATTTATTGCCGGATTTCACAGTATTAGAGAATGTATATTTTCCTGTTCTTTTGGCCAAAGGGCGTTTTCGTCCGAACCGGGTGTTGCGGAAGCGAGCAGAGGAGATTCTGGAGCTGGTGGGTTTGGCCCATCGTTTGCGGCACCGGCCGGGAGAGCTTTCCGGCGGGGAACAGCAACGGGTGGCGATTGCCCGGGCAGTGATTAACCGGCCGGAATTATTGCTTGCTGATGAACCCACGGGAAACTTGGATTCTGAAGCGGCAGAAAGGATCTGGTCTCTTTTGGCGCAGTTAAATAAAGAATTAGGCCAGACGATAGTAATTGTTACTCATAATAAAGAATTAGCGAAACGGGCACAGCGGGTAGTGTATTTGCAGGACGGTGTTATTCGCAATTAAGTGGACGGAGGTTTTATGAAGATTTACATGAACGGTAAATATTATTCTAAGCGTGACGCCAGAATATCAGTGTTTGATCATGGATTACTTTATGGTGATGGTGTTTTTGAAGGGATCCGGGCCTATAATGGCAGGGTTTTTAAACTTGACGAACATATCGAAAGACTGTTTGAATCGGCTAAAAGCATTATGTTAACTATCCCGCTGAGTAAAGAGGATCTTGGCCAGGCTGTTGTAAGAACTGTTCGTTTGAACAAATTACGCGATGCTTATGTTCGTTTGGTGGTCACTAGGGGGATTGGAACGCTGGGTTTAAATCCTTTTACCTGTGATGTGCC